>NZ_JBEZEK010000025.1:0-78139 GCF_040648835.1 Micromonospora sp. NPDC049081 | reverse complement strand
TTCGGCGCGTCACCCGGCGTCAGGATGTCATAGTCAGCGAAATGCACCTGGAAACTCGACACCCCCGGCAACGTCCCCGCCGGCGCCCGAATCTCCGCCGGGAAATTCGGCAACGTCGAAATATCATTCCCCAACTGCGCCGTCTCCGAGGTGAACCTGTCCCCCGTCAACTGCATCCCATCACCCGAGTCACCCGCAAACCGGATCACCACCCGGTCCAACTGACGGATCTGCTTGGTCACGCCTGCACCTCGCTTCGCTCGGCCCCGCCGCGCGCGCGGCTGCACATGATGGTGACCCCGCCTTGCCCGGCCACGCGACCTCCCTGATGCGCCGCTGCGCGGTCCGCCCGTGGGCGGGCCCCGGCCCGCTGTCGTCTCTCGCTCCGAGCCTACGTCCCGGGCTTAGGGTCTCCTTGGTGGAGGTCCGACACCTGGGAAACTGGTCGAGGACATCTGGGAGACTATGCGGTGATTTGCGATGGCCGCCGTAATTGAGATCACCGCCCCACTCGTGGCGACCCGCCGGTCAGCCGGAGCGCTCCGTCGCCGACGGCTCCGTCGCCCGCCCGGCCGTCCACCGTCGTAGCGAGCCGGTGGCCAGCCCGAGCGCCAGCGCAACCAGCAGGACGGAGGCCACGATCAACCCGAGCGCGGTCCGCTGGGCGGAGGACATCGCGCTGACGTCCACCGACCCGCCCTGCGCCGCGATCAACCCCTGCGAACCGGTCGGCGCGGGAGCACCCACCGGCGAGGTGGCCAGCGCGGCGGCGGCGGTGATCCGGAAGCTCATCTGGACCTGCCGGGTCGGTCCCTGCTCCGGGTCCAGCCAGCCGATCACCGCCCCGGCAAGGGGGGCGTCGCGCTGGGCGTCCGGGGTGGCGGCGACCGTGAACCGGAGCGTCCGGGTCTGCCCCGCCGGCACGACGTCCAGGTCGCAGCGGGTCCGCGTCGGCGACATCGACGCACAGCCGGCCGGCGGGCTCAGCACGCTGACCCCGGCCGGCAACAGCACGTCGACCCGTCCGGCGGCGTCCACCCTGCCGGTGTTGCCCAGGTGGGCCGCCAGCGCGGTGGGGCCGCCGCCGATGTCGAAGACCACCTCCTCGGCGTCCAGCAGTATCCCGGGCACCGGCGGGCCGGGCGGGAAGAGGACCGCGAAGCCCTCGTGGTCCTGCGTGGTGTCACCGGCGTCCGGCCCGGTCGCGGTGACCCGTACCGTGCCGCTGAGGGGCATCTGCCGCCAGGCGTTGCCGCTGACCCGGACCTGGATCAGGCTGCTGAACCGGTCGCCGGGCGCGGTGGTCCACTCGCCGCACTGCCAGCCGCCGTCACCGGCCGCCGCGCAACCCGGCGTCCCGGCGTCGGTGAGCCCGGCCGGCAGCGTGTAGGCCAGCCGCAGCCGTTCCGGCACGACGCCGGTGTTGGTGACCGTCACCTGCAGGGTGGCGACCGTGCTCCGGGCACTCCAGTACCGGTCGTCGAGGGTGATGTCCCCGGTGGTGACCTGGACCCCGATCCGACCGCCACCCGGCTGGGCGGGGTTCGGCCCGGAGGGTCGCGCGGACCGGGTGGGCAGCGGCGGCCTCGGGGTGGGCGTGGTGCTCGGCGTGCCGGCGGCCGTCGGCACCGGCGCCGACGTCGTGCCGGTCGGCTCGGGTGCGCCGGTCGGAGTCGGGCCCGGCGGCAGCGTCGGCGGCGCGTCGGTCGTGGCCGGTCCGGTCGCCGACGGCTCGACCGGGGGCGTCGGGTCGTCCGTCGGGTCACCGCCGGGGAGCCAGTCGTCGGTCGGGTCGACGGCCACCCGCGTCACGGTGGGGGTCGCCGCCAGGCCCGGCGTCACCCCGAGGGCGACCGCCAGCCCCGCCGCCAACACCGCTCCGACCAGAGCGGGGGTACGCCGGGCGAGGGACCGCCGAACGGTACGCGCGTCCACGCGGGACAATCTGACCTCCGTGACCCTGGGTGAGAGTTCATTATTCGGTAACAGTTGCGGCGGGGCACTAGTACCGGCGGAAAATAATCGGTGACGGGTCCCGGAGCCGCTCGCGTCGTCCCGGCCGGCCCGACGCCCGGTAGGCTCAGCCACCGTGACCGGTTACCTGGGCTCGTACGCGACGCTCGGGCTGCTGCTGCTCGCTGCCGTCCTCTTCTTCGTTACGGCGTTCTCCGCCAACCGGGTGTTACGTCCCGCCCGCCCGGCCGACCCGGCCGGTAAGCGGGCCGGCTACGAGTGCGGCCTCGACCCGGTCGGTGGCGACTGGGCGCAGATGCAGATCCGCTACTACGTGTACGCGTACCTTTACGTGCTCTTCGCCGTCGAGGCGGTCTTCCTCTTCCCCTGGGCGATGGTCTTCGACCGGCCCGGCTTCGGTGCGGTGACGGTCGCCGAGATGGGTGTCTTCGTCGCCGTGGTGGCGCTCGGCATCCTCTATGCCTGGCGCAAGCGCATCCTGCACTGGACCTGACCGCCCCCCGCCGCCCGGCCGGCGGAGGCGGGGGTCAGCGGGGACGGGGGTCAGCGGGGGCGGGGCGGCGGCCGGAGGCCGGCCCGGCCACGGCCCGACCACGGCGACGTCACGGGCGCTCAGGCCAGGCCGCGGCGGGTGACGGCGGGCGGCCGGTCGCCCCGGATCGAGGCCACCATGTCGAGCACCCGCCGGGTGGGCAGCACCTGATGGGCGCGGAACACCCGGGCGCCGAGCCAGGCCGACACCGCCGTCGCCGCCAGGGTGCCCTCCAACCGCTGCGCCACCGGCAGGTCGAGGGTCTCGCCGATGAAGTCCTTGTTCGACAACGCCACCAGCAGCGGCCAGCCGGTGTCGGACAGCTCGCCCAACCGCCGGGTGATCTCCAACGAGTGCCTGGTGTTCTTGCCGAAGTCGTGCGCCGGGTCGATCAGGATGCCGTCGGGGCGTACCCCCAGGGACACCGCGCGTTCGGCGAGCCCGGTCACCGTCGTGACCACGTCGGCGACCACGTCGGTGAAGGCGGCCCGGTGCGGTCGGGTCCGCGGGGCCAACCCGCCGGCGTGCGAGCAGACCAGGCCGACACCGGTCTCGGCGGCCACCCGGGCGAGCGCCGGATCGGCCCCGGACCAGGTGTCGTTGAGCAGGTCCGCGCCGGCCGCCACCGCCTCGACCGCCACCTCGGCCCGCCAGGTGTCGATCGAGATGACCACCTCGGGGAACGCGGCCCGCACGGCGGCGATGGTGTCCACCGTCCGGCGGATCTCCTCGGCCACGTCGACCTCGTCGCCCGGCCCGGCCTTCACCCCGCCGATGTCGATGATCTCCGCGCCCTCGGTGACCGCCCGCTGCACCGCGCGCAGGGCGCTGTCCTGCGCGAAGGTGGCACCCCGGTCGAAGAAGGAATCCGGCGTTCGATTGACGATCGCCATCACCACCGGCTCACCCGGGGCGAAGGTCCGCCCCCCGAGCCGCAGCGCCCCGGACAATTCAGCCTCCCGCAGGTCACCGGCCGGACGACCCGGCCGGTGCCGACGCTAGCCGGTCGCCCGCCCCCGCCCTCGGGCCGGTTCGGCACCCGGTACCCGCACCGCTGCGGGCCGGGTACCGCCAGAAGATCGGTGACGATGATGGTGGTTGGGGTCGCTCCGGAGGGTGTCGCCGTGCCACGATCTCCTCATGGGTCAGACTCTGCTCATTCTGGTCGTCGCGTTGACCGTGGCGGCGGTCGTGTTCGGCGTGACGGTGCTGATCTCGGGTCGGGACGGGCTCGCCCCCGCCGAACCCGACGGCAGAGCCGTCCCGCTGCCCGGCGGCCGGCCCCTGCGGGAGTCGGACGTCGGCGCGCTGCGCTTCGACACCGCCCTGCGCGGCTACCGGATGGACCAGGTCGACCAGGCGATGCGCCGGGCCGGCTACGACATCGGTTACAAGACCGAGCTGATCGGGGTGTTGGAGGCCGAGATCACCGCGCTGCGGGAGGGCCGTACCGACGACGCCGACGTGTTGCGCCGTACCCGGGAGGAGGCCGTGGGCACCCCGCCCGACGGCCCCCCGGCGACGCCCGCCGTCGAGGCACCCGGCGCGGAGGACGGCCCGACCGTCGAGGTCGGGCCTGCGGACCCGGTCCCCGCGCCGACGACCTCCGGGGCCGGGGCGACCGGCGACCGCACCGACACCGACCATGCGGATGACCGCACCGACACCGACCAGCCCGATACCGACAAGCCCGGGACCGACCGGGCCGAGGGGGCCGCCGCGGACCGCCCCGGCGGTGCGGTGGTCCGGTCGGAGTCGGTGTGACCGGACCCGGCCCGGCCGGTGGCGGGGTGGCCGACGAGGCCGCCCAGCCCGGCGCGGGCGAGTTCACCGCCACGGTGATCGTCAAGGCTCCCGCCGCGCGGGTCTTCGCCGCGCTGACCGACTGGGAGGGGCAGTCCGACTGGATCCCGTTGACCCGGGTGCGGGTGGTCGAGGGCGACGGCGGGGAGGGCAGCCTCATCGAGGCGGTCACCGCGCTCGGCCCGGCCGTGCTACGCGACGAGATGCGGGTGGTCCGGGTCGACGCCCCGTACGAGGTGGGTGTGGTGCACTGCGGCAGGCTGCTGCGTGGCCCCGGCGTGCTGCGCTGCACCCCGCTGGCCGACGACCGTACGCAGGTGGTCTGGCACGAGTGGTTCCACCTGCCCGGCGGGTCGGCCGGGCGGGTCGCCTGGCCGCTGCTCTGGCCCGGTTCCAAGGCCAGCCTGACGCTGGCGCTGAAGCGTTTCGCCCGCCTGGTCGAGGCCGGCCGCCTGCCCCGCCCGCCCACCGGCCGCTGAGCCGCCCGTTTCCCGCCGGGCCGCCCGGTCCGCGCTGAGTCGCCCGCTTGCCGCTGGGGCCGCCTGGTCCGTGCCGAGCCGCCCGGTCCGCGCGGGGCCGTCCCGGCGGCGGCCCGGGCCGAGTCGTCCCCACGAACCGGCCGGGCCCTCGGACACCGGCCACCCGGCGACGGGTGTCGGCCCCCTGGCCTAGCGTGTACCGGGTGACTGACCTGGTGACCGGCCCCGACGGCCTGCCCCGCTGCGCCTGGGGGGCGAGCACCCCGGACTACGCCTTCTACCACGACACCGAGTGGGGTCGTCCGGTGCGGGGCGACGACGCCCTCTACGAGCGACTCACCCTGGAGGCGTTCCAGTCCGGGCTGTCCTGGCTGACGATCCTGCGCAAACGCCCCGCGTTCCGGCTCGCCTTCGCCGACTTCCGGATCGAGCGGGTCGCCACCTACGGCGACGCGGACGTGACCCGGCTGCTCGGCGACGCGGGCATCGTCCGCAACCGTGCCAAGATCGAAGCGGCGATCGTCAACGCCCGTGCCGCACTGGCCCTGCCCGAGGGGCTCTCCGCGCTGCTCTGGTCGCACGCGCCGCCGCCCCGGCCGGCCCGGCCCGGGTCGTTCGCCGAGGTGCCGGCGACCACCCCGGAGTCCGTCGCGCTGGCCAAGGCGCTCAAGAAGCGGGGCTTCCGCTTCGTCGGCCCCACCACGGCGTACGCGCTGATGCAGGCCACCGGCATGGTCGACGACCATCTCGCGGGCTGCCACGCCGGCACCGTCTCCTCCCGTGATGGGATGGCTCCATGACCGTGACCGACCACCGCAGCACCGGCCCGACCGACGTCGACGGCGGGCCGGGCGGCGACGCCTGGGCGGTGCTGCTCCCGGCCGGGCGGTACGACGCCGAACGCCTCGTCCACCACGACACCCTGGAGCTGACCGTCCCGCCCGGTGTGCCCGCCCCCCGCCCCGGCGACCCGGTGGCGGTGCTGGCCGACGAGCCGTCCCGGCTGGTGGCGCTGGGCCGGGTGGCCCGCCTCGATGGGGGGACGCTGCTGGTGACCTACACCCGGCGGTCGTTCGACGCGCCGGTGCCGACCGGGCAGGTGAGCGTCGCCGGGCCGGTCACCCCGCTCGCCCCGGGCACCTACCGTGAGCTGGCCGACCGGCTCGGCCCGCCGCCGCCCCGCCGGACCTGGCTGGTCAGCCTCGACCTGCCGATCGAGGCCGAGTCGCCGGCCGAGGCGGTCCGGCTCTTCTGGTCGTACGTGCGGGAGCTGGGTCCGGCGGAGCTGCCCGCGTTCGTCTCGCCCAGCGGCGACGAGTTGGCCATGCAGGCGTTCGTGCTGGGCGTCGAGGCCAACCAGGACCCGGAGGAGGACGACTAGCCACCCGCCGACCGGGTATGGGCGCTCGGGTGCCGGCAGCCGGTCGGCGGGGTGAGGGAGAGCCGATGCGGTTCCAGGACAAGGTCGCGTTCGTCACCGGTGGTGCCTCGGGGCTCGGGGAGGCCACCGCCCGTCGGTTCGCCGCCGAGGGGGCCCGGCTGGTGATCGCCGACATCAACGCCGAGGGTGCCCAGCGGGTGGCCGCCGAGCTGCCCGACGCGCTCGCGGTGACCGTCGACACCGGTGACGCCGACGCGGTGGAACAGGGTATCGCCGACACGGTGCGGCGTTACGGCCGGCTCGACGTCATCTTCAACAACGCCGGCATCGACGGCCGGCAGCAGCCCCTGCACGAGATGGACGTGGACAACTGGCAGAAGGTCCGGCGGATCAACGGTGACGGCGTGTTCCACGTGCTCAAGTACGGCATCGAGGCGATGCTGCGGGGTGGTGGGGGTGCGATCGTCAACACCTCGTCCACGACCGGCCTGGCGGCGCAGGAGAACATCTCCCCGTACACCTTCACCAAGGCCGGCATCGTGGGGCTGACCCGGTCGGCGGCGGTGGAGTACGCGGCCCGCAACATCCGGGTCAACGCGGTCGCTCCCACGGTGGTGATGACCCCGCTGGTGCAGCACTTCATCGACAGCGCCCCCGACCCGGCACAGATGCGGGCCCGGATGGAGTCGTTCAACCCGAAGCCGGGCATTCCCACCCCGGACGACGTGGCCGGTGTGGTGCTCTTCCTCTGCTCCGACGACGCCACCTGGATCACCGGCCACACCGTCCCCATCGACGGCGGTTACGTGGCCCGGTGACGGCCGGCCGGATGTCGTCCGGGATCCGCGTCACCGCCACGGCGTGGCCGGCACGGTGTCCCGGGCCGGGTGGACCGACCCGGGACACCGTGCCGGTCCGACGCTCAGTTGCCCTGGAAGACGGGCTTCTGCTTGTTGACGAAGGCGGTGGTGGCGGCCCGGTGGTCGGCGGTGGCCCCGCAGATCGACTGGGCCTGCGCCTCGGCGGAGAGGGCGTCGGCGAGGGTGCCGGCGTCGGCGATGGACAGCTGCCGCTTGATCGCCCCGTACGCGACGGTCGGGCCGGCGGCGAGCCGGGCGGCCAGCTCGTGTGCGGTGGGCAGCACCTGCTCGTCGTCGTCGACCAGCCGGGTGAGCAGACCCAACCGGGTCGCCTCGGCGGCGTCCACCGGCTCGGCGAGCATCAGCAGCTCGACGGCCTTGGCGTGGCCGACCAGCCGGGGCAGCGTCCAGGACGCCCCGGTGTCGGCGGCGAGGCCCACCCCGGCGAACGCCATCAGGAACTTCGTCTTCGGCCCGCCGATGCGGAAGTCGGCCAGGAACGCCAGCGAGGCGCCCGCCCCGGCGGCCATCCCCCGGACGGCGGCGACCACCGGTTTGGGCAGGTTGGCCAGCCGGGCGGCGATCGGGTTGTAGTGCGCCCGGACGGTGTCCAGCGGGTCCCGGCCCGGCGACTCCAGGACCTGGACGTGCTCGCGCAGGTCCTGCCCGGCGCTGAACGAACCGCCCGCCCCGGCCAGCACCACCGCCCGGCAGGACCGGTCGGTCTCCAACGCGGCCAGGGCGTCCCGCAGGGCCTCCTTGAGCGCCACGTCGAGCGCGTTCATCGCGGTGGGGCGGTTCATGGTCAGGGTGACCACGCCATCGGTGCGGTCGACGAGCAGCGGCTCGGTCACGTCTCTAACGGCCCTTCTGTCGGGGGACCCGGTTGCCGGCGTCGAGGCACTGCTCGACGTACCGGTCGGCGGCCGGCCGGAGCCGGGCGGCGTGCCGGTCGAAGAAGCTGGCGGCGGCGGTGCCGGGCCAGCGTTCGGGGAGCAGTGCCGGAGGGAGTTGAGGGTCCTGGAACAGGAAGGTACGCCACGCGTGCACCAGCCGGAACCGGGCCGCGTACGCCTCCTCGTCGCCGCTGCGCACGGTCACCCCGGCCAGTTGGGCGCGCTGTTCGGCGACGAACCGTTCGTAGGCGTGCCCGATTTCGCGGAGGTCCCAGGCGCGGCGGACCACTCCCATCGCGCCGGGGGTGCCGGCGGCGTGGGCGGCGGTGAACCGTTCGTAGCGCACCCCGGCCTCCTCCAGCAGCACATCGACGTCCTCGCTGGCCCGGGTCGCCACCCAGGTGTGCTCGTCGAGGGTGCCGTAGCCGAGGAAGCTGAGGTTGGCGGCGAGCCGCTGCCGGTCCCGGCGGGCGGTCGGGGTCGCCAGGACGAGCAGGTCGAACCGCCCGTCCCAGGTGATCCGGCCGGTCCGGTAGATTCGGGCGGCGGCCTCGTCGAGCCGACGGACCGCCTTCGGTGTGATCGAGTACCCCGGGCCGGAGGCGAGCCGCAGGGGCTCCAGCCAGCCCTGGCGGACCATCCGGGATACGGCGGTCCGCACGGCCGGGGGAGCGACGCCGAGCGGGGCCAGCAACTTCACCAGGGCGGCGACCGGTGCGCGCCCACCTCTCGTGCGGAGATGGTCGCCGTAGAGGTCGAAGAGTGCCGACCGTGCCTGCATGACCGCACATTGTGACAGGCCTTCTCAAGATAAGCTAGGTGCTGTTACATCAATGCCGCTCCGGTTTGGGTCCGGCGGTGTTCATCAGGGAAAATCGTGGTCGACGCCCCCGCGTACCTTGCGGGTGGTCAGCACGAAGTGGCTGTGGGGCAGTACACCGACCCTGATGTTCAGGTCTGAGGGGAGACAACATGGCGGCGATGAAGCCGCGGACGGGCGACGGTCCGCTGGAAGTCACCAAGGAGGGTCGGGGCATCGTCATGCGGGTCCCGCTGGAGGGCGGTGGCCGGCTCGTCGTCGAGATGACTCCCGACGAGGCCAACGCACTCGGTGACGCGCTGAAGGCGGCTGCCGGCTGATCGGCCGACACTCCGTGCGGTGCCGCGCGGAAGGTCCTGGTCCCTGAGTCACCGGCACTGCCGGTGACTCAGGGACTTCGTCTGTCCCACGCGGGTCGTCGAGGTCCCGCACCACGAATTTTCCCGGAGGTACGGTCCAGCGTGCTCGCCATCAGTCTCGCCGTCACCACCGACGGGCCGGACGTCCTCGTCCTGCCCGTCCGCGCCGCCACCGCACCGGACGACGCCGTGCCGTCGCTGGTCGCCACCGCACCACCACCCGCCGACGAGGTGCGGGGCGAGGCGGAGGCGCTGCTGCCGGTGACCCGGTTGACCGGCCGGGCCGGCGAGACACTGACCCAGCTGCGTCCCGGCCGTACCCCGGTCCGGCTGATGCTGCTCGGCGTGGGTGACGGCGGGGAACGGGCCTGGCGGACGGCGGGCGCCGCCCTGGCCCGGGCCGCCGTAGATGAGACACATGTCACGTTGGCGCTGCCTGTCGACGTGCCGGCCGGGGTGGTCCGGGCCCTCGTCGAAGGGCTGCTGCTCGCCTCGTACCGGTTCCGGCTGACCGAGGCGGGGCCGACGCCCGCACTGGCCGGGGTGACCCTGCTGACCGCCGCGCCGGACGCGTACACCGGGGCGGTCGAGACGGCCCGGACCACCGCCGCGATGACCCGGCTCGCCCGGGATCTCACCAACACCCCCTCCGCGGTGAAGAACCCGGAGTGGTTCGCCGCCCGGGTGGCCGACGCCGCCGCCGACCAACCCGACCTGCACCTGCGGGTACGCGGGCCGCAGGAGCTGGCGGACGAGGGCTTCGGCGGCATCGTCGCCGTCGGTGCCGGCTCGGCCAGCGGCCCCCGCCTGGTCGAGCTGGACTGGCGGCCGGCCGACGCCCGGCTGCACGTCGTGCTGGTCGGCAAGGGGATCACCTTCGACACCGGCGGCATCTCGATCAAGCCGGTGCCGGCGATGAAGCTGATGCGCAAGGACATGGCCGGTGCGGCGGCGGTCGTCGCGGCCACCCTCGGCGCGGCGGCGCTGCGGCTGCCCGTGCGGGTCACCGCCCTGACCCCGTTGGCCGAGAACATGGTCAGCGGGGCCGCGTTCCGCCCCGGCGACATCATCCGGCACTACGACGGCACGACCAGCGAGAGCACCAACTCCGACGCGGAGGGCCGGCTGGTGCTCGCCGACGCGCTCGGCTACGCGGCCCGGGAACTCCGCCCCGACCTGCTGATCGACCTGGCCACCCTGACCGGGGCCAACGCGGTGGCGTTGGGCAAGCGGACCGGCGCGCTCTACAGCGACAACGACGAGTTGGCCGCCGCCGTGCTGGCCGCCGTGGCCGACGCCGGTGAGGCGGCCTGGCGGATGCCGTTGCCCGCCGACTACCTCGAACACCTGGGCAGTGACCTGGCCGACCGGCACAGCTCCCCGGACCGGGGTGCCGGCTCGGTGATGGCTGCGCTCTACCTGCGCGAGTTCACCGGTGAGCTGCGGGACCGTTGGCTACACGTCGACATGTCCGCGCCGTCGTGGGCCGACGGCGACGACGCGGAGCTGACCCGGGGCGCGACCGGCTGGGGTGTCCGGGGCCTGCTGCGCTGGCTGGCGACGCTGGACTGAGCGGCTGCCGGGCCGGGTGCCCGCCCCGCGTCCCGACGCGGTCGGCGCCCGGCCGCCGGCCAGCATCCGGCCGCCGGTCAGCGCCCGGTCGTGGTCAGCACTTGACCGCGGCCAGCAGGCCGTGGCCGACCGGGAGCAGGGCCGGGATCCACTGCTCGGCCTCCCGGATCGCCTTGACCGTCTCCCGCATGGTCACCGTCTCGGCGTCCCGGGCGGCCGGGTCGCCGATCCGGCCGCTGGCGAAGCCGCCGTTGAGGGCGAGCACCCCACCGGGGCGCAGCAGCCGCAGGGCGGCGTCGACGTACGCGGCGGAGCCGGTCGCCTCACCGTCCACGAAGACCAGGTCGTACGCGCCGTCGGCGAGCCGGGGCAGCACGTCCAACGCCCGCCCGGTGATGATCCGGGTGCGGCCGGACGGGAAACCCGCCTCGACGAGGATCCGCCGGGCGATCCGCTGGTGCTCGATCTCGACGTCGATGGTGGTGAGCACCCCGTCGGCGCGCATCCCGCGCAGCAGCCACACCCCGCTGACCCCGGTGCCGGTGCCGATCTCCACCACCGCGCGGGCGTTGCCGGCGGCGGCGAGCAGGCGCAGCGCCGCCCCGGCCCCGGGGGTGACCGCGTCGAGGCCGACCTCCCGGGCGAGGCTACGGGCGGTGGCCAGCACGATGTCCTCGCCGACGTACGACTCGGCGAACTGCAACGACTGCGCCGTCGGGCTGCCGGAACTGGCGACCGTGGCGATGGGACACCTCCGGGCGGTGGCGATGGTGCGAGGGGCGGGTGGGCGGTATGAGCCTAGAGGCGAGGTACTTTCCGCGCAGCCGCGAGTCCACCCCTGACGGTTCCGGCGGGGCGGAAGCCGCCGTGGACGGCTCCGCCGGGGCGGGATCTGCCCGTGGCCGCCGGCTTGCCCGCGCTGGGTGCCGGAAGGTCAGTGGCGGCCCGGGGGAGGGCCGACGGCGGCCCGGGGGAAGGCCAGTGGGTGCCCGGGGAAGGTCGGTGGCTGCCCAGGGGGAAGGTCGGCAGCGGCCGGTGGGCGGTCGCGGCCGGGCAACAGCTGACTGCGTCCGGCGCATCCGTGCAATCCTGGATGCGGTGCCCCCTGCGCCGTGACCGCCACCCCCGGTCGTGGCCCGGGGCACCGGGGGACGGACTGGGAGGCACCGACGTGACCGACGGCTGGGACTGGCGAGCGCCCGGCGGGACTCCGGGGTCGGCGGGGCCGCCCCCCGGTCCGCCGCAGACGGGCCCGACGACGCCGTACGGCGGTCCGCCGTCGTCCGGCGGCCACGGCGGGTCGGCGTCGCCGTGGTGGTCCGACGCGCTCGCCGACCCGTGGCGGGACCCGTACGCCCCGTCGGCGGTGGTGCTGCCGAGCGTGCCGGCCCCCGGGGCGGCCCCGGAACCGGTCACCGACCCGGATGCGCCGGGCCGGCCGAAGCTGCGCCAACTGCTGATCGTCCCGTTGATCGTCGCGTTGCTCGCCGGCACCCTGGGCGGTGCCCTCGGTTATGCCTTCGCGGTGCGCGGCGGGGTCGGCGGTGGGGTCACCCTGGGGGCTCCGGCCGAGGGGCCGGCTCTGGCCCAGCGTCGCCCGGACTCGCTGGCCGGGGTCGCCGGTCGGGTCCTGCCCAGCGTGGTGACCATCCGGGTGGCCAGCCTGGGCGGCACCAGCGAGGGGTCCGGGTTCATCGTCAGCGCCGACGGTTACGTGGTCACCAACGACCACGTGGTCGCCGACGGCACCGGCCGGGCGTCGGTGACCTTCAACGACGGCAGCAGCTCCCCGGCGACGGTGGTGGGTCAGGACCCGGAGTCGGACATCGCGGTGATCAAGGTGAACCGCAAGGGTCTGCGGCCGATCGAGTTCGGTGACTCCGAGTCGCTCGCGGTGGGGGACCCGGTGCTGGCCATCGGCTCGCCCCTGTCGCTGGCGAACACGGTGACCGCCGGCATCATCAGCGCCCTGGACCGCACCATGCAGGCGGGGGAGCCCGGCGGGCCGGTCCGCTACTACGCCGCGATCCAGACCGACGCGGCCGTCAACCACGGCAACTCGGGTGGCCCGCTGGTCGACTCGGCCGGCCGGGTGATCGGGGTGAACTCGACGATCAGGTCGCTGGTCGCGGAGGGACAGGAGGCGGGGAACATCGGGCTCGCCTTCGCCATCCCGATCAACCAGGCGAAGCGGATCACCCAGGACATCATCGGCACCGGCAAGGCCCGGCGTACCGTGATCGGGGCCCAGGTCGCCGGCACCGGGACCGCCACCCGGGCCGGCACCGGCGTGCGCCTGGCGGCCGTGGAACCGGCCGGCCCGGCGGCGGCGGCGGGCCTGCAGACGGGCGATGTCGTCCTGCGGCTCAACGGGCGGCCGATGAACGAGCCGACCGACCTGATCGCCCTGGTCCGCAAGTTCGCCCCGGGGTCGGTGGTGACGGTGGAGTACCGGCGTGGTTCGACCCGGCAGAACGCCTCGGTGACGCTTGCCGCGGATGCCAAGTGAGGGCCGGTCACCCCCTCCCGAAGCGGGGCCTGACGTGCGTAGTCTTGGTACGACGCGACGAGGAGGCCCCGCGGTGCTCGACAACCTGAACTGGTGGGAGATCGGCGTACTGCTGCTCCTGGCGTTGCTGATCTTCGGGGACCGGTTGCCCAACGTGATCAGCGACGGCCTGCGGATGGTGCGTAACCTGCGCAACATGGCCCGCAACGCGACCGGTGACCTGAGCCGTGAGCTGGGCACCGACATCCAGCTGGAGGATCTGCACCCGAAGGCGTTCATCCGCAAGCACCTCCTCAGCGAGGAGGACGAGCAGGCGATCCGCAAGCCACTCCAGGGTGTCTACGACAACCTGCGGGCGGATGTCACCGGGGTGCACGAGGAACTCAAGGACATCGCCGACCGGGTCGACCCGCGCGCCGCCGTCCGGCGGAGCACCGCGACGAGCACCGCCGCCGTTCCTGCTCCCGCGCCGGCCCCCCGCCCCAGCTACGACGACGCCACCTGACGGTCTGATCCACTCGGTGCAGGGCCGGTTGCGGTATCCCCGGCCGGGGACACCACAACATCGGCTCACCTGAGTGGATCAGACCTGCCCGCCGGGGCGGGTGTGGTCAGCGGCCGGCGGGGGTGAGACCCAGCGGCTTGCCGAGCAGCGACTCGCGACGTACCGCCAGCCGGTCGGCGACCTGACGCAGCGCCTTCGCGGCGGGCGCGTCCGGTGCGGACAGCACGATCGGGATGCCGGCGTCGCCGCCCTCACGGACCCGGGTGTCCATCGGGATCTGCCCCAGCAGCGGCACCTGCGCGCCGATCGTCCGGGTCAGCGACTCGGCCACCTCCTGGCCGCCACCGGCGCCGAAGACCTCCATCCGGGAACCGTCCGGCAGCTCCAGCCAGGACATGTTCTCGATGACACCGACGATCCGCTGGTGGGTCTGCAGGGAGATCGCGCCGGCCCGCTCGGCGACCTCGGCGGCTGCGGCCTGCGGGGTGGTCACCACCAGGATCTCGGCGTTCGGCAGCAGCTGGGCGACCGAGATGGCGATGTCGCCGGTGCCCGGGGGCAGGTCGAGCAGCAGGACGTCCAGCTCACCCCAGTAGACGTCACCGAGGAACTGCTGCAACGCCCGGTGCAGCATCGGGCCGCGCCATACCACGGCCGCGTTGCCCGGGGTGAACATGCCGATCGAGATGACCTTCACGCCGTTCGCCTGCGGCGGCATGATCATGTCTTCCACCCGGGTGGGCTTGCCGTCCGCGCCGAGCATCCGGGGCACCGAGTGGCCGTAGATGTCGGCGTCGACCACCCCGACGGACAGGCCCCGGGCGGCCAGCGCGGCGGCCAGGTTGACCGTGACGCTGGACTTGCCGACGCCGCCCTTGCCGCTGGCCACCGCGTAGACCCGGGTGCGGGAGCCGGGCTGGGCGAACGGGATCACCGCCTCGTCGGTGCTGCCGCCGCGCAGCTTGCCCTGCAACTCCTGCCGCTGCTCCGGGCTCATCACCCCGAAGTCGATCTCGACGCCGGTCACCCCGGGCACCGCGCCGACGGCGGCGGTGATGTCCCCGCGCAGCTTGTCCTTCAGCGGACAGCCGGCCACGGTGAGCAGCAGCCCGACCCGGACCACGCCGTCCTCGCCGATCTCGGCGGAGCGGACCATGCCGAGGTCGGTGATGGGCCGGCGGATCTCCGGGTCGTTGACGGTGGCCAGCGCGGCCTGGATCGCGTCGGAGAGGGTGCTGACGGGAGCTGACATGCGGGCAATGCTACGTCGGCCGGGCGGGACGACCGCCGGCAGCGGGGCCGGGTGTGAGCGAATCGATCGGACGGTCGGGCCCGCCCCGCTCCGCGGACAAACCTGGACGATCAGGTACGGGACCGGCTGGCGCTCCCGGACCGCGACAAGCGGGTCACCGACGCGGGGTCGACCCCCGGTCGGGGCCGCCCGCCAGCCCACCCGTGCCGGTCCGGCGTCGCGGGCTCAGCTCTCCGGGCGGTGGCCGTCGCGCACGTAGTCGCCGTCGAGATCGTCCCGGGGCTCGTCGAGCGGCGGCTCACCACCCCCGGAGCGTCCCTCACCCCCGGAGCGTCCCTGACCACCTCCGGGGCGCCCGGTAGGCCGGTCCGGCTGCCGCAACTCCCGCTTCTGCCGGCGCTGCGCCGCCGCGTCCAGCTCCTCGGCCAACCGGACCAGCTCGGAACGGAGGAAATCCCGGGTGGCCACCTCGCCCAGGGCGATCCGCAGCGCGGCGACCTCCCGGGCCAGGTACTCGGTGTCCGCCTTCTGCATGGTCGCCCGGCGGCGGTCCTCCTCCAGCGCCACCCGGTCCCGGTCCGTCTGCCGGTTCTGCGCGAGCAGGATCAACGGGGCCGCGTAGGACGCCTGCAACGACAACACCAGGGTCAGGAACGTGAAGGTGTACGGGTCGAAGCGCAGGTCCGCCGGGGCCAGGGTGTTCCAGCCGAACCACAGGGCGATCACCACCGTCATGTAGACGATGAAGTTCGCCGTACCCATCCCCCGGGCGATCCCCTCCGACCAGCGCCCGAACGCCTCCGGGTCGAACCGGGGCAGCTTGACGCCCCGGGGCTCGCGCGGCTGGTCCAGCCGTTCGGCCCGTCGTTGGTCAGCCATCGGTGCCACCGCCCGTCGGCCCGGCCACAGCGGCGGAGGACCCCGCGTCGTCATCGTCGGCGGACGGGGTGGTCACGGCGTCGCGGTCCCGCCAGTCCCGGGGCAGCGAGTGGTCCAGCACGTCGTCGACGGTTACCGCACCGACCAGCCGGTTGTTCCGGTCGACCACCGGCATCGCCACCAGGTCGTAGGTGGCCATCCGGCGGGTTATCTCCGGCAACGGGGTGGTCGGGCGCAGCGGGTCGATGTCGTTGATCACGATCCCGCCGAGCAGGTCGGCCGGGGGCTCGCGCAGCAACCGCTGGAAGTGCACGATGCCCAGGTAACGGCCCGTCGGGGTGGTCATCGGGGCGCGGGTCACGAAGACCTGCGCGGCGATCGCCGGGGAGAGCTGCTCCTCCCTGATCCGGGCCAGTGCCTCGGCGACCGTGGCGTCCGGCGGCAGGATCACCGGCTCCGAGGTCATCACGCTGCCCGCCGTACCGGAGGTGTACTTGAGCAGTTGGCGGACGGGGTCGGCCTCGTCCGGTTCCATCAGGTCGAGCAGCACGTCCTGTTCGGGCGGGGGCAGCTCGTTGAGCAGGTCGGCGGCGTCGTCCGGGTCCATCTCCTCCAGCACGTCGGCGGCCCGCTCCCGGTCCAGCGCGGCGAGGATCTCCACCTGGTCGCGTTCGGGCAGCTCGCCGAGCACGTCGGCGAGGCGTTCGTCGTCGAGGGCCGCCGCGACCTCGTTGCGCCGGGCGTCGGGCAGGTCCTGGAGCGCGTTGGCCAGGTCGGCGGGGCGCATGTCCTCCAGCACCGCCAGCAGGTTGGCGGTGCCCCGGTTGTCGGCGATGCCGCTCAGCCCGCGTACCCGGTCCCAGTCGACCTGGTGCAGGTGGCCACGGCGGGTCAACCGGCTGGTCTGCTCGCGGACGGCGACCCGGGACAGCGCCCATTCGCCGCCCCGGCTGCGCTCCATCGCCACGTCCACCACCGCGCCGGGCTGGCCGCCCGGGTCGAGCTGCACCCGCCGGTCCAGCAGCTCCTGGAGGACGAGCAGCTCGTTGGGGCGTTTGGAGAAGCGGCGCAGGTTGAGGGTGCCGCTGCCGAGGACGACCGCGTCGGGGTCGATGGAGGTGATCCGGTTGATGGACAGGAAGATCCGGCGGCGCATCGGCATCTCGGCCACCAGCCCCACCACCTCGGGCGGGCGCTGGGTCGGCCGGATCCGGGCGACCGCGTCGCGGACCCGCCCCACCTGGTCGCCGTTCGGGTCGAAGACGGCGACTCCGGCGAGTCGAGCGATGTAGACCCGGTTCGGCGTGCTCACGGCCACCAGCCTAAGCGCCTAGTGTTTATCACCATGTCGACCCTGGCCTACGAGATCGTGGACGTCTTCACCGACCGCCCGTTCGCCGGCAACCCCCTGGCCGTGGTGTTCGGCGCCGAAGCGCTGGCCACCGAGCAGATGCAGGCGCTGGCGATGGAGTTCAACCTGTCGGAGACGGTGTTCGTGCTGCCGCCGACCCAGGTGGGCGCCACCTACCGGGCCCGGATCTTCACCCCGACCGAGGAGCTGCCGTTCGCCGGGCACCCCAGCGTGGGCGCGGCGGTCACCGCCGTTCGCCGGGGGCTGTTCGGGGTCGGGTCGGTCAGTCAGGAGTGCCACGCCGGGGTGCTCCCCCTCGAGGTGACCGCGACGGGAGCGACCCTGACCGGCGGCACCCCCACCCTCGGGCCGGAACTCGACCCCGAGCCGCTGCTGGAGATGGCCGGGCTCACCGCCGACGACCACACCGGCCCGGCCCCCCGGGTGGCCGGCTGCGGGCTGGAGTTCCCCTACCTCCCGGTGCGTCCGGACGCGGTGGCCCGCGCCCGGGTCAACGCGGCGGCGGCCCAGCGGTACGGGGTCGAACACGTCAGCGTCTTCTCCTGGGACGCCGACACGCAGACCGCACACGCCCGGGTCTTCGTGCCCGGCCTCGGCATCCCGGAGGACCCGGCCACCGGCTCGGCCGCCCTGGGGTTGGGGGTGTGGCTGGTCGCCAGCGGTCTGCTCCCCGGGGAGGGGCGCAGCGGGTACGCCGTCCGGCAGGGCGCGGAGATCGGCCGCCCGTCCGCGTTGACCTGCACGGTGACCGCCGAGGGCGGGATGGCGGTCGGGACGACCGTGGCCGGCCAGGTGATGCCGGTGGCCCGGGGTGAGATCGTCGTCCCACCGTTCGTGGGCTGACCGCGGTCGGGTGGGAGCTGCGAGAGGATGCGGGTGTGACGGACGAGGTGGATGCCTCCCGGTCGACGCCACTGGTCGACGAGGCGATGAAGAAGGCCGCCGTGGCGTGGGTGGGCGTCGCGGACGGGCCGGCGACCGCGCTGTGGTGCGTACCCCTGGAGGGGGCGTTGTTCGTGGTCAGCGGGCCGGGGGAGCAGACCGCGCCGGGCCTGGCCGACGCCGACGCCGCCCGGGTGACCCTGCGCGGTGACCACGGCGGACGCATCGTGACCTGGCCGGCCCGGGTGACCCGGCTGGCCCCGGGCACCCCGGAGTGGGAGACGTCGGCACCGCTGGTGGCGGCGAAGCGGCTGAACGCCTCCGGCCCGACCGCAGACCTGGTGGCCCGCTGGGCGGCCGACGGCTGCGCGCTGACCCGCCTCGCCCCGGACGGCCCGCCGGACGCCGGGCCGGCCCTGCCGGATGCCTCCCTCGCCGCCGAGCCGCGCGGCGCGGCCGTGGTCCGGGCCACCCGCAAGCCGTTCCGCCTGCACCGGGTCCGCCGCCGCTGACCCACCGCCCGGCGTCCACATCCGCGACGCCGCCCGTGTGAGGATGACGCACCGTGTCCTCCGCTGCCCCGCACCCGCGCCCACCTGTCGATCCGCTGACCGTCGGTGTGCTCGCGATCGCCGTCGCCTCGGTCTCGTCGTCGGCCCCGCTGATCGCCTTCGCGGCGGCTCCCGCGCTGGCCGTCGCAGCGTGGCGGAACCTGCTCTCGGCCGCCGTGCTCGTCCCGTTCACGCTGGTCCGCCGGCGGGCCGAGCTGCGCACCCTGACCGTGGGGGCGGGCCGTCGGGAGGGCTGGTACTGCGTGCTGTCCGGGGTGGCGTTGGCCGCGCACTTCGCCACCTGGATGCCGAGCGCCCAGCTCACCTCGGTCGCGGCGGCCACCGCCCTGGGCGCCACCCAGCCGGTCTGGCAGGGGCTGATCGCCCGCTGGCAGGGTCGGCGGCTGCCGTACGCCGTCTGGGTCGGTATCGGGCTGGCGGTGACCGGCGCGGTGCTGGCGACCGGCGCGGACGTCGGCGTCTCCGGCCGGGCCTTCGCCGGTGACCTGCTCGCGGTGGTCGGCGGGATGTTCGCCGCCGTCTACACCGCCTTCGGCGAACGGGCCCGCGCCACCATCAGCACCGCCACCTACACCACCATCTGCTATGGGGTGTGCGCGGTGATCCTGCTGGTCGTCTGCCTGGTCGGCGGGGTACGGCTGCACGGCTACGGCACCAGCACCTGGCTGGCGATCGCCGGGCTGGTGGTGGGGGCCCAACTGCTCGGCCACTCGATGTTCAACCACGCGCTGCGCCGGGTGTCGGCGACCACGATCAGCGTGTTGATCCTGCTGGAGGCGCCCGGTGCGGCACTGATCGCCTGGGCCTGGCTGGGGCAGCTGCCGCGCCCGTTCGCCCTGCCCGGGTTGGCGCTGCTGCTCGCCGGGGTGGCCGTGGTGGTGCTCGGCGGGGCCCGCGCCGGCCGTCGCCCCGCCCCGCCGGCGGTCCCCGCCGACGCCGCCCCGCCCTCCTGAGCGATTCCGCCCAAACCACGGGCAGGGGACCCCGGCACGCGTGAGAGTGCGGGGGGAGGTGGGGTGATGTCGGGGCGCAACGTGGACGACGACCGCAGCGGCACCGTGGTCACCCCGTCGGCCGAGTTCCCGCCGCTCGACCCCGCCGAGGTGGACACCCTGCGCCGGGTCGGCGCGCACTGGCGGACCGGGAGCCGGCCCGCCCTGCCGGTCGACCCGACGCTGGACCGCTACCGGAACCGTCCCGCCCCGGGCCGGTTCAGCCGGCTGGCCCCGATCGCGCTGTTCGAGCCGGAGCCGGGTGGCCGGGGCGGGCGGGACGGGTTGATCGCCGCCGAACCGGCGAACCGCCCCGACTCCCGCCTCGGCCGACGGCTGGGCCGGGTCCGGCGGGTGGTGCTCGGCCCACCGTTGGCCAGCGCTGCCGTGCTGCACGAGCGGATGCGCAAACTGGTGGCCCTGCCGGTGCTCTCCTCCGACCTGCTCAGCTCGGTCGCGTACGGGCCGGAGGCGCTGCTGACCGTGCTGGTGCTGGCCGGCAGCGGGGCGCTGGGCCTGGCGCTGCCCCTGTCGGCCGGGCTGGTGCTGTTGATGGTGGCCGTCGGGATCTCCTACCGGCAGACCATCCCGGCGTACCCGCACGGGGCCGGGTCGTACCTGGTGGCGGGGGACAACCTGGGGGTCGGGGCGGGGTTGACCGCCGCCGCCGGGCTGATGCTGGACTACGTGCTGACCGTGTCGGTGTCGATCGCCGCCGGCCTGCACGCGGTCACCTCGGCGCTGCCGGGGCTGACGCCGTTCACCGTGCCGCTCGGGGTGCTGGTGATCCTGCTGCTGCTCGCCGGCAACCTGCGCGGGGTACGCACCGCCGGCAACATCTTCGTCCTGCCCACGTACGCCTTCGTGGCCGCCGTGCTGGGGTTGCTGGTGGTCGGCTACCTGCGGGCGGCCGGCCGGGGGTTCACACCGGTGGCCCCGCCGGTCGTGCCGGCGGCAGAGGGTCTGGGCCTGCTGCTGGTGCTGCGGGCGTTCGCCTCCGGGGCGGTGTCGATGACCGGCATCGAGGCGGTCTCCAACGCGGTCCCGGCGTTCCGCCCGACGGAGTGGCGCAACGCGCGGACCACGCTGGCCTGGATGGTGGCGATGCTGGTGGTCCTCTTCGCCGGGCTGACCCTGCTGATCCACCTGGCCGGTCTGGTGCCCCGCCCCGGTGAGACGCTGCTGTCCCAGCTCGCCCGGGTCACCTTCCCGACCGGCCCCTGGTACGCCGTCGTGCAGGCGACCACCGCGCTGATCCTGCTGCTGGCGGCGAACACCGCGTTCAACGACTTTCCCCGGCTGCTGTTCTTCATGGCCCGCGCCGGTCACGCGCCGCGCCGCTTCCTGCACCTGGGCGACCGGCTGGCGTTCGGCAACGGCCTGGTGGCGTTGTCCGGGACGGCGGTCGTGGTGTTCGTCGCGTTCGGCGGGCACACCGAGAAACTGATCCCGCTGTACGCGGTGGGGGTGTTCCTCGCCTTCACCCTGTCGCAGAGCGGCATGGTGGTGCACTGGCGGCGGCACCGGGACGCCGGCTGGCGGCGTCGGGCGCTGGTCAACGGGGTGGGCGCGGTCCTGTCCGGCCTGGTGCTGCTGACCGCGGCGGTGGCGAAGTTCACCGAGGGCGCCTGGGTGGTGGTCGTCGCCGTACCGCTGCTGGTGCTGCTCTTCCGCCGGATCCACCGGCACTACCGCGACCTGCACACCGCCCTGGCCCTGCGAGCCCCGCCGGCAGCTGCGGAGCCTGGGGCGGGGCCGCAGCCGGTGGCGGGAGAGGGCCCGCCGCCTACCGCGACGGGGCACCGGGTCGGGCCGCCCCGGCCTCCGGCGGGCAGGTCCGTCGAGGGCGAGGAGGTGCCGCAGGAGCTGCGGCACCTGGTGGTGGTCCCGGTGGTACGCCTCAACCGGGCCTCGATGCGCGCCCTGGCGTACGCGGTGTCGCTGGGTCGGCCGACGCTGGCGGTGCACCTAGCCCCGGAGGACGCCGAGGCGGACCGGTTCCGGGAGCAGTGGCGGGCCTGGGGGGACCACGTGCGGTTGGAGACGATCGTCTCGCCGTACCGGGCGGTGGTCGGGCCGTTGGCGCACTATCTGGCGGCGTTGCACGTCGCCGCGCCGGAGCTGGTGCTGACCGTGGTGGTGCCGGAGGTGGTGCTGCGCCGGCCGTGGCACCGCCTGCTGCACAACCGCACCGGTCACCGGCTGCGCCGGGCCCTGCGGGCGCTGCCCGGCGTGGCGGTCACCACCGTCCCGGTCCACGTCGTCGAGTGAGGACCATCCCGGCGGCGCGGGGCGGTCGCCCTCGCCACCGTTGGCCGGCCGGCCGGGTGGCGGCGTCCTCGCCTACTGCCCACGCCCGATCATGCGCTCCTGCCGGGGTGCGTCAGGATGAGGTCGACCAGGAGGATCGGCGTCATCGCAGCCGCCCCCACGAGCGCCGCCTGCCAGACCGGCAGATCCGCGATCAATCCGACAACGACCAGGATCAGCAGTGCCACTGGATACGCAACCCGCACGTGACGCGCCATGACCCGACTGTAGCGACCGACGCCACCTGCCGAGCGCGCCGCGCGGACGGGTCCCCGGCGGACCGTCGAGCACCGCGTCGCCGGGCCCGCCAGGGAGAGCAGCAGGATCGGGGAGACTTGTTGTCGCTCCAGCAGCAACAGATCTCCACAGGACAGGGTGTCTCCGCGGGGCCTGCTCGTTTCGACGGGTGGGAT
Source organism: Micromonospora sp. NPDC049081 (assembly GCF_040648835.1). NCBI lineage: Bacteria > Bacillati > Actinomycetota > Actinomycetes > Micromonosporales > Micromonosporaceae > Micromonospora > Micromonospora sp. NPDC049081. Next base: position 55,777 of record NZ_JBEZEK010000025.1, on the reverse strand, counting down.
CAGTCTGCCGGCACCGCCTTCACGTAGACGCCTTCGCCCTGGCGTCCCTCGACCAGGCCCTCGGTCTTGAGGACGAGCATCGCTCCACGGATCGATCCGTAGGACACGTCGTATTCGGCTTTGAGTTCCGCGGTGGACGGGAGTTTGTCCCCCACAGCGAGTTCACCGGTCCGGATCTGCTCGCGGATGGCCTCGGCCACCCGCTCGTACTTGGCGGGCATCTGTACTCCTCGGGTCGCACCCCGAGTAGATCACTTTCAGAAAGCTGCATCAACTATGTCGAGCAAGCTAGACCAGGTAGACATAGTTGATTAAGCTGCTGTCGTGTTCGTCCTCGGGTCGCACCAGGAGGAGCACACGTCCGGTGCCTGCTCAGTTGTCCCCCGGGTCGGGTTCGGCAGGCACCGGACCTGATCAACCCACCAACGAGCTCGTTCAGGTCGCTTGCACGCCCTTCCGAGGAGGTCAAGGTGAGAGCGTTTGCAGCTCCCGCAGTGGTGTCGATGGTGTTCGGTGGATTGGTGCCTGGTTTTCTGGTCGGGCTGTTTGCATTCCGGGTCAAATCCCGGTGGTGTCCGCGCTGCGGCGGGTCCACCGAGGCCGTCCGCCGGCCGACGGAGCGGCACCGATGAGCCTGGTGCAGCGGGAGCGTGCCGAGTTGCCAATCGGGCGGCAGGTGGCACGCTGGCGGGTACGCCGGCGGATGACCCAACAGGTCTTCGCCGATCGGCTCGGCAAGTCGAAGAGCTGGGTGGACAAGGTCGAACGCGGTGTCCGAGCGCTGGACCGGTATTCGGTGATCCAGGAGATCGCCGAAGTGCTCCACCTCGACCCGGCCGTCCTGCTCGGTCCCCGCCAGCCTCCGCCGTCAACGGCCGCCGGCCTGGACGGGGTCGACGCGCTCCGCGACGCGCTGGCTCGCTACCACCGGCCAGTGATCCGGGCCGTCCCGGGCGATCAAGTGGAACGACACCTCGCGCACGCCTGGCTGACCTACCAGCATGCCCACTATGCACAACTACTGCGGTCCCTGCCCGCACTGCTCGACGCCGCCCACGGTGCCCCCACGTTGCTGGTGCCCGCGTACCGGATCACCGCATCGGTGCTGGTCAAGCTCGGTGAAGCCGATCTCGCCTGGCTCGCCGCCGATCGCGCAGTGACCGCCGCAGCAACCGATCCCACCCGCACCGGCACCGCCACCATCGCCGTCGCCCAGGCACTGCGTGCTCTCAGCCGCGACCGACTCGCCCTGACCGCTTGCGTCAGGGCGGCGGACACCACCACAGACGACGCGGTACGCGGAACTCTGCTGGTACAAGGTGGTCTCGCCGCCGCCAGTGGTGGCGATCGCCGCAACGCCGATGACCTCCTCAACCACGCCGCCGACCTGGCCGACCGCCGGACAACCGACGACCCGCATCACACCGCCTTCGGCCCCACCGCCGTGCTGCTGGCACGGGCCCTCGCCGCCCTCACCCTCGGCGACACGGAGGAAGCGATCTATCGGCATGAGCGGGCCGCCCGGCGTGCCGACTGGCCGGCCCTGCCCGCCGAGCACCGGGCCGCCCACCTTGTCGATGTCGCCCGCGCCTACCTCCAGACCGGCAACGTCGCTGCCGCCGGACAGGCCCTCGTCGATGCCGACCGGATCGCCCCTGCCGAGGTTCGTTACCGACCGTACGCCCGTACCGTGATCGCCGAAATCGCCCGCAGCGGCCCGGCGGCGGCCGGCGTGACCCGGCTGGCCGCCATCGTCGGCCTGACCCGGTGAACCGATCGGGTGCTGGCGAGCATTTCTGAGCATCCGTGATGGTTACCGCGATCCCGAGGCGCAGCAGCGGGTGGGGAGCCTGGGACGGCGCGGCCGGGTCAGGCGGCGAGGCCGACGGCGGTGGCGCTGGCGGTCCAGAGGCGCGCGGCCAGCGCCGGGTCGGCGGCGCGCGGCCAGGGCCGGCGCAGCCGCCGGTCGGCGTAGTAGCCCCCGTCGACCAGCCGGGACGCGGGCTGGTTGGCCAACCAGAGCAGGGTCTCCGCGCCCTTCTCCGGGCTGCGGAACGGCATCACCCGCATGCCGAGGGCGACCAGCCTGCTGTCCGCGCCGAACCGGGTCCGCACCACCCCCGGGTGGAACGAGTACGCCGGCACGTCGGGCCAGCGTCGGGCCGCCTCGGCGGCGAACAGGATGTTGGCCTGCTTGCTGGTGCCGTACGCGCGCATCGGCCGGTAACGGCGCAGCGCGGCGTTGAGGTCGTCGGGGTCGAGGGTCCCGCTGCGGTGCGCACCGGAGGCGGTCACCACCAGCCGGCCGACCCGGTCGATCAGCAGGTTGCTCAACAGGAACGGGGCCAGGTGGTTGGCCTGGATCGACAGCTCGAACCCGTCGACCGTGGTGAGCGGCTCCAACACGATCGCCCCGGCGTTGTTGGCCAGCACGTCGATCCGGTCGTACGCCGCCCGCAGCCGCTCGGCGAGCCCGCGTACGTCGTCCAGCACGGCGAAGTCGGCGCGGAAGAGTTCGGGGCGCTCGCCGGACGCCTCGCGTACCCGGTCACCGGCGGCCTGGAGGCGGGCCGGGTCCCGGCCGACCAGCACCACCCGGTCGCCCCGCCGGGCCAGCGCCACGGAGGCGGCCAGTCCGATGCCGGAGCTGGCCCCGGTCACCACCACGGTCCGCCGCCCGGCGAGATCTTCCACAGGTCCGTTCACCCCGGTCACGGCACGAGGTTACCGCGAGGTCACCAAGCCCCGGGGACCGTCGGGTCCCTGTCATGTCCAGCGCGGTGCGGGCCATCGACGCCGCCGCTCCTGCGGGTCCGCGAACACCGACACGCCCTGGCGGTCCCGCCCGGGTCGGCGCGCACCCCGCACGTCACCCCATCGCGGCAGTGACCCGGTGGGCCGCCCCGGGTCCCGGGGCGGCCCCGCTGCTCAGTAGCTGGTGCCGTAGCCGGTCGTCGACTCCTGGTTGGCCAGCCAGACGAAGAAGACCACCAGGGCGATGGTGGCCAGCACCGCGATGACGGTGGAGATCCAGCCGACGACGATGCCGGCGGTGGCGAAGCCGGCGCCGCCCTCGCCCCGCTCCCTGATCTGCTTGCGGGCCACGTGGCCGAGGATCGCGCCGATGATGCCGATGTAGCCGCCGAGCCCGTAACCGCACAGGCCGATCGCGCCGATGATCGAGACGATCATCGAGGCGATGGCGAGGCCGCTCTGCGGGGGCGGGGGCTGGTAGCCGCCGTAGCCGGGGAACCCGGCCGGCTGCGGGTAACCGGACGGTTGCGGGTAGGCGGCTGCGGCGGCGTACGGGTCGACCGGGCCGGCCTGGCCGGGGATGAGCGGCGCACCCGCGTACGGGTCAGCCGGGGCGTACGGGTCCTTGCCGATCGGTTGGGCGGAAACCGGAGGGCCGCTGGCCGGCAGTGTCGGATCGGGCTGGTGGCCCGACCATGCCGGGTCCTGCCAGCCGTCCGAGGGCGGGGGGTAGGTCATCTGATCTTCTCCGTCGCATGTAGGTGCGCCGTCAGGGTAGCCAGGGTGCAACAGCGGTGGGGTCCGCCCGTGGTGGCTCGTTGCCCACGTCGCACCGAGCGGGCAGGATCGCGGCATGGCTATCGACGCACGTGGGGCCGACCGATCCGGCAGCCGACCGAGGCGGGACGTGAGCCGTCCCGGCCTGGCCCGGCGCACCCGCGCCGTCGGCGGCGGCAGCGACGCCGGCCAGGACGAGCCGGTGCCGGTGGCCGACCCGGTGACCATGCGGCTGGACGGCCGGGTCGCGCTGGTCACCGGCGCGGGCAGCGCGGACGGCATCGGGTACGCGACCGCCCGCCGACTGGCCGACCTGGGTGCCCGGGTGGCGATCGTCTCCACCACCCGGCGCATCCACGACCGGGCCGGGGAACTGGGCGTGACCGGCTTCGTCGCCGACCTGACCGACGAGTCCGAGGTCGGTGCACTGGCCGACGCGGTCGCCGAGCAGCTCGGTGACGTCGAGGTGCTGGTCAACAACGCCGGCCTGGCCAGCCGGGCCAGCCCCGAGGTGCTGCGTCCGGTGGCCCAGCTCAGCTATGACGAGTGGCGCGGCGAGATCGACCGGAACCTGACCACCGCGTTCCTGTGCAGCCGGGCCTTCATCGGCGGGATGGCCGAACGGGGCTGGGGGCGGATCGTCAACCTCTCGGCGACCGCCGGGCCGGTCAAGGCGCTGCCCACCGAGGCGGCGTACGCGGCGGCCAAGGCGGGGGTGGTCGGACTGACCCGGGCGCTGGCGATGGAGATGATCGCCGACGGGGTGACGGTGAACGCGGTGGCCCCGGGGACGATCTACACGGCGGCGTCCACGATCGCGGAGATCAAGCAGGGGTTGGGCACCCCGGTCGGCCGCCCCGGCACCCCCGACGAGGTGGCCGCCGCGATCAGTTTCCTCTGCTCGCCGGCGGCGTCGTACATCACCGGCCAGATGTTGGTGGTCGACGGCGGCAACAGCGTCCGGGAGGCGCAGTTCCGCTGATCAGTACCCGGTGTCGCTGCCGCCGCTGGCGCCGGCCCACACGACGAGGGCCAGCCAGCCGCAGCAGACGAGCACCCCGATCACGGTGAACGCGTAGCCCAGGACCAGCCCCCAGGTGGCGAGCTGGTCGCCCGCCTCGCCGGTGCGGCGGATCTGCCGCTTGGCCAGGTGGCCGAGGACGATGCCGGCCGGGGCGAAGACGAAGGCGAGGACCAGGGACAGGATCGCCAGCACGTTGGTTGCACCGCCGGGCCGCCCGTACTGCCCGGACGGCGGGTACGCCGGCTGCTCCCACGGCTGTCGCCCCCACTGTTGCTGTCCCCAGGGCTGTTCGCCCGGCGTCGGCTGCCCCCAGGGTGGTTCGGCGGGAGCCGGCGGTGTCCGGTCCGGCGACCCGTCCGCCGGTGGCTGTCCCCACGGCGGCGGCTCGTCCGGCGGTGGCTGTCCCCATGATGGCGGGGTCGGCGGAGCGGACTGCGACGGTTCGGCCGGCTCACCGGTCGGCGGTGGTTCGGCCGGGTGGCCCGACGGGGACGGTCCGGTGGGCTGCGCCCAGGGCGACGGGTCGGGCCGGGGCGGTTCGTACGGCGATGGTGGCTGCTCCGGTCCCCCCGGTGGCGTACTCACGATGTCCGCCTTCCGCCGCAGTTCAGTGGCCCTTTCCCCTGCGGACGCTACCGGTAGCGGTGCACCTTTTCCCGGCGGTTGGCGGGACGGGTCGCCGGCGGGTCCGGCTCCGGATCGGCGTCGGTCTCAGCCGAGCCGGCTGAGACCGGCGGCGGCCCGTTCGACGATCAGACAACGGTCCTCGACGTAGTCGATGCCGGCCTCTTCGGCGATCCGCCGCGCCTCGGCCGAGACGATGCCGAGCTGTAGCCAGACCGCCGGAGCACCGATCGCGACCGCCTGACGGACCACCTCCACCGCGTCCCGGGCCGGTCGGAAGACGTTCACCAGGTCCACCGGGTGCGGGATGTCGGCCAGTGAGGCGTACGCCCGCTCACCGAACAACTCGTCCACCGTCGGGTTGACCGGGATGATCCGCCAGCCGTACCGCTGCATCTGCGCAGGCACCCGGTGTGCGGCCTTGCCCGGGTCGCGGGACGCACCCACGACGGCGATCACGGCTGAGTCGGCGAGGAGCTGCTGGGCGGTCCGCATCCGCCGAGCCTAGCTCCGAGGGTCGGAACCGTCCTGCGCGCAGCGCAGCGCCGGGTGGGGGCACGGCGGCGCGGCCACCGTCGCGGACGGTCAGAGCAGGGCGAGCTGTTCGCCGGTGGGCGTGGGCGACGGGTCCGGGGGCCGGCGCATGTCGCCGGGTCCGCCCTGGGGCAGGCCGTGCCGGCGAGCCGCGATCCGCACCCGGGCGGTCACCTCCCGCTGGTACGCCTGCGGCGGGTAGGCCCCGGACCGGTACAGCTCGCGATAGCGGGGGACCAGGTGGGGGAACTCCCGACCGAGCCAGTACGCATACCACTGGCGGGCACCGGGACGCAGGTGCAGGGTCAGCGGGGTGACGCCGGTGGCGCCCGCGGCGGCGATCGCCGCGACGGTGGCGTCGATCGACTCGTCGTCGTCGCTGAGGCCGGGCAGGATCGGCGCCATCAGCACCCCCACCTCGAAACCGGCGTCGGTGAGCCGGCGCACCGCGTCGAGCCGGCGGGCCGGGCTCGGGGTGCCGGGCTCCACCGCCCGCCACAGCGCCTCGTCGACGAAGCCGACCGAGAACGACAGGCTGACCCGGGTGACCTCGGCGGCCTGCCGCAGCAGCGGCAGGTCGCGCAGGATCAGGGTGCCCTTGGTGAGGATCGAGAACGGGTTGGCGAAGTCGCGCAGCGCCTCGATGATCGGCGGCAACAGCCGGTAACGGCCCTCGGCCCGCTGGTAGCAGTCGACGTTGGTGCCCATCGCGATGGCCGCACCACGCCAGCGCGGGGCGGCCAACTCGCGGCGGACCAGCTCCCCGGCGTTGACCTTGACGATCACCTTGCGGTCGAAGTCCGCCCCGGCGTCGAGATCGAGATAGGTGTGGGAGCTGCGCGCGAAGCAGTAGACACAGGCATGGGTGCAGCCCCGATAGGGGTTGATCGTCCAGCTGAACGGCACCCGTGACTCGCCCGGCACCCGATTGATGATCGACTTTGCCTGCACCTCGTAGAAGGTCATCCCGGCGAAGTCAGGGGTGTCGAAGGTGCGGACGATCGCTCCGGGCAGCGCCAGCGGCAGGGGTGGCGTCGCTGGCACTGCCCGGTCGGGATGCTCCTCGTCCGGGGGAGCGGAGAGGTGATCCCAGCGCATGCCGATTATTCGAACATGTGTGCGACCGGAACGCAAGTGACCTGACGTGGCCCGGCCGCGGGTGCGGTGCTCAGTGCTGGTGGTTGGCCAGCTGCTTACGCACGTCGTCCATGTCGAGGGCCTGGACCTGCTCGATCAGGTTCTCCAGGGCCGACTCGGGCAGCGCGCCCGGCTGGGCGAAGACGATCACGCCGTCCCGGATCGCCATGATCGTGGGGATGGAGCGGATGTCGAACTTGGCTCCCAGCTCCTGCTGCGCCTCGGTGTCGACCTTGCCGAAGGTGATGTCCGGGTGCTTTTCCGACGAACGCTCATAGACCGGGGCGAACCGCTTGCACGGGCCACACCACTCGGCCCAGAAGTCGACCAGCACGATGCCGCTGCTCTCGGTCACCTCGTCGAAGTTGGCCGTGGTCAGCTCAACGGTTGCCATTGGACTCTCCGATCAGCGCAGATTGCGTTTTCCGTCCGGTAGAACCAGGTGGTACCCCGGCAAATTCCCGGGTGGGGGCCGCCGAAACCGGCACGCTCGGGACGGCCCGATCATGCTCATCGAACCGCGTCGGTCGATGTGCGCATGCGGACTGCACTTGCATGACGCATTTGCGTGACCGCCCGTGATGGGAGCGTTTCCAGGGAGATCGCCCCCCGGACCAGCGAACACGCATCGATTTGTGGCCTGACAAGGTGCTACTTCACCTGCGGAGATCGCTCTCTCGTTGATCAATAATGACTCTCCGTATTGTTACGAAAAGATAAATGTGACCTCCGTCTCTGTCCGTTCATCGCTTCGGTGGGGCAGAATCTTCGACATCAGAGCGTGGGCGGCGGGTGCCGGGGAGGGCCCCGCCGCTCATTGCGTCTCCCCCCGGGTGGGCCCCGGTGTGACATTTCCCCGGCCCCCACGCCCCCGGCATCTCCTTAACCACCGCTAAGGCGGGAACCGGCGGTAAGACGCGCCGGGTCGGACCCCGTCGGCTCGTCGGCCAGGGCCCGACAGGGCGTCGTCACCCGTCGGCGGGCAGGACGCAGATCAGCAACAACCACGACGAGGGCCAGTCGGGCGTCTTCCGGTCCGGCCGCCACGGCGCGCCACGGCGTTTCGAGGCCCGCCCCGGGCGTTTCGAGGCCCGCCCCGGGCGTTTCGAGGCCCGCCCCGGGCGGTTCGAGGCCGGCTGTGGGGCGGATCGAGGCAGGACCGGCCCGTCGCCCGTTGCGGTGGGCATATGCTGACGGCGGAGGTCCTGATGAGCCACTCCCTCGCCGGAGAGCCGCCCTCTGCCGGACGGCGTGCCGCACCGCTGACCACCGCCGCCTACTCCGCCGTCGAGTGGGACCTGCTCACCACCCTGCCCGGCCGGGTGCTGGTGGCCGCCGCGTCGCCCGGTCCCGGTCGTCCGGCCCGGGACGTCGCCGCCGGTCTCGTCGGACTGGACGCCGTCGCCGCCGGTCGGGCCTCCGACAGTGACCTGGTACGCGCCGTGGCCGCCGCGATCTACGCCCGGCACGACGGTGCGACCGCCCCGACCGGCAGCGCGACCGCCCCGACCGACAGTGCGGCGGCCCCGACCGACAGTGCTGCCGCCCTGGCCGGTGGGCTCGCCGACCCGGCGGAGCTGCCACAGGTGTGCCGGGCCGCCGTGCGGGTGCTGCGCCGCCGGGCCGACCCGGCCGACTCCGCCGCGTACCGGCAGTGGGTGGAGTCGGTGGCGGTGCGGGTCTGCCGGACCGGCACCCCGCAACCGAGCCACCGGCGCTTCCTGGACCGCCTCGGCGACGCCCTGGACCTGCGCTGACAGGTGCACCGTCGACCGGTGGTGCCGCCGGACCCGTCGTGGTGTCGGCCGGGGTGGCGTGCGGCGGTGGCGGCGGCGGGCCGTACCCTCTGGCAATCGTGACCGAGGACCAGCTCGACGTGGGTGTCGGACCGTGGGTCGGCGACCTGCCGGACGACCCACGCTACGACCCGGAGCTGCTCGCGGCGGGCGACCGGCGCAACGTGGTGGACCGCTACCGCTACTGGCGGCGGGAGGCCGTCGTGGCCGACCTGGACGAGCGGCGACACGACTTCCACGTGGCCATCGAGAACTGGCAGCACGACTTCAACATCGGCACGGTGGTCCGGAACGCCAACGCGTTCCTCGCCGCCGAGGTGCACATCGTCGGGCTGCGGCGGTGGAACCGTCGGGGCGCGATGGTGACCGACCGCTACCAGCACGTCCGGCACCATCCGACGATCGAGGAGTTCGTCGGCTGGGCCGGCGGGCACGACCTGCCGGTGGTCGGCATCGACAACCTGCCCGGTTCCCGGCCACTGGAGACCACCACCCTGCCCCGGCGCTGCGTGCTGCTCTTCGGCCAGGAGGGCCCCGGCCTGTCCGACGCCGCGCGGGCCGCCTGCGACCAGCTCTTCTCGATCGCCCAGTACGGCTCGACCCGGTCGATCAACGCCGGGGTGGCCAGCGGCATCGCCATGCACGCCTGGATCCGCGCCCACGCCGCCGCCCCGCCGTCCTGACCGGCACGCCGCCGGTCGGGCCGTGGCCGACCCGGTCCCGGGCGGCTGCCCCGGTCCTCGCCGGCTGGGCGGGACACCGTAGTGGGAAAGGTGGCGGCGGGTCGGCGGGGTCGGCTTGACGGACCCGCATCGTCGGGCCACGGTGGGGATGTGAGTGTCATGGTGAGTTGTCCGAGGTGTGCGGGGCAGGTGCGCCCACCGGACCTGATGCACGGTGAGTCGCGCTGCGTCCGTTGTGGGCCGGTCGCCCCGCTGCACGTGCCCGAGCACATCGACGCCGAGATCGTGGCGAGCGTGGTGGAGCGGGTGGCTGCCGAGGGTGGCCCAGAGCGGCCCGCGCTGCCGCTGTGGTGCCCGTGGCCGCTGCCGGCCGGCTGGACGGTCACCGGGGTGGCCTGGGCCGGGGACGAGGCCGGTGGCGTCCGGGCCACCGCCGTCGCGTGCGCCGGTCCGGCGCCCCTCGGTGGCGGTCCGGCCGAACTGGTTCTGGTGGCGGAGGAGCCCGGGGTCGGACTGGGCACCCGATTCGCCGGGCTGGCCGGTCCGGACCCCGGTCCAGAGTTGACGGAGGTGCTGGCCGGGCCGGGTCCCGGCCCTGGTCATCCCGAGCACGTCGAGCCGGCGCGGATCCGGGTGGGCGGTCATCCGACTCCACTGTGGTTGGTCAATTCCGCCACGGATCGAAGCGCGTACGCCGGTGAGGCTCGGGGAATGTGGCTTCATGCGATAGCCTGGCCGGCGAGCGCGGGTCACCTCCTCGCGGAAGATGTCGTCCTGCACGACCTCACCGAGTGGACTCCGTCCGAGCTCGTGTTCGGCGCACCGTCCCCGTACCTGCACGGAGGGGCTTGACGGCCCTCCGGGTGAGTCGGAGATGGGACGCAGATATTCACGCTACGACATCATGCTGATACTCTGGGTGCCGCTGCGGTAAACGGACCCGGCGCCGCGCGAGAGGATGGCCCGCTATGGTCAAGAAGGTCCTCACCTGGGCCGGTATCGCATTCTTGATCTTCTTCGTTGCCTACCGGCCAAACTCGGCAGCGGACGTCTTCAAGTCGCTCGGCGGTGGCATCGTGGACATCGCCCAGGGCTTCGGTGACTTCTTCACGAGCCTCGTCGCCTAGCCGCCGATGGGCAGCCCCTCCGGACCCCCGTTCGACCCGGACGATCCCGGCCGGGACCGCCGGGAGCGGGACACCGAACCCATCCCGAGGTACCGACCCGACGACGGGCCGGCCTACGGGTCCGGGGCGGGACCCGCCAGTGGACCGTCCTTCTCGGACGACGCCGGCTACGGCGACGTCCCGGGATTCGGGGGTCAGGGGCGGACCTGGGTCCGTGATCCGGAGGCGGGCTACCAACCGCCGGTCATCTCCGAAGAGGAGCTGTCCGGTCTGCGGTCCGACTCCCAGGGCATGGCCCCCCGCCGGGTGCTCCCCCTGGAGGACGAGCCCAGCTCCCTCGTCGCCCGCTACCTCTTCCCGACCGAGCGCTACCGGGGCGAGTGGAAGCGGCACTGGATCCACCTCGCCACCCCGATCGTCGTCGGCGTGGCGGCCACCTTCATCCTCGGCTACCTCTCCGGCTTCCTCGCCGGGCAGGACGTCGGCGCCCTCACCACCATCGCCGTGCTGCTCTGGTTCGCGGTGATGGGCTGGGTCGCCTGGAAGGTCGCCGACTGGTGGTACGACCGGTTCATCCTGACCAACAAGCGGGTCATGGTGGTCAACGGCATCGTCACGCGCAAGGTCGCCATGATGCCGCTGGCCCGGGTCACCGACATGAAATACGAGCAGACCCCGACCGGCCGGGCACTCAACTACGGCACCTTCGTGCTGGAGTCCGCCGGCCAGGAACAGGCGCTACGGGAGATCAAGAACCTGCCCAACCCGAACGAGCTCTACCTGCGGGTGGTCGAGGAGATGTACGAGCCGCAGGCGGTCGAGGCCCGGTTGGGCAAGGAGGCCGACGAGGCCAAGGCCGACGACGGCGCCTGACACGTGTCGTCCGTCCGTCGGACGAACTGCACACCTTCCGCCGTCGACCGGGTGATGCCCGGCATGGCAGTCTGCCAGGCGGGACGGCGTGCGGAGGTGAGCGGTGGCCGACCGGGATCCGCTGGAGGACGAGTTCCGTGACTTCGTCGCGGCGCGCTCCAGTGCCCTGCTGCGGACCGCCTACCTGCTCGCCGGGGACTGGGCCACCGCCGAGGACCTCCTCCAGACCGCGTTGACCAAGACGTACCTGGCCTGGCGGCGCCTGGGTGGGATCGAGGCGGTCGAACCGTACGCCCGGCGGGTGCTGGTCAACACGTCCACCAGTTGGTGGCGGCGGCGGTGGCACGGTGAGCGGCCCACCGAGGTGCTGCCCGAGCGGGCCGGAGTGGACGAGATCGAGCAGCAGCTCGACCGCGACGTCCTCTGGCGGCACCTGCGGGCGTTACCCGCCCGGCAACGTGCCGTGCTGGTGTTGCGCTACTACGAGGACCTGTCGGAGGCCCAGACGGCGGCCCTGCTGGAGATCTCCCCCGGCACGGTGAAGAGCCAGACGTCCCGGGCCCTGGCCACCCTGCGCCGCCGGCTCGGGGCGGAGGCGTTGCACGACCTGACCCCCGGACCGGTCACCCGTCCGACCACAGCCACGACCACCCGGACCACGCCCACCGGGGCAGTTACGGCCTCCCGGCCGCCGTCACCCGGGCGTACCACCGGGCAGACCCGGACATCCGCACCGGGCACCCCCGGCGAGCCTGTGCCGGGCCACACCGGGGGGATGCCGGCCCGCCCCGGTGCACCGGCCCGGACGGGGACGGGGCGGTCCGGCGCGGCGCGCGTCGTACCCGGGGAGCGGGCGGGTGCCGGCCCGGCGTCGCCCCGGCCGGTGGGCGCGGGCGTCCTGCCGATCCCGACCGTGCCGCTCGCCACGGAGACCCGATGAAGCCCGCACCGTCGCGGCCCGGCAACCAGACCGACGGGTCGGGGCGTCAACTCCTCGTGACGCACGACGACGAGCTGGAGCGGGCGCTGCGGGAGACGTTGTCCCAGCGGGTCGCGGTGCCGCACCGGCTCCCCGTCGACCCGGCCGGGTTGGCGCTCGGCCGGGCCCGGCGGGTCAGGCGGCGGCGCACGGTCGCCGGGCTCACCCTGGCCAGCATCGTGACCGCCCTGGCGGCCGGCGGCATGACCCAGCTCGGTGGGCAGGCGGACCAGCCCACCGCCCCGACCGTCGTGCTCGGCGACCCGCAGGGGGTGGCCACCCTGTCCCCCGAGCCGGTCGCTCCCCACCCGGCGGACCGGCCGACCGACGGCGAGGTCGACCTGATCGTGGCCGGTGCGCTGGTCACCGCCGCCGGGCAGCGGTACGAGCTGGGGATCGGGCCGGTCGAACGCGCGCAACGCCTGCCCGACCGCGGCGGCTGGCTGCTGACCGGGGCGGTCACCGCTGCCGGCCGTACCCTCTGGGTGGTGCCCTCGGGCGGGAAACCGCAGGCGTTGCTCGCCGGTGCCGACGAGATCGTGCTGTCACCCGACAGCCGGCAGGTGGCCTGGCGCGACGGCGGCCGACTCTTCGCCGCCGGGATCGTGGCCGGGCAGCTCATCGCCTCCGTCGCCGGGCCGTCCGTCGACGCGGTCCCGGTCCGGGTGGTCGGCGACCGGGTCCTGCTGCGGGCCGCCGCCGAGGGTGGTCACCTGTGGTGGCGGTGGAGCCCGGCGGGGCCGCCCGGCATCGTCGCGCCGGACGTCCAGGAGGTCTACGGGACCAGGCCGGACGGCCGGCTGGTCGCCCGGGTGCGGGTCGGCAGCGGGAGCTGCCTGGCCCTGCTCGACTCCGACCTGGCCCCGGCGAGCACCCGGTGCGACGTGACCCCGACCGCCGACGGCCGGGGCGCGGTCTCTCCCGACGGACGGTGGTTGCTGGTCAACGGCCGACTCGCCGGATCCGACGACGCCATCCTGGTCGACCTGACCGGCACCGCCCCAGCCCCACGCGGCGCCGGCCCGGCGATCGACGGTGCGGTGGTCTGGACCGACGACCACCATGCGGCGTACGTCGACGGGGACGGCGACCTCGCCCGGGTGCGCCCCGACGAGCTGCTGGCGGGCAGGCCGGCCACCCCCACCCCGGTGGCCGGGGCCGGGGCCGACGCCCGACCGGTGGTGGTGGCCGGCACCGGGTGACCTGCCCCGACCCGCCCGCCGGTAGCGTCGGGACCATGCCCGAACGCCCGCTGATCGACCTGCACGCCCACTCCACCGCCAGCGACGGCACGCTCGGCCCGGCCGAGCTGGTCCGGGCCGCCGCCGACGCCGGGTTGGACGTCGTGGCGGTCACCGACCACGACACCACCGCCGGGTGGGCGGCGGCGGTCGACGCGTTACCGGCCGGGCTCAGCCTCGTGCGGGGGGCGGAGCTGTCCTGCCGCTGGCACGGTGCCGAACCGGCGCTGCCGCTGCACCTGCTGGCGTACCTGTTCGATCCGGAGCACCCGGAGCTGGTCGCCGAGCTGGCCCGGGTACGGCAGGCCCGGGAGGTACGCGGGGAACGGATCGTCGAGCTGCTGCGCGCCGACGGGATCGACGTGAGCTGGCCGGAGATCCTGGCCGCCGCCGACGGAGGCACGGTGGGTCGCCCGCACATCGCCGCCGCGCTGATCCGGTCCGGCCTGGTCACCACCACCACCGAGGCGTTCGGCCCGCAGTGGCTGGGGCAGCGGTACCGGCTACCCAAGGACGACATCGACGTGTTCCGGGCCGTGGCCCTGGTCCGGGCCGCCGGCGGCGTGCCGGTGTTCGCCCATCCCCGGGCCAGCCGGCGGGGGCGGATCGTCCCGGACACGCTGATCGCCGAGCTGGCCGACGCGGGGCTCGCCGGCCTGGAGGCCGACCACGAGGACCACACCCCCGCCGAGGCGGCGCACGTCCGGCGGCTCGCCACCGACCTGGGCCTGCTGGTCACCGGCTCGTCGGACTTCCACGGCAGCCACAAGACCGTCCGGCTGGGCGCGCACACCACCGCGGTGGAGGCGTACGAGCGGATCGTCGCGGCGTCCTCCGGAGTGACCGGCGTCGCTTCCGGGTGATCCGCGTTCCGCCTGCCAGCGGCACCGCTACCCTCGTCCGGTGGATCTCAAGCTCTTCGGTGAGGTCTTCGTGACCCTGCTGGTCATCGTCGACCCGCCGGGCATGATGCCGATCTTCCTCGCCCTGACCGGCCCGCTGCCGGCCCGTGACCGTAACCGGGCCGCCTGGCAGGCGGTCGCGTTGGCGCTCGGCGTCATCGTGGTCTTCGCCGTCGCCGGCCAGACCCTCCTCGCCTACCTGCACGTCGACCTGCCAGCGTTGCAGGCGGCCGGTGGCCTGCTGCTGATCCTGGTCGCGCTGGAACTGCTCACCGGCAAGGCCGACGACCCCAGCCAACAGGCCACCTCCAACATCGCCCTGGTGCCGCTGGGCACCCCGCTGCTGGCCGGGCCCGGCGCGATCGTGGCGACCATGCTGTTCGTGCAGCAGGCCGACGGGGTGGGACAGGTCTCGGCGATCGCCGCCGCGATCGTCGCGGTGATGCTGGCGGTCTGGATCGTGCTGCGGTTCTCCGGCGGCATCGTCAAGATCCTCCGGCCGGGCGGCATCGAGGTGCTGACCCGGATCGCCGGCCTGCTGCTGGCCGCCATCGCGGTGCAGCTCATCGCCGACGCGGTGGCCGCCTTCGTCACCCAGTACGTGAACATGAGCTGAGTCGCCCGCCGTGCCGCCGCCGGGCTGTCGCACCGGGCTGGCAGGATCACCGGGGTGCGACGAGCCTCCTCCGCCGGTACTCCCCGGCCCCGCTCCGGCCAACCCGAGCAACTCGGCTTCGCCGGCATGCCCGAACGGCTCTTCACCTGCACACCCAGCAAACTCGGCGCGTACGCCGACTGCCCCCGCCGCTACCGCTACGCCTACCTGGACCGGCCCGCCCCGCCCAAGGGGCCGCCGTGGGCGCACAACTCGCTCGGCGCGAGCGTGCACACCGCCCTGAAGAACTGGTATGCGCTGCCCACCGACCGGCGTCGTCCCGAGGCGCTGCCCGCCCTGCTCAAGGGCACCTGGGTCCGCGAGGGCTACCGCGACGATGAGCAGGAGCGGGCGGCCTACCAGCGGGCGCTGGGCTGGCTGGAGGGGTACGTCGCCACCCTCGACCCGGGCGACGACCCGCTGGGTGTGGAACGCGTGGTCGCCGTCAAGACCGCCGTGCTGGCCTTCAACGGGCGGGCCGACCGGATCGACTCCCGCCCCGGCCCGGACGGTCCCGAACTGGTCATCGTCGACTACAAGACCGGCCGCACCGGGCTGGACGCCGACGACGCGCGCGGCTCGCAGGCACTGGCCCTCTACGCGTACGCCGCCGAGCGGACGTTCCGCCGACCCTGCCGCCGGGTGGAGCTGCACCATCTGCCGACCGGCACCGTCGCCGGACACGACCACACCGTCGAGTCGCTGACCCGGCAGCTCAGCCGCGCCGAGGACACCGCCCGGGACATCATGGCCGCCGAGCGGTCGGTGGCCGACGGAACCGACCCGGACGAGGCGTTCCCTGCCGTCGCCGGGCCCCGCTGCGGCTGGTGCGACTACCGGCGTACCTGCCCGGTCGGCGCGCAGACCCCCGGCCGGGAGCCGTGGTCGGCGATCGACCGCCCCACCGCTCCGCAGGCCGACCGCCCCGCCGCCCCGCTGGCCGACTGACCGGCCGGCTCCGTCGAGGTCGACGCGTCCGGTCCGGCACGACCGCCGCCACGTGGTCGATCAGGCGGCGGTGAGGCGGACGGCACGGTCCTTCGCGGTCTGCCGGATCGGGCTCTCCCGCCAGGTGCGCGGCAACGCCGTCAGGGCCAGTCGCAGCGTGCGGACGCTCAGGTCGGCCGACAGCGCGGTGGTGGGCAGCCCCAGCCCGCCGTAGAGTCGCAGCGCCCACGGTGGCAGCAGCCCGAGCGCCGTGCCGGCCACCCCGAAGTACGCCCAGCGCGGTGGCCCCAGGTTCAACCCGAGCCGGGCCGGCCGGCTCAGCTTCCACGGGATCGGCGGGGCGGTCAGGAACAGTGCGGTCTCCGCCGCCTCCCTGGTCATCCGCAGCTCGGGCCGGACCGCCCGGTAGTAGTCGGCCACCTCGGCGGCGCTGCCGGGCACCCCGGCCGGGTCGAGCCCGACGAGTGCGGCGGCCCGCCGCTGCTCGGCGTAATATCCGTCCACCTCGGCGTCGGTCAGCGACAGGCCGGCCCGGCGGGCGGTGCCGACGAACGACTCGGCCCCGGTGACGTGCACCCAGCGCAGCAGGTCCGGTTCGTCGATCCGGAACCGCTCCCCGGTGAACGGGTCGGTGGCGCGCAGCCGGGCGTGCAGGGCCCGCAACCGCCGACCGGCCGTCTCGGCCTCGGCGGTGGTGCCGTAGTTCACCGTGTCGATGTACGTGCCGGTGCGGACCAGCCGCCCCCAGGCGTCCGACCGGTAGTTGCTGTTCTGGGCCACCCCGGCCATCGCCCGGGGGTGCAGGGTCTGAAGATAGAGGGAACGCAGGCCGGCGACGATCATGATCGGTTCGTCGTGCACCTTCCAGGTGACCGAACCGGGACCGAAGAGGCCGAGATCGTCGGTGTCCACCCGTCAACAGTGCCACGCTCGACGAGGTACCGCCGTCCGTCATCGTGACCCTCGCCCGGAACCAGCGGGTGCGGGACGGGCCGGGGACAGGCCGGGACGCGGTGAACCGGAACCTCCACCACCGCGTGTACGCGTACGGCGAGACGCTGCGATACCAGGCTCGACGTACGCTGTCTGCCGCAACCCGCATTCCACGCTCGGAGGTGTCGGTGTTCAAGGAGATCAACGGTCTGCCAGGTCACGTCCTGGTGGTCCATGCCGTGGTCGTCTTCGTCCCACTGCTCGCGCTGCTGGCCAGCGCCTACGGGCTGATGCCGCGCTGGCGGCCCCGCCTCGACTGGGCGGTGGCCATCCTGGCCGTGATCACCCCGGTCCTCGCCTGGGTGGCGACCGAATCGGGGGAGGCGTTCGAGGAGGCGCTGCGGGCGAAGGGCTACTCGCCCGAGCTACTCGCCAAGATCCACGAACATTCCGAGTACGGCGAGACGCTGCAGTGGTTCACCATCGGGCTGGCCGTGGCGGCGCTGCTGCTGCTGGCGGTGACCAGCAGTCGGGTGCGTACCCCGAACCTGCCCGGCTGGGCGCCCTGGGTCCTCACCGCGATCGTCGTGGTGCTGTCGGTGTTCGCGCTCGTCTACGTCTATCTCACCGGGGACAGCGGTGCCGCCTCGGTGTGGAGCAACACGTTCTGACCAGTCGCCCGGGTGCTGACCGGTCGGCCTGGCGGCCCGGTCGGGCCCGGTCGGCCTGGCGGCCCGGTGTGCCGGTCGGCCTGGCGGCCCGGTGTGCCGGTCGGCCTGGCGGCCCGGTGTGCCGGTCGGCCTGGCGGCCCGGTCGGGCCCGGTCGGTTGTCCGGGTGCTGAGTGGTCTTGTTCGTGCTGACCGGTCGGCCTGGTCGATCGAACTGGTCGGTCGGCGCGTGGGTCGGGCAGCGCCTAGGGGCGCGTGGGCCGGGCAGCGCCTTCGGCGTGTGCGCCGGATGGCGTGCGGGAGTGTTCGGCGGGTGTTCAGAACAGTGCCCGGGAGCAGAGCAGACAGAGCAGCAGTAGCAACACGGTGCCGATGACCGCGCCGACGCTCCAGGTGACCCGCTGCGCCCGTTGCTCTGCCGCGTCCATCGCCTCCATGTCCTGCACCGGCAGGGTGCGGGCGGGAGTCGCTTCCAGGTGCACCGGGGGACGCCAGCCCGGCGGCGGTGGCGTGGTGGGCGGCGGCCCGTGGTAACCACCCCGCCCCGACCCGGCCGAACTCGTCCCCGGTGCGGTACTGCCCGTCCAGGGAGTGGTCGGGACCGTTCCCGGGATCGACGTACCCACCCTCGGCGGCGCGGCCGGCTCACCGGACGGTGGGCCGGCCTGTGGGCTGGGTCGACCGGACGGCAGGCCGGGTGCCGGCGCGTCGACCGGGCTGGCCCAGGGCGAAGGCTGGTGCGTCGCCCCACTTTCCGCTTCCGCGGCACCCCCGGCACCCGCGCCGGTCGCGACCCCGCTCTCTGCTCCGGCCTCCTCTCCGGCACGAGTTCCGGTCCCGGCACCTCCTCCCGTCCCGGCCTCTTGTTCGGTCCCGCCCCTTTGTCCGGTCTCGGCCCCGTGTTCGGTTCCGGCCCTGCGTTCGGTTCCGGCCCCGTGTTCGGTCTCGGTCCTTTGCTCGGTCTCGGCCTCTTGTTCGATCGCGCCCCTTTGTGCGGTCTCGGCCCTTTGATCGGTTCCGGCCCTTTGCTCAGTTCCGGCACTGGTTCTGGTCTCGGCTCTGGTTTCGGTCCCGGCCTCAGGGGCCGCGTCAACCCCGGTGGTGGGAGATCCGTCAAGGTGGTGCGGGGCACCCGTTCCGCCGGGGATGGTGCTCGGGTGAGGCTGGCGGGTCGAGGGTGTCGGCTCGGTGGTGTCCGCTGGGCTGGTGGTGTCCGTCGGGCTGGCGGGGCGTGCCGGGGGTGTGGGGGGTGTCGGCCCGGCGGGTGCGGGGGTGGGCGGCTGTGCGGGTGGGCGTCGCCAGTATTCGTCGTCGGGGCTGGCACCGCTGGGGGTCGTCACGCCATCCGACGCTACCAACGTGAGGGCCGGACGCGGCGGACCCTTGCCGGGGAGACCCGGCAGTTGGCCGCCGTGGTGGTGTGCGGGAAGTGGGCGGTCTGAGGAGTAACCTTGCCGCTCGTGAGCACCGAGGATCTGGCCGGCGGCGGTGTGCCCGGCGATGACGACCGCGCGGTCGACCTCAGCGACGACTTCGTGGTGCTGCCTGAGCAGACCGCCGACGACACCGACTTCGGGTGGGGCGAGCGCCGGGGCGGCAACGACGACTGGTTGCTCGCCGAGCGCCCCCCACACTGGAGTTGACCATCGTCGGCCGCGGGTAGGCCGCAACATCCACTCCAGGGTGGCGACAATGCGGTTCCGGATGGGCGCGACAGCACTGTCTCGGCCCGCAGTCTGGCGGTCAGGCGGTGTGGTCGACGACGACCTTGCCGAAGACCTCGCCGCAGGAGTGGATCATCCTCGGATGACGACGCTGAAGCGGCTCCCTTCCGGCTGACCGACGGACCGTTGCGCCTGATCGGGGCGTACGGCCAGGTAGAGCGCAGACGAGCCGTCCCCGGCCCCGGCACCCACCACGTCGAGGACCAGGGCGTCGGCCGCCAGCAGAACAGGTGCTCCAGCGCTGCGTCCGGCCGGCAGCACGAGCAGGTCGACCCGTGCACCGGGGCGCAGGACCGCGAGGGCGGCCGGTTCGGCCAGGCGGACGGGCACTCCCACGAAGCCGCTCGGCAGCGGTACGGCAGCCGGGGTGCCTCCCTCGGCGGGCCTTCCGGTCTCCTGCGTACCGGACCGGGGGTCGCCCACCCCGTCGGTGACGCCGGCTCCGCTGACGCCCGGTCGTACCGTCCGATGGTGCGGCTGGCCGGACTGGCCGCCGACGGCGGGCCCGGCCACGGTCGGTGGGTCCGGACATCCCGCCGCGTCGACTGTGCCGGCGGGAGGTCTGGCCGCGCTGGGCCTGCCGGTGGCGGGATCTGTGGCACGGGGCCTCCCCATGGAAGGTCCCGCCGGGCCGAGGGCGACGGCAGGTGGCGGGGCACCGGTGGAACAGCCAGCCGGGGTGTCCATGACGATCACCGCCAGCCCCAGCAGGACCGCCACCAAGGCCGCCCGCAACATGGTCCCCCCACCGGGGCGACGCGGCCAGCGGAATGCTCGCAGCGAGCCTTCTCCATCGACCCCACCGGCCACCATGCAACACCCTCTGCCGCTCACCGGATGCCCTGGCGGCACCCCCCGGCCCAGCAGGCTATGTCCCACCCACCCAAACCCCACGCCCCCTCACCCACACCCTGTGGACAACACCCCACCTGTGGAAAACCCCCACCCCCACCCCGCCCCCGCCCACCCACCCCCGTCCCCGCCCACCCACCCCCGTCCCCACCCACCCACCCCCGTCCCCGCCCACCCACCCCCGTCCCCACCCACCCACAAGTGGCGTGATCAAGAGGTTTGCGTCAAATACCGCGATCAACTTGACGCAAAGCTCTTGATCACGGGGGCGGCGTGACGCAAACCTCTTGATCACGGGGGTGGGAGGGGGCAGTGGGGAGGGGAAGCGGTTGGGGAGGGGCGGTGGGGGAGGGGGTCAGGAGGTCGTGGTGGTGGGGGCGGGCTTGGTGGAACTGGTCGAGCCCGAGGGGCCGGAGGTGGTGGACGAGGAGGACGAGTTGGGGGTCGAGGAACCGCCCGAGGTCGACGACGAGCCGGAGCCCGAGGAGTCGCCACCGGAAGAGGTGCCCTCCGACTTCGCCGGCTTCGTCGTGCCGCCCTTGCCCTCGGTGCCCGCCGCCCGGGAGTCGGTGCGGTAGAAGCCGGAGCCCTTGAACACGACACCGACCGAGTTGAAGACCTTGCGCAGCCGCCCCTCGCACGCGGGGCACTCGGTCAGCGGCTCGTCGGAGAACGACTGCACCGCCTCGAGCTGGTGGCCGCACGCGGTGCAGGCGTACTGGTACGTGGGCACGTTCTCCTCCGGATCTGGTTCAGCCGATTGGCACTCGACGTATTCGAGTGCCAATGGTGCGTCATCGGACCCGGGTTCGTCCAGCGGACGTGATCGTCACCCACCCGCCGGGAGGTCCGGACCAGCGGGGAGCAGGCGCGAACCGGACCTCGGCGAGCCGGGTCCGCACCCCACCACCGGCGAAGTCCGACGTCGTCACTGCACCGCGCCACCACTGAGCCCGACGCCGTCAGCCGCCGGCAGAGCCCGACGCCGTCAGCCGCCGGCAGAGTCCGACGCCGTCAGCCGCCGGCGGAGTCCGACGCCGTCAGCCGCCGGCGGAGTCCGACGCCGTTAGCCGCCGGCGGAGTCCGACGCCGTCAGCCGCCGGCGGAGTCCGACGCCGTCAGCCGCCGGCGGAGTCCGACGCCGTCAGCCGCCGGCCGAGCCCGACGCCGTCAGCCGAAGCGGGGCCCGACGCCGTCAGCCGACCGCAGCATCAGCTGGGCCCGACGCCGTCAGCGGAATCCCGTCCAGGGTGAGCAGGCGCAGACCTTCCGACGGGGTGAGGGCCGCCCGCACCGGCCGGTCGTGCGGCTGGGCGGGCAGCGCCGGGAGCAGTTCGCCGTCGTGCAGCAACGCCACGGTCATGGTGGCCGCCGGTACCCGGGCCAGCGCCCGGTCGTAGGAGCCGCCGCCCCGGCCCAGCCGTAGGCCGTGCCGGTCCACCGCCAGGGCGGGCACCACCACCAGGGATGCTCCGACGATCGCCGTCCGGCCCCGCCGGGGTCCGTCCGGCTCGCGCATCCCCCGGCCGGCGGCGACCAGGGTGCCCGGTCCGGCGTACGGGGCCCAGTCCAGGTCGAGGTCGTCGCGGAGCACGGGCAGCAGCAGCTCCGCCCCGGCCGGCAGCGCGGCCCGGAGCACCTCGGGCAGGTCGGGGCCGCCCGGCTCGGAGCCGACCGGCACGTACCCGGTCATCGTGGCCGGCCGCAGGCGGCGTACCAGCGCGGTCAGTTCGGCCTGGACGCGCGTCGCGGCGGCGGCCCGGTGGGCTGCGGTGAGCGCCCGGCGGCGGGCGAGCAGCGCGGCGCGTGTCTCGCGTTTGGCCGCGTGGAGGGCTTCCGCTTCATCAGAAAAATCGGGCACGCAACACTCCTGACGCAACGCTGTCAAAGTGGTCGCTCTGTGTCAGCATCGCAGGAACGGGCCTGGAACTTCCGGGGGGACAGCGTTGACGCTACGCGGGCGGTTGACGGCGGCCTTCCTCACGGTGGTGCTCGGTCCGGTGCTGCTCGGCGCGGTCTTCGTCGGCACCACCCTGTCGACGGTGGACCGCACCCGGTCCACCGAACGGCTCGGCCTGGCCGCGTCCGCCGTGCGTACCTCGATCGACGCGTTGTGCCAGCAGTTGCGGGCCGCCGCCGACGCGGTGGCCCTGCGCCCCGATCCGGCGACCCGGGCGGGCGCGGCGGGTCAGGTGGTCAGCCGGGGGTTGGCCACCGCCGTGCTGGTCACCGACGTGACCGGCGGCACCACGTACGCCACCCCGGGTGGGCCGGCGACCCCGTGGCAGGACTGCGCGGGCGTCCGCACCGGCGGACCGGTCCGGGCGCTCAGCGCCCGGGTGGACCTGCGTGACCCGGCGGGCACGCCGCTCGGCGCGGTGGCCGCCGCCGAGGTGGTCGACCCGGCGTTCGTGGCCCGGCTGGCCGCCGCGACCGGCGTCGCGGTCACCCTCCTCGACGACACCGCCGGCCCCGACCGGATCACCCACACCACCGAGACCCGTCGGGTACGCGACGCGGTGCTCGCCGCCGCCGGCACCCTCGACGGTGACCGGGTCACCGCGACCCGGGACGGCCGGTACGTGCGGCGGCTCGGGCCGGCCCCGGGACAGCCGTTGCCGCTGGTCCTTTCCGTGGCCGGGGAGCGACCGTCGGGCCTGCCGGCGGCACTGGTCGGGGCGGTGCTGCTCGCCGTGGTGGTGGCGGTGCTGACGGCGTGGCGGCTGGCCCGGGTCACCACCCGGCCGTTGGTGGAGTTGGCCGGTGCGGTGGACCGGGTCGCCCGGGGTGACCTGACCGCCCGGGTGCCGGTGCGCAGCCGGGACGAGATCGGCGGGCTCGCTGCCGCGTTCAACCGGATGATCCGGGAGACCGCCGGGTACGTGGCTGCGCTGACCAGCAGCCGGGACCAGTTGCGGGGGCACCTGAGGGTGCTCGGGGACACCCTGGCCAGCACCCACGACCTGCAACGCATCCTGCGGGTGATCCTGCACAGCGCGATCGCGGCGACCGGGGCGCGGGCCGGGGCGGTGCTGCTGGTCGACGACGCCGGGGTGCTCGTCGGGCAGTGCGCGGAAGGGCTGGCCGGGCGTTGCCCGCCGGGCACCGAGCCGGAGGAGTTGCGGGTGCCGGTGGGGACGGGGGTGGTCGGTGCGGTCGCCGCCACGGGTGAACCGCAGCGGGGCCGGGTCCCGCCGGGCCCGACGCCGACCGGCGAACCGTGGTGCGAGACGTACGTGGCGGTGCCGTTCACCGCACCCGGTGGGGACGCCGCCGGCCGGGAACCGGCGGTCGGGGTGCTGGTCCTCTACGACCGGTTGGGCGTCGGCGAGTTCGACGACGACGACCTGGCGACCCTGCGGACCTTCGCCGGGCACGCGGCGGTGGCGGTGGAGAACGTCCGGGTGCACGAGGAGGCGCAGCGGTTGTCGTTGACCGACCCGCTGACCGGGCTGTGGAACTACCGGTACCTGCGTGAGTCGCTGCGCCGGGAGGTGGAACGGGCCAGCCGGTTCGGCCGGATGCTCAGCATCCTCGTCCTCGACCTGGACCGGTTCAAGACCGTCAACGACAGTTACGGGCACGCCGCCGGGGACGCCGTGCTCGCCGAGTTCGCCCGCCGGGTCCGGGGCGAGATCCGCGAGGTGGACCTGGCCTTCCGGCAGGGCGGTGAGGAGTTCGTGGTGCTGCTGCCGGAGACCGATGCCCGGGGCGCGGCGACCGTCGCCGAGCGGTTGGGTGCGGCGGTGCGGGAGGCCCCGGTCGTGGTCGCCGGCCACGCGGGTGTCCCGACCACGATCGCGGTGTCGGTCTCGATCGGCATCGCCGTCTATCCCGACCACGCCTGCACCGGCGCGGAGGTGCTGGACGCCGCCGACGAGGCGTTGTACGCGGCCAAGGGCGCCGGCCGTGACGGCTACCGGGTGGCGACGGCGCGGCCCCGACCGACGCCGGCAGCCGACGGTGCGGTCGAGGAGATCGCCGTACCGGCGGGGGCGACCAGCCCGGACGACGGCCTGCCCCGGGCCGGTCCACCCGTCGGGCCGACCAGCGCCACCCGGCCACCCGCCCACCGGCCGCCCACCGACCGGGTAGCCGGCGACGACCTGCCGACCGACGGGTCGATCGACCTACCTGCCGACGGGTCGACCGGTGGGCCGGCCGGTCGGCACGCCGTCGGTGCTCCCGGTGTGACGCAGCCGGGCGGCGCGTCTTCCGGTCCTCACCCGCCGCGGCAGAGCCGTGGCCGATAGTCTCGCGGCATGTCGGAGCACTCAGCGAACCCCTCAACGACCGCCGCGACCGGTCGCGCCCGCGCGGTCAAGGCCGTGATCCCGGCCGCCGGCCTGGCCACCCGGTTCCTGCCGGCCACGAAGGCGGTGCCCAAGGAGCTGCTACCGGTGATCGACCGACCGGTGCTCCAGTACATCGTCGAGGAAGCCGCCCAGGCCGGCATCGGTGACGTGCTGCTGATCACCGGCCGCGGTAAGACGTCGATGGTGGACCACTTCGACCGTCGCCCCGACCTGGAGGCCCGGCTGGAGGCCAAGGGCGACGCCGAGCGGCTCGCCGCGGTCAAGCGCCCCAGCGAGCTGGCCGAGATCTACACCTGCCGGCAGCCGGAGCAGCTCGGCCTCGGCCACGCCGTCGGGTACGCCGAGTCGCACGTCGGCGACCAGCCCTTCGCGGTGCTCCTCGGCGACGAGTTCGTCAAGCCGTCGGAGCCGCTGCTGCCGGCCATGTTGGAGCTGCAGGCCCGTACCGGCGGGGTGGTGCTGGCGTTCTTCGAGGTCGACCCGGCCGAGACCAAGCGGTACGGCATCGCCTCGGTCGAACCGGCCGAGGCGGAGCTGACCGACATCGGCGAGGTCGTCCGGGTCACCGGCATGGTGGAGAAGCCCCAGCCGGAGGACGCCCCGAGCAACCTGGCCGTCCTCGGCCGGTACGTCCTGCCGGGGCGGATCTTCGACGCGATCCGGCGTACCGAACCGGGCAGCGGCGGGGAGATCCAGCTGACCGACGCGATGGAACTGCTGCGCAGCGAGGGGGTGCCGGTGCACGCGATCGTCTACCGGGGCACCCGCTACGACACCGGCATGCCGCTGGGCTACCTCCAGACAGTCGTGCAGATCGCCGTCGAGCGGGAGGACCTCGGCGCCGAGTTCCGCGCCTGGCTGACCGGGTTCGTCAACAACGGCGACGAGACGGTCACCGCGGCGATCATCAACGGGGTACGCGACACGGCGGGCGGCTCCGGTACATGACCTCGACGGCCGACGCCGAGGCGGCCGCGAACGAGTTGACGCCGCTCGCCGACTACCTGGGCAGCGTGCTGCGCAGGTTGCGCGCGCTGCCCCCGCTCGACCTCGACCTCACCCAGGCGTACGGCAACGTCCTCGCCTCGGACGTCGTCGCCCCGCACTCGTTCCCCGCCTTCGACCAGGCGGCGGTGGACGGGTACGCCGCGCGCTGGGAGGACCTCGTCGGTTACGGCCCGATCCCCACGCAGGGACCGGGCCGGGCGGTGCGGCTCAACGTGGTCGGCGACCTGGGCGCGGCGAGTTGGCGGCCGGTCCGGCTGACCCCCGGCTCGTGTTTCTCGGTGGCGGCCGGTGCGCCGATGCCGATCGCCGCCGACGTGGTGGTGCCGGTGGAGTGGACCGACCAGGGCATGGCGGCGGTGGAGATCTTCCGTACCCCCAAGCGGGGGTACGGTGTCCGTCGTGCCGGTGAGGAGTTGCCCGCCGGTACCGTCCTCGCCCGCGCCGGCACGTACGTCGCCCCGGCGTTGGTGGCCGTGTTCGCCGCCACCGGCATCGGACACGTGGTGGTCCGGCCCAGCCCCCGGGTGGTGATCGTGGCCACCGGCGACGAACTCGTCGACGTGGGCCGGGGCAGCCAGCCCGGTCAGGTGGTGGACGCCAACTCGCACGCGTTGACCGCCGCCGCCGCCGAGGTGGGCGCGTTGGCGTACCGGGTGGGGATCTGCGACGACGACCCGGAGGGGCTGCGTGGCCTCCTGGAGGACCAGACCCTGCGGGCCGATCTGATCATCACCACCGGCGGCACCGGCACCGGCCCCGGTGACATGGTCCGGCGGATCCTGTCCCGACGGGAGGGCGGCCGGGCCGGGCCGGTGACGTTCACCGATGTGGCGCTGTACCCCGGCACGGCCCTCGGGTTCGGTACCGTCGGGGCCGAGGAGGTGCCGGTGGTCTGTCTTCCCGGTGAGCCCGGTGCGGCGTTGATCGGCTTCGAGGTGCTGGCCCGGCCGGCGATCCAGCTGCTGGCCGGTGCGGAGCCGGTGTTCCGGCCGAGCGTACGGGCGCACCTGTTGGAGACCATCTCGTCGCCCGGTGGGCTGCGCGAGTTCCGGCCGGCGCACGTGGCCGAGCGGCGCGGCGGGGGCTACACGGTGCAGCCGCTCAGCGGTGGGCCGTACACCCTCTCCGGGTTGGCCGAGGCGAACGGCCTGATGGTGCTCGGTGAGCGGGTGACCACTGCGGCGGCCGGCTCCACGGTGGACGTGTTGTTGCTGGACCGACGGCGGTGAGCCGGCGCGGGTCGGCCGTCGCCCCGGGCGTGGACGGGAGGTCGGCGCGGTGAGCTGGTTCGGGCGGGTGCCGGGGTGGCCGGTGATGCTGATGGACGGTCCGGTGGTGCTGCGACCGTACCGGCGGTCCGACGCCACCGCCTGGTCGGCGGTTCGTCGGGCGAACCGGGCCTGGTTGGCGCCCTGGGAGTCGCACCTGCCGGGCAGTTGGGACGAGACGAACTCGCCGGCCGCGTTCCGTTACGTGCACGCCGACCAGCGGCGTTCGGCGCGTAGCGGTGAGGGGATGCCGTTCGCGGTCTGCCTGCGCGAGGACGGGCAGGAACGGCTGGTCGGGCACCTGAACGTGGGCAACATCGTCCGGCGGGCGTTCTGCTCCGGCTACGTCGGCTACTGGGTGGACTCCCGGGTGGCCGGGCGTGGGGTGATCCCCACGGCGATGGCGCTCGCCGTCGACCACGCGTTCGGCCCGGGTGGACTGCACCGGGTCGAGGTGAACATCCGGCCGGAGAACAAGCCGTCCCGGCGGGTGGTGGAGAAGCTGGGCTTCCGCGAGGAGGCGTACCACGTGCGCTACATGCACATCGACGGGGTCTGGCGGGACCACATCGGATACGCGCTGACCAGCGAGGAGGTGGCCGCCGAGGGTGGTCTGCTGGCCCGCTGGCACCGGATGCGTCACGAGGCCGGGTGAGTCGTCCCACGGACGGGATCCGGCGCGGCGCGTCGGCATCCCGGTCGGCGGCCCGTAACCTCAAGTAACTGCAAGCTGCGGCAAGCACCGCCCGACCGCAGGATCTGCGTCGAGAGTGATCTTTCGGGGAAGATCTTGCTGATTTCGGTGGTTGCCCCGAAATTCGGTGACGGGAGGGGTGAGGGTGCCGACCTCGGTGCTCCTCGCCGTCCTCGCCGCCGCCGGCCTGCTCGCTCTCGCGCCGGCGCTGGTCCGTCGGTACGACGCCACCGAGCGGCTGGTGGCGGAGCGGGCGCAGTCGACGGCGCGGGTGCTCCAGCGCCGCCGGCGGCGTCGTACCGTCCCCGGTCGGCGACCGGTCAACCAGCCCCGGGCGCTCGTCGTCACCCTCGCCGAGGACGCCACCACCGGGAACCTGGCCGCCCCGGTCTCCGCGCCCCCGGCCCCCGGCCGCCGTGCCGCCCTGTCGGCGTCCGCCCGCCGCTCCGGCCGGCTGCGCGCCGTGCCGCCCGCCCCCCGGCAGGCCCGTCGGCGTCCGCCCCGGCCGCACACCCCGGCCGTGTACCGGCGGCGTCGGGTGCTCGCCGCGCTGCTGCTGCTCAACCTCGTCGAGCTGGTCGGCGTGATCGTGGTCAGCCCCGGCTTCTGGATCAGTTTCTCGGTCACCGCCGGCCTGCTCGTCGTGTACGTCGTACACCTGCGGCGGCGGGCGCTGGCCGAACGCCGTCGGCGGCGGCTACGGGCCCGGGAGGCGGCGTGGCTCGCCGCCCGGCAGGCCGAGGTGCGCCGCGAACAGGCCCGTCGGGCGGCGGCCCGCCGGGAGGCGCAGCGCCGCCTGGCCGCCCAACGCGAGGCGGTACGCCGCACGGCGATGGGCCTGGACCGGCCGACCGACCTGCCGGCGGCGGCCAGCGGGGGTGGTTCGGTGTCCTACCGCCGCTCCGGCGGCCTGCGTGGCCGCCCCTACCAGTCCGGCCGCGACCCCCGCTGACCCCGCTGGCCCCAGGGCCGGCCCTGCCGCCCCGC
Source organism: Micromonospora sp. NPDC049081 (assembly GCF_040648835.1). Lineage (NCBI taxonomy): Bacteria > Bacillati > Actinomycetota > Actinomycetes > Micromonosporales > Micromonosporaceae > Micromonospora > Micromonospora sp. NPDC049081. The sequence goes on along the minus strand of NZ_JBEZEK010000025.1, from coordinate 27,272 downwards.
TTGCCCGCCCCGCCCGCCCCACCTGCCCGCCCCGCCCGCCCCACCTGCTCGCCCTGCTCGGCTGGTCGGGTCTCCTGATCGACTCTCACGTGGGCCGAAGTGGGCGCTACCGGGGCGCTCGGATACCCCGACGTCGGCTCACCGGTGCGGCGGACCAGCCGGTTCGCGCGGCGGGAGGGGTGATTCGCCCGGGGGGCGGGTGGGCTGTTAGTCTTGCTGCCGGCCCGCCCGGTGAAAGCCGGGTGGGACCGAAGCCGGTTCCATCCGGCGGAGGGGCTGTGGCGCAGTCTGGTAGCGCACCTCGTTCGCATCGAGGGGGTCTGGGGTTCGAATCCCCACAGCTCCACCAGCAACATTCGATCAAGGGCGGGCCCCACTCGGGGCCCGCCCTTGATCGTCGTGGGCCGGGGTCGGGCGACGCCGACCGGAGCGCTCAGGGGATGGTCACGCCGTAGACGGCGAGCGCCTCGGCGATCGGCTGGTAGAAGGTGGTGCCGCCACTGGTGCAGTTGCCGCTGCCGCCGGAGAGGATGCCGAGGATCAGCCCGGTCCCGGCGACGTAGAGCGGCCCGCCACTGTCGCCGGGCTCCGCGCAGATGTTGGTGCGGATCAGCCCGGACACGCTGCCCTCGGCATAGTTGACCGTCTGGTTGAGGCCGGTCACCGTGCCGCACCGGACGCCGGTGGTGGTGCCGCTGCGGCAGACCGCCTGACCCACGTACGGGGTGCCGACGCCGTTGATGGTGAGCAGGCCGGGATAGGTGTAGACGGCGCTCGGGTGGCTGACCCTCCCGGTGTAGCGAACCAGACCGAAGTCGTTGCCGGGGAAGCTGCTGCCGACCCGGCTGCCCAGCACGGTCGTCCCGCCGCTGTCGGCGTACCAGGTCGTCGCGGCGGCGGTGCAGTGCCCGGCGGTGAGGAAGTAGTAGGTGCTGCCGCTGTGCACGTTCGCGCCGAGCGAGCAGCGGGCGCCCCCGCCGTAGACGGCCTGCCCCCCGGCGATGAGCAGGCGCAGCCGGCCGGGCTCCCGGCGCAGGTCCGCGCCGGCCCGCGCGGCGGTGGCGCGCAGCGCGCGTACCTGCTCGGGTGCGACGGTGTCGTCGACGGTGAGCGTCAGGCGACCGGTGACCGGGTCGGGTCCCCAGGCGGTGCCGACGGTCCGCACGTCCTGCACGGTCGGCCCGACGGCCCCGGGAGATGCGGCGGCCGGTGCGGCGGCACCGGGGTGGACGGCGGCCGGGTCGGTGCCGCCTGCGTACGCGCTGGCCGGGGTCGCCGGCAGCACGACGACGGCCAGGGCCAGGGCGACGAGCGAGAGACGACGCATCTCCCACCTCCCTATGGATCGGTAGGGTTCGATTCGTTAAGCATCCGCCGATGCCGGGGCCGATTCAAGCGACGGCAGCGATTCCGGCCCGCCCACGCTGCTGCCGGGGCCCGACAACGCAACGGGCCGGCCCCCGTCGAGGGAGCCGGCCCGGCACGGGACCCGGGAGATCAGGGCTTCCAGGAACCCGCCGCCTCGAACCGGTGCTGGTATTCGACCACGCCCTTCTTGTCGGCGACGTCGAACACCACCGCACCGGAGCGCTTGCTGCCGGCCGGGATGCTGCTGCCCGAGTCGAGCATGTCGCCACCGCAGCCGGAGAGCGCGCCGGCCAGCCCGTTGACCGTGGTGCCGTTGTCGGCCACCCACTGGAAGTAGAACGGGTTGATCGACGCGGTGCCCTTGGTCACCGTGGCGGTGACGTCGGCGATCAGGTACATGCCCTTGTCCGGCGGCGGGGCGAACGAGCGGCACCCCTTGGTCGAGGTGCTGAAGCTGCGGACGGTGATCTCGATGGTGCCGTCGTCGTCGCTGATCACCAGCGTCTCGCCGGCCTTCAGGTTGAACGTCTCGTCGCCGGTGGACGACGGTGCCGCCGACGGCCTCCCGCCCGGCAGCGTCGGCGCGGCGGTGGCACCGGGGGTGGGCAACGAGCGTTCCCAGTCATCGGCCGCCTCGTTGGCCCGGCTGCCCCCGACGACCGCGGCGACCACGATGCCACCGCAGCAGAGCAGCACCAGCACGGCGACCACGATGCCGATGACGATCCAGACCTTCTTGCCCGACGAGCCACCCGGCGGCGGACCCAACGGATAGCCGGGCGGAACCGGAGCACCGGGCGGCGGCGGGTAACCCCCACCCGGCGGCGGGTAACCCCCACCGGGCGGCTGATAGCCCGCCCCGTGAGGCGGATAGCCCGCACCGGACACCGGCGGGTAGCCCGCACCGGACACCGGCGGGTAGCCCGCACCGGACACCGGCGGGTAGCCCGCACCGGACACCGGCGGGTAGCCCGCGCCGGACACCGGCGGTGCCGTCCCCGGCTCGTACGACGGGTACGGCTGTCCCGACGTGGGCGGCGGCGGGTACGTCGGCTGTGGTGCTGCGGAGACCGGCGGCTGCGGCGCGTACGGCGACGGCGGAGCGTACGGGTCGGTGGAGTAGGTCGGTTGCGGCGGTTCGGGGACCGGGGGCGGCGGGGCGGTCGGATCGACCGGGGGCGGCTGGTTGGGGTCCTGCGGCCCGGAAGGGGGTTGGGGCTGGCTCACCGTACTCCTCGCACACGGTCGTCACTCGGGAAAGCTGGTGGTGCTGACGAAGGGGTCAGCGTAGTGGCAGCACCGCCGCCGTGCGGACCAGATCGCCCTCGACCACGAACCGGCCGGTGACCACCGAGGGCGGATCCGCCACGGTGGCCGCCGACACCCGCGCCGGGTCGATCCGGGCGGTGAAGACGCCGGCGTCCGGGTCCAGGTCGACGGTGGCGTCCAGGAAGTCCAACCAGGAGCCCACCACCGGGTGCCAGACCTTGTAGACGGTCTCCTTGGCGCTGAACACCACCACCGGCCAGCTCACCCCGGCCGGCAACCGGGCCAGCCGGTCGGCCTCCTCGGGGCGCAGGATCATCCGGCGTACCCCCGGGTCGAGTTCCCGGTGCCGCTCGGCGTCCATGCCGACCGCACGCAGGTCGGCGCGGCGGGCGACCGCGGCGGCGCAGTAGCCCCGGGTGTGGGTGATGGTGCCGATCAGCCCGGTCGGCCAGACCGGTGCGCGGTTCGGTGCGGCGGGGACCGGCGTGGCGGGCAGGCCGAGGGCGGTCATCGCGCGTCGGGCGCAGACCCGACCGGCGGTGAAGTCCCGTCGCCGGCTCTCCACGGCCCGTTCGCCCAGCCCGGCCCGCTCCTCGGGGAGCAGTTCACCGACCCAGTCGGCGCCCTCGGCCACCGCCACCGAGACCGCCGCCGGCAGCAGGTCACGCATAACCCACCCCTCTCCGGTACGACCACCGCCGGGTCCGCCCGGTGTGCGGACCATCGGCCATGGTTGGTGAACGTACCGCAACCGGGCGACACCGGAGGGTCCCGTCGTGGTGGCCGGCCCCGGCACCCGGGGTCGGCCACCACGACGGGTCAGCGGCGGCGGGGGCGGCGGGTCAGCGCGAAGCCGAACACCCCGGCCACGGCGGCGAGCACGCCGCCGACCGCGCTCCACGCCCAGCGGGAGCCGAGCGCGGGCAGCCAGTCGCCGTCGAACCAGTCGTCGTCGGCGTCGGCGGGTGCCGCCGCCGGTTCGCCGGTCAGCACCGCGCCGGCCTTGGTGTTCGGCACCAGCGGCGCCTTCAACTCGCCGTCGTCGCGCGAGCCCTCGCCCTCGGCGGAGACCAGCAGCTCCACGTCGACGGGGAGCCCCAGGTCGGGTTCGGGCAGGTCGGTGACCGACAGCCGGACGTAGTAGGTGCCGGGCAGCGGGTCGGCCGACCACGGCTCCGCCCAGGAGCGCACCTGACGCAACGTGCAGCCGAGCGCCACGCTGCCGGCGGAGGCGGCCACCGTCGGGGTCTGCGCCCCGGCCGTGCACGCCTGCCGGCGGCGCAGCCCGTCGAACACCTCCACCGTCCAGGTGGACGCGCCGGTGCGGGCCTTGGGCAGGGACACCGTGGCGGTGATGTCGTGCCGTTGCCCAGCCGAGGCCGGGAACGACCAGTACAGGAAGTCGCCGGTGGAGGCGTCCACCCGGACCGGTTGGCCGGCCGCGATGCCGGTGGCGGTCAGGAAGGACGTGCCGGCCCGGGTGACCGGGGTGGCGCCGGGGGAGGGGGTGGGCGCGGCCGAGGCGGGGGCCGGGGCGGCGAGCAGGGTGAGTCCGGCGGCGGCCAGTGCCGCGCCGGTCCGCATGATCGGGGTACGCATCGTCAGTTCGTCCTCCACGTCGCCACCCACCAGCGGGTGAGTAGCCCGACGACCAGGCCGGTGAGTAGGCCGGCCAGGGTGAGCAGGAGCAGCAGCACCCAGCCGCGCCCCAGGTCCGGCGCGGTCGGGGCGGGTGACGAGGCGACCACGTCGATGGTCAGCTCGACCGGCATGCCCGGCTCGGCCCGGGTGCCCGGGCGGGGTGCGAACGCGTTGCTGACCACCAGGCAGACCGTGGTGGCCGGGACCGGCGCGTCGCTGGCCGACGGGCTCGGCGACGCCTCGTCCTCCGCCCCCGACCAGCGCAACCCCGCCGACACCACGTCGGTACGACCGCTGCCCGCGTCGACGCCCCGGACCAGTTCCCGGCCGTCGGCGGTGGTCGCCCGCAGCAGCACCGCGTGGTCGGGGTTCACCGGCCGGTCCAGCGCCACGCTGACCGAGGCGCGCAGCTCCTGCCCCGGTCGGACGGGCACCCGGTACCAGCGGTGCTCGGAGAACGCCTCCCGGTCGGCGTAGACGCCGGGGGCGAGCAACGGGGCGTCGGCGCACCCGGCCCGGCCGGTGACCACCGTCGGTGCGGCGGTGTAGGTGTCCTTCGCGCGCTCGACGAGCTGCTTGATCCGACCGGTCAGCTCGTCGGCGCTCTGGGCCGCCGTGTAGGTGCCGCCGGTCGCGGTGGCGATGCAGAGCAGCTGCTTGCGGACCTTCTCGTCCGGGGCGAGGCCGAGCGTGTCGACCACCAGTTTGGTGCCCTGGGCGGCCAACTCCCGGGCCACCTCGCACGGGTCGGGCGGGGCGCAGGTGTCCTCGCCGTCGGTGATCAGCACGATCCGGCGGGCGGTCGTGCCGGTGCCGAGGTCCCGGGCGGCGGAGCGCAGGGCCAGCCCGACCGGGGTGAAGCCGGTCGGTCGCAGCGTCGCCACCGCGGCCTTGGCGGCGGTCCGGTCCACCGGGCCGACCGGCACGATCTGCTGGGTGTCCAGGCAGCCCTGCTTCTTGTCCTTGCCCCGGTAGGTCGCGCCGAGCACCCGGATGCCGAGCTGGGTCTCCTCGGGCAGCGCGTCGACCACCTCGTTGAACGCCTGCTGGGCGACCGAGATCCGGCTGCGTCCGTCGATGTCGTTGGCCCGCATCGAGCCGCTGACGTCGAGGACCAGCTCGACCTTGGGTGGCTCGGCGGGCTCCTCGTTGTCGGCGAGGGCCGGCACGGGGCCGGTCAGCGCGGTCGCCGCCAACACTCCGATCAGGACGGTCGTTGATCGTCGTCTCGTGTTGATCACCGGGCGAAGTGTAGTGAGATCCACTGTGGAGATTCGTCGGGGTACACCCGGGTGAGTCTCGACCACGGGATCGTCGGCCCGGCACGGCGCGTCGGCGGACCGGTGTGAGATCGATGACCGTCGACCGTCCGTTAGATGCTAGATGTAAAGCATTTGCCGCGCGACGCATCGGTCGGAAATCTGACCCAAGTCGACCCGTTGTGCCGGTGGCATAACGTGGTTAAGCTCTCCATGCGCGCCCCAATCGCCCGCTTCCCCCGTGGCAGGCGATCGGGGCGCGTCCTTTCGTTGCGGCACACTCGTGGGACACCCCTCCCGCGCCACCGCTCCCGGTGCCGCCGACGGTTCCCCCCGGAGATCCCGGCCGACGCGATCCGCCTCCGGTCTTCCGCCCCGCTGCCGGCCCGTCGTCTCCCCAGTCCGCCAGGTGTCTGATCCCGACCCGTGGTGCCTGCGGTGTCGGCCGGCACCCTGCCGTCTGCCCTCGTCCACTGTGGTGCCTGGTGACGACCGTCCCGGAACGCGCCGGACCCGCCTCGACCGGTCGGGTCGGGCGGGTCCGGGGCAGACGCGTAACGGTGGACGGGGTGGGTCAGATCCAGCGGCCGTCCAGCCACATCCGGGCGGACCAGTCGTCGTACGGCAGGAGGTTGCCGACGAAGATGGGATAGAAGTAGGCGAAACAGAGCGCCACCAGCAGCACGTACGCGCCGACGATGACCCCGCCGATCAGTCGCCGGTCGGCGAGCTGCTCAGCCGTGGCGGCATCGGCCTGCGCGACCATGACCGTGGCCTTCGGGTCGACCGGTCGGCCGACGTCCGACCCCGGGTCGTCGGGTGCGGTGCCGTCCGGTGGCGTGCCGTCCGGGGCGGTGCCCGCCGGTGGCGTGTCGTCCCGGGCGGTGCCGTCCGGTGGCGTGACGTCCGGGGCGGTGCCGTCGGGTGGTGTGCCGTCGGGGGCGGTGCCGGGCTGGACGCGGCCGGTCGGGGTGGTGGGGTCCGGGGTGGTGGGCGTGGCGATCGCGCCGAGCACGTAGACCACCGCCAGCACCAGGAACGGCAGTGCCGGGGCGGCGTAGAAGGAGAACATCGTCCGGCCGTCGAGGGCGTACCAGAACCAGGGCAGCAGGCCGGCGGCGACGGCCGCCAGGATCGCCCCGGCCCGCCAGTCCCGACGGGCCACGCCGAGCCAGAGCGTGGCGGCCAGGGCCGGCAGGAACGACCACCAGAGCAGCGGGGTGCCCAGGAGCAGGATCTCCGAGGCGCAGGTCGGCGCACCGCAGGCACCGTCACCGGACCAGTGGAACGCCACCGGCCGGCCCAGCAGCAACCACTGCCACGGCCACGACTGGTACTTGTGGGCGGTCTCCAGGCCGGTATGGAACTCGAACGCCGCCTTGTGGTAGTGGAAGAGGTTGTTGAGCGCGCCGATGATCGGGGTGTCGTTCAGCCCCGGAAGGTTCGGGTACTTGGCCGCGGACCGGTAGTAGCCCTCGTCGGAGAGCAGCCACCCCGACCAGCTCAGCACGTACGTCCCGACCACCAGCAGCCCGGCGAGCACCAGCCAGGGCAACTCGTCCAGGAGCGCGTCGCGCCACGGCCGGCGGGCCCCGGCCGACCGGCGGACGCCGACCTCCCAGAGCAGCACCAGCAGCCCGAAGACCGGCACGAAGTAGATCCCGCTCCACTTCACCGCACACGCGCAGCCGAGCAGCACCCCGGCGAGCAGCCGCCACCAGGGCCAGTTCCGCCAGCCACCGGCGGGTCGGCCGGCCCGACCGGGGAGGGTCGGGTCGAGACCCTCGTCGAGGGCGCGGGCCCAGCGCCGTCGCCGGGCGTCCCGGTCGAGCACCAGCGCGCCGAAGGCGGCGAGCACGAACAGCAGCAGGAAGATGTCGAGCAGCGCGGTGCGGGAGAGCACCAGGTGGAAGCCGTCCAGGGCGAGCAGCAGACCGGCGGCGCAACCGAGGGTGGTGGAGCGGAACAGCCGGCGGGCGATGCGGGTCAGCAGCAGCACCGAGACGATGCCGGCGAGCGCGGCGCCGATGCGCCAGCCGAACTCCGGGGCGGTGGTCATCAGGTGGCCCGGTACGGAGATGTTGGTCTCCGCGTCCTGGTAGCCGAAGGCCCACTCACCGAGCCCGATCAGCCACTTGCCCAGCGGCGGGTGCACCACGTAGGAGGGACCGTTGTCCTTGTAGTTCCACTCGACGCCCTTGTCGATCAGGCCGTAGCCGTCCCGGGCGTAGTAGATCTCGTCGAAGATCTTGCCTTTGGGGCTGCTCAGCCCGAGCAGGCGCAGGACGGCGGCGATCGTCACCACCACGGCGGTGGCGATCCACGAGTTCACGTCCAGCCGGGTCTCGACGGTGGCCAGCCTGCGGCGGATGATCGCCGGCACGCCGCCTCCTCCGCCCTGGGGAGGCGGGGCCTCCGGGTCGGTCCGGTCCGCGCTCGCACTCTGTGCTGTCGACGCACTCGTCACCCGGCGATCGTAGGCTGCGAAGGTGCCCGGTGGCGCCCATCGTCCCCGAGATTGGTACGACTATCGATGAAGGAGCACGTCTCGTGGGTGAAATGTCCGAGATTGGGCGCCTGGTTCTGCTCGGTGCGCCGCTGGGCAACCCGGCCGACGCGTCCACTCGGCTCCGCGATGTCCTCGCCACCGCCGACGTGGTCGCCGCCGAGGACACCCGCCGGCTGACCCGGCTCGCCCGCGATCTCGGCGTCACCGTCGGCGGCCGGATCGTCTCCTACTTCGAGGGCAACGAGGAACGCCGTACCCCGGAACTGGTCGACGTGCTCCGGGAGGGCTACCTGGTCGCGCTGGTCACCGACGGCGGCATGCCCAGCGTCTCCGACCCCGGCTACCGGCTGGTCACCGCCGCCCTCGACGCCGGGGTGCCGGTCACCGCCGCGCCCGGCCCGAGCGCCGTCACCACCGCCCTGGCCCTGTCCGGGCTGCCCAGCGACCGGTTCTGCTTCGAGGGCTTCCTGCCCCGTTCACCCGGCGGCCGGCGGGCCCGGCTCAAGGCGCTCGCCGCCGAACCGCGCACCCTCGTCCTCTTCGAGGCCCCGCACCGCATCGCCGCCGCCCTGACCGACCTCGCCGCCGCGTTCGGCGTCGACCGGCCCGCCGCGCTCTGCCGGGAGTTGACCAAGACCTACGAGGAGGTCGTCCGCCGGCCGCTCGGCGAACTGGCCGACTGGGCGGCCCAGGGTGAACCGCGCGGCGAGATCACCCTGGTCGTCGCCGGGGCGCCGGAAACCCCCGCCGAGCGCCCCGACGACGACACGCTGCGGGCCCGGGTGGCCGACCGGGAGGCCGCCGGCATGTCCCGGCGGGACGCGATCAGCGACGTGGCCACCGGGTACGGGCTGCGCCGCCGGGACGTGTACACCGTCGTGCACCGCTGAGCCGTGGTACGGGCCGATCCGCTGGACCGCGACGCGTGCCGGTCGGCCCGCCTCACCAGGCGGCGACGAGGAAGCCGAGGGTGATCAGCACGGGCCCGGCGTACCCGCCGCCGGTCGCCCAGCGGCGCTGCCGGGGGTCGGCCAGCAGGCTCGCCCCGGTCCACCGGACGATCCCCGCCGAACAGCCGGCCACCGCCAGCAGGCCGAGCAGCCAGCGCAGGTGCGCACCCGCCCCGGTGTCCACGTACGCGGTGTCCGCGCCCGGCCCGGTCACCCGCGCCGGCAGCGTGGTGCCGGTGTCGGTGTGATCGGCGGGGACCCCGCTGACCCGTATCCCGTGGACCAGGAACCGGTCGTCGTCGGCGGCGAAGATGCCCCGGCAGCGTTGGGTGAGCCCACCGCCCGAACAGTGGGTGATCATCACCGTCCCCCTCGTGGAGTGCCCGACGGCCAGCCAGAGCGGCCCGGCGCTCACCCAGGCGAAGAACGCCGCCACCAGGCTCAACGCCAGCAGTACGGCGAGCCCCCGCACCGGGTCCGGGGGATGGGTGAGCCGGGTGGGCCGGGGTCGGCGCGGGGACCGCAGCCGCTGCTTCGGCTCCTTGCGCAGCGGGGTGCCGTCCCAGTGCACCTGTTCGATCGGGGCCCAGAAGAAGGAGTCGTCGTCCGTACCGCCGTCGGGGGAGCGGCCGGGGCGGTGCTTGCGCGGTTGACGGACCGGGACCCGCCGGGGCACCGCGTCGACCGGCGCTCCGGTGGTCGGCTCGACCTCGACGGTCGCGTCATCCGGGCCGGGGACGGGTCGGGGCTGCGGGGCGACGGTCGACCCGCGCGGCGGCGGGCCGTCCCCGGGGCCCGGACGCGGTGGTCGTCGGGTGCCCGCCGTCGATTCGTCGTGCCCCGATCGTCTGCCCGTCACGTCAGCCATTGGACACCGCGTGGCGCTCGGTGTCCGTGAGCTGACTCCGCGTGTCGGTGGGCAATTCCGGTGGACGGCAATTCCCGCCGCTGCGGCGCGGGTGACCCTATTGGTTCGCCGCCCCCCGACCCGGGTCACTAGGCTTGCTGGTCATGAGTCACGTTCTCGCCGCGGTCGCCTGGCCCTACGCCAACGGTCCGCGCCACATCGGCCACGTGTCCGGCTTCGGCGTACCCTCCGACGTCTTCGCCCGGTACATGCGGATGGCCGGTCACGACGTGCTCATGGTCTCCGGCACCGACGAGCACGGCACCCCGATCCAGGTGCAGGCCGACGCCGAGGGGGTCACCCCGCGCGAGCTGGCCGACCGGTACAACCGGGTGATCGCCGAGGACCTGCTGGCGCTGGGCCTGTCGTACGACCTGTTCACCCGGACCACGACCCGCAACCACTACGCGGTGGTGCAGGAGTTGTTCGCCGGGCTGCACCGCAACGGCTACATCGTCCCCAAGGTGACCACCGGGGCGATCTCCCCGTCCACCGGGCGGACCCTGCCCGACCGCTACATCGAGGGCACCTGCCCGATCTGCGGCTACGACAGCGCCCGCGGCGACCAGTGCGACAACTGCGGCAACCAGCTCGACCCGATCGACCTGATCGACCCCAAGTCCAAGATCAACGGCGAGACGCCGGAGTTCGTGGAGACCGAACACTTCTTCCTCGACCTCCCCGCCCTCGCCGACGCGCTGCGCCAGTGGCTCGACACCCGCGAGGGCTGGCGGCCCAACGTGCTGCGCTTCTCCCGCAACCTGCTTGACGACCTCCAGCCCCGGGCCATCACCCGGGACCTCGAATGGGGCGTACCGATCCCCCTCGAAGGCTGGCAGGACCGCGGTGACAAACGGATCTACGTCTGGTTCGACGCGGTGATCGGCTACCTGTCCGCGTCCATCGAGTGGGCCCGCCGCACCGGCGACCCGGACGCGTGGCGCAGGTGGTGGTCGGCCGACGGGGAAGGCAAGGACTCCCCGGGCTACTACTTCATGGGCAAGGACAACATCGTCTTCCACTCGGTGATCTGGCCGGCCCTGCTCGGCGGCTACTCCGGGGCCGGGGCGCACGACGGCCAGCCCGGTGATCTGGGCCGGCTCAACCTCCCCACCGAGGTCGTCTCCAGCGAATACCTGACCATGGAGGGGCGCAAGTTCTCCTCCTCCCGCAAGGTCGTCATCTACGTCCGGGACTTCCTGGAACGCTACGACGCCGACGCGCTGCGCTACTTCATCGCCGTCGCCGGCCCGGAGAGCAACGACACCGACTTCACCTGGGCCGAGTTCCTCCGCCGCAACAACGACGAACTCGTCGCCGGCTGGGGCAACCTGGTCAACCGGTCGGTCTCCATGGCGGCCAAGAACTTCGGCGCGGTCCCGCCGGTCGACCCGGCCGGGCTCACCGAGGCCGACGAGGCGCTGCTCGCGGTGGCCCGCGCCGGCTTCGCCACGGTCGGCGACCTGATCGCCCGGCACCGGCAGAAGCAGGCCATCGGCGAGGCCATGAAGGTCGTCGCCGAGGCCAACCGCTATCTGTCCGAACAGGCCCCCTGGAAGCTCAAGGCCGACGCCGACAAGCCCCGGATGGGCACCATCCTGCACGTCGCCCTCCAGGTGATCAGCGACGCCAACACCCTGCTCACCCCGTTCCTGCCGCACTCCGCGCAGCAGATCCACGAGCTGCTCGGCGGCACCGGCGTGCACGCCCCGATGCCGGTCCTCGAAGAGGTCGACGACCTCGACGGCGGCCCCGGCTACCCGGTGCTCACCGGGGATTACACGGTCGGCGCGCGCTGGGAGTCCGTGCCGCTACCGGCCGGCCGGCCGCTCACCGCGCCCAAGCCGGTCTTCCGCAAGCTCGACCCGTCGATCGTCGACGAGGAACTGGCCCGGCTGGAGAGCTGACCGGCCGCCACGGACGGGCAACGGCCCCGGGGGAACCCCCCGGGGCCGCGCCGGCACAACGTCAGGCGCGGGCCATCGACGGCGCACCGACGAACTCCATGAGCGCCCGGTTCACCTCGGTCGGATGCGTCCACGGAATGCCGTGCGGCGCACCCTTCAGGGTGACCAGCTTGCCGTTGGGCAGCATCGGCGCCAACCGCTGACCCGTCTTCGGGTACGGCAGCACGTTGTCCTTGTCGCCCTGGATGATCAGCACCGGGACGTCGATGTTGGGCACGTCGCCCCGGAAGTCGGTCTGCCAGGCGTCCACCGAGTCGTGGGTGCCCTTGGCCGACGCCTGCGCACCGATCTGCCAGTGCGCCCGGTACGCCTCCTCGCTGACCCACTTGCCCTTGTTCTCCGAGTAGTTGAAGAACGCGTCGCAGAACTGGGTCAGGTAGGCGAACCGGTCCGCGATGATCGCCTGCTGGAACCCGTCGAAGAGGCTCTTCTCGACACCCTCCGGGTTGTCCTTCGTCTGCAACAGGTACGGCGCCAGCGGCGCCATCAGCACCGCCCGGTCCACCCGGTTCGACCCGTACGTGCCGAGGTAGCGGGTCACCTCACCGGTGCCCATCGAGTGACCCACCAGGATCGCGCCACGTAGGTCCAACTCGGTCATCAGCACGTCGAGGTCGGCGGCGAACGTGTCGTAGTCGTAGCCCATGGCCGGCTGGGCCGAGCTGCCGAAGCCCCGCCGGTCGTACGTGATCACCCGGTACCCGGCCGCGAGCAACGGACCCGACATCTTCTCCCAGGTCGCCCCGTTGAACGGGAAGCCGTGGATCAGCACGATCGGCTGACCCTGACCGTGGTCCTCGTAGTACAGGTCGATGGGGGCGGAGTTCTCCGTACCCACGGTGATGAAGGGCATGCGCTTCTCCTGATCCGTCGGTGTCGGACCCCCCGCGCTTTCCCCGACCGACCCCCGGTATGCCCTCACAGCGCGTACGGCAGGTCCACCACCTGGTCGTCGGTCACCTCGGCGGTCGGCGCCCACGTCTCGTACACGCCCCGTTCGTGGCACTGCGCCCCGGTGTCGCGCACCGCGTCCGGATCGGGGCGGCGCAGCCGCAGCCGCAACCAGCCCGCCTCCTCCCGGAGCACCAGGCACGGCACCCCCCGCCACCGGACGTACCGCAGCCGGCGGGCCACCTGGTCCACCGGGTACCGGGCCGCCCGGGTCATCGCCAACACCCGGAACCCGCCCGGCAGGTCCGCCACCGCCTCGTACTCGCCACCCGCGTACCCGCCGACGAGCTGGGTGGAGCGGGGCACCTCGCCGGTCGGCACGTACTCCTGGTCGGGCGACAGGCCCGGCACCGCGGCCAGCAGGTGCCGCCACTGCGGCCCCACCATCCGCAACCAGCCCCGCTGCTCCGCCTGGTAGCTGTAGAGCACCACCTCGGCCCCCTCCGCGGTGTACGCCAGCAGGGTGGCGTTGGCCGGCATCGGCAGGTCGGCGAAGTCCCGGGTGACGAACTCGGGGATCAACTGCGCCGAACTCGGCACGAACCCGGTGCCCAGCACCGGCGGGCCGAGCCGCTCCCGGGGCGCCAACCCCAGCAGGCCGCGGTGCGCCTCGCCGACCGGCACGTCGTAGTCGCCCGGGTCGGCGGCCCGCCAGCGCAGCGCGTACCCGATGTCGGTGCCGTCGCCACTGGTGCCGTCACCGCGCAGCACCGCCAGCGCGGCCGGCGTACGCAGGTGCGCCACGTCGTGCTCGCGGTAGCAGAAACCGTGCGGCAACCAACCCCGTACGTACCCGGCGAGCTGCCGGGCCGAGAGCACCTTGACCATCCGGGTGCCCCGGCGCAGCACCGCCGACCCGCGCACCGCAACCACCGTCGGGTCGCCGGCCGCCGTCGGCTGCTGACTGAGCTGGTGCACGTACGACCAGCCCCGGTCCCGGTGCACCGGCATCAGCAGCGCCGCCTCCGGCTCCTCGGCCGGTGTCCCGCCGCCGGTCACCTCGGTCACCTCGGTGACGTGCACGAACCGCCGCCACGGCCAGGTCGAACCCGGGCGGGGCGCCCACTCGAAGCCGGGTGCCGCCTCGGCGCTGAACAGTTCGTAGGCCGCGCCCCGGGCCAGCTCCTCCGCCGGGTGGACCACCCCGCCGTAGGTGACGCGTAACCCGGTCCGCTCGGAGGCGGCGCCGCTGGCCCGGTCGGTGACGCTCATCCCGGCGAGGCTAAGCCGGTCAGATGCCGGCCCGGTGAACATCCGGTGGCGTACCGGGAACGCTCCCGACCCGGGACCCACCGCGCCGGCCTGGCCGTCCCGCCGCCTGCCGTCCCGCCGCCACCCCTCGATCCACCGACGCCGTCGGCGGCACCGACCCGGTGCGGGTCGGTGCCGACCGGGACGCCGGGTGTGTGATGCTGACCGCGATGACCGGACCGACCGAATCCCGCAAGCAGCGCGCCGCCCGCCGGGCCGGTGAGTTCCCGCCCGCCCCGCCGCCGCTGCCCCGTCCCGTGCTGGACAGCCACACCCACCTCGACATCACCGTCGCCGAGGCCGGGGCGCCCGGCGGCGACACCACCGACCCGGTGGCCGCCGCGATCGGGGTGGCCGCCACCGTCGGCGTGGACCGCCTCGTGCAGGTCGGGGTGGACGTCGACTCGTCGCGCTGGGGCGCCGACGTCGCCGACCGGTACCCGGCGGTGCTCGCCACCGTGGCGCTGCACCCCAACGAGGCACCCCGGCTGGCCGACCTGGACGCCGCGCTGCGCGAGATCGAGACGCTGGCCGCCCGGGACCGGGTCCGGGGCGTCGGCGAGACCGGGATGGACTTCTTCCGCACCGGCGACGACGGCCGGGCCGCCCAGGAGGAGAGCTTCCGGGCGCACATCGCCATCGCCAAGCGGTACGGCAAGGCCCTGGTCATCCACGACCGGGAGGCGCATGCCGACGTGCTGCGCATCCTCGACGACGAGGGCGCCCCGGACACGGTGGTGCTGCACTGCTTCTCCGGCGACGCCGACTTCGCCCGCGAGTGCGTCCGCCGGGGCCACCTGCTCAGCTTCGCCGGCACGGTCACCTTCGGCAGCGCCGCCGCGCTACGCGAGGCCGCCGCGCTCACCCCGATCGACCAGTTGCTGGTGGAGACCGACGCGCCGTACCTGACGCCGATGCCGCACCGGGGCCGGCCCAACGCGTCGTACCTGATCCCGCTGACGGTGCGGTCGCTGGCCGAGACCACCGGGGCCGACCTCGACGAGCTGTGCGCGGCCATCTCCGCCACCGGGGACCGGGTCTTCGGCCCGTGGTGACCGGCCCGGAACCCGCGACTACGCTTCGGGGGGTGACCGGCCTGCTCGGCCCGGCGGAGATCCGGGAACTCGCCGCGCGCCTCGGCGTCAACCCGACCAAGAAGCTCGGCCAGAACTTCGTGCACGACCCGAACACCGTCCGCCGGATCGTCACCACCGCCGGGCTCACCCCCGACGACGTGGCGCTGGAGGTCGGCCCCGGGCTCGGCTCGCTCACCCTGGCCCTGCTGCCGGTCGCCGCCCACGTACACGCGGTGGAGATCGACCCGGTGCTGGCCGGCGCGTTGCCGCAGACCGCCGCCGCCCACGCCGGCCCGGCCGCCGCCCGGCTCACCGTGCACCGGGCCGACGCGTTGCGGATCACCGCCGACGCCCTGGCCGACCCGCCGCCCACCGCGCTGGTGGCGAACCTGCCCTACAACGTGGCCGTGCCGGTGGTGCTGCACCTGCTCGCCGGGCTGCCCACCCTGCGGCACGGGCTGGTGATGGTGCAGAAGGAGGTCGCCGACCGGCTGGTCGCCGGCCCCGGCTCCAAGGTGTACGGCATCCCGTCGGTCAAGCTCGCCTGGTACGCCCGCTCCCGTGCCGCCGGTCGGGTGCCCCCGAACGTGTTCTGGCCGGTGCCGAACGTCGACTCCGGACTGGTCGCCTTCACCCGCCGCGAACCGCCCCGCGACGACGTGCCCCGGCAGGCGGTCTTCGCCGTGGTCGACGCCGCGTTCGCCCAGCGGAGGAAGACGCTGCGGGCCGCGTTGGCGGGCTGGGCGGGCGGCCCCGACCGGGCCGCCGCGGCGCTCACCGCCGCCGGGGTGGACCCCGGTGCACGCGGGGAGTCACTCACCGTGGAGCAGTTCGCGGCGATCGCCGCGTCGGCTCCGACCGCCGCGCCGGTCGCACAGTAGGCTGACGCCGTGCCCGCCGAGGGACACGCCGCACCTGCGCGTACGACCTGGTTGCCGGCCGGTTCGCCGCCGGCCGCCGACTCCGCCGAGGAGCTGATCGTGGAGATGCCGTTCGACATCCGCCCGTGCCGGTGGGACGTCACCCGGTGACCGAGGCCTGGCGACCGGACGACGACGACCAGCATCGGCGCGGCAGCAGCGGACCGGTCCGGGTCCGGGTGCCCGCGAAGGTCAACCTGCACCTCGGGGTGGGCCCGCTGCGCCGGGACGGCTACCACGAGCTGAACACCGTGTACCACGCGATCTCGATCTACGACGAGCTGACCGCCCGACGGGGCGACACGCTCACCCTGACCATGGAGGGTGAGGGCACCGGCGAGCTGGCCCTGGACGACTCCAACCTGGCCATCCGCGCCGCCCACGCCCTCGCCGGGTACGCCGGGGTGCTGCCGCACGCCCGGCTGCACCTGCGTAAGCAGATCCCGCTCGCCGGTGGGCTGGCCGGGGGCAGCGCCGACGCCGCCGCCGCGCTGGTCGCCTGCGACGCCCTGTGGGGCACCGGGCTGTCCCGCGACGAACTGGCCGGGATCGCCGCCGACCTCGGCTCGGACGTGCCGTTCCTGATCCACGGCGGCACCGCGTTGGGCACCGGCCGGGGCGAGGCGGTCAGCCCGGTGCTGGCCCGCCCCACCTCCTGGCACTGGGTGGTGGCCGTCGCCGACGGCGGCCTGTCCACCCCCGCCGCCTACCGGGAGTTGGACCGGCTGCGCGACGCCGGCACCGCCGGCACCCCGTTGGGCAGCACCGACGGCCTGCTCGGTGCGCTGCGCCAACGTGACCCCCGGGTGCTGGCCGGCTGCCTCGGCAACGACCTGCAGGACGCCGCCCTGTCGATGCGCCCGGCCCTGGCCGACACGTTGAAGGCCGGGGAGGCCGCCGGGGCGCTCGCCGGGATCGTCTCGGGCTCCGGTCCGACCTGCGTCTTCCTGGCCCGGGACGCCGCCGACGCGCAGCGGATCGCGGCCGAGGTGGAATCCGCCGGGGTGTGCCGGGAGACCCGGGTGGCCCACGGCCCCGTGCCCGGTGCCCGCGTCGGCTGAGCCTTCCCCGGGGTCGGGATCGGCTCCCGTGGGCCGGGGTCGCGGTATCCGGCGACCGGGAACCCGCAACATCGGCCCGATGAGTTGATCAACGTGCCTCGACCTGCTGTCCGGGGCGGTCCGACCCCGGTTGCGGCACGGGCGGGTGGGGCGGCGCGGGTGCCCGCGTACCCTTGCCCCAGGCGTCCCGAGGTGCCCGCCGGCACCGGGACGCCTTGATCATGAGAGGTGGGACCGTGGCCAACATCGTCAACCTGGACCGGGTGTCCAAGGGGTACGGCGCCGCCGGGCCGCTGCTCACCGACGTCTCGCTCGGCCTCGACGACGCCGACCGGATCGGTGTGGTCGGTCTCAACGGGGCCGGCAAGTCCACCCTGCTGCGGATGCTCACCAAGCAGGAGGGCCCCGACGACGGCCGGGTCACCCACCGCCGCGACCTGCGGGTGCTCTGGCTGCCGCAGGCCCTCACCCTCGCCCCCGAAGCCACCGTCCGGGACGTGGTGCTCGGCACCGCCTGGCTCGCCGAGGGCATGGGCGCCGAACACGAGTGGGCCGGCGACGCCGGGGTCCGGGCCATCCTCGACGGCCTCGGGATGCCCCACCTCGGCCTCGACCAGCCGGTCGGCCCGATGTCCGGCGGCGAACGCCGTCGGGTGGCCCTGGCCGCGCTGCTGGTCCGCGAGTCCGACCTGCTCATCCTCGACGAGCCCACCAACCACCTCGACGTCGGCGGCGTCGACTGGCTGGCGAAACACCTGGTCGGCCGCCGGGGCGCGCTCGTCGTGGTCACCCACGACCGGTGGTTCCTCGACGCGGTCTGCACCACCACCTGGGAGGTCGCCGACCAGACCGTCCGGGCCTACGAGGGCGGCTTCGCCGCCTGGACGCTGGCCCGGGTCGAGCGGGAACGGGTCGCCGCCGCCACCGAGGCCCGCCGGCAGAACCTGCTCCGCAAGGAGATCGCCTGGCTGCGGCGCGGCCCGCCCGCCCGTACCTCCAAGCCGAAGTTCCGCATCGACGCCGCCAACGCGCTCATCGACGACGTGCCGCCGCCGCGCGACACCATGTCGTTGCAGCGGATGGCGACCGCCCGGCTCGGCAAGCAGGTGTACGACCTGGAGCACGTCCGGTTGCACGCCGGCCCCAAGGAGATCCTGCACGACACCACCTGGCAGGTCGGCCCCGGCGACCGGATCGCCATCCTCGGGCGCAACGGGGCCGGCAAGACCACCCTGCTGCGGCTGCTGGCCGGCATCACCCGCGCCGACGGCGGCCGGTTCCACACCGGGTCCACCGTCAAGCCGGCGTTCCTCTCCCAGGAGCTCGCCGAACTCCCCGGCCACCTGCGCGTCCTGGAGGCCGTCGAGGAGGTCGCCCGCCGGGTGCAGCTCGGTGACCGGGAGATCTCCGCCGCCCAGCTCGCCGAGGTGTTCGGCTTCGACGACCGGCGGCTCTGGACCCCGGTGAGCGACCTCTCCGGTGGGGAGCGCCGCCGGTTGCAGATGCTCCGGCTGCTCGCCGGGGAGCCCAACGTGCTGCTGTTCGACGAGCCCACCAACGACCTGGACACCGACACCCTCGCCGCGCTGGAGGACCTGCTCGACTCCTGGCCCGGCACGATCATCGTGGCCAGCCACGACCGCTACCTGATCGAACGGGTCACCGACGCCGCGTACGGGATGTTCGGCGACGGGCGGCTGGTGCACCTGCCGGGCGGCGTCGACGAGTACCTGGCCCGCGCCGCCGGACCCGGCCCGGCCCGGACGGCGACCGCCCCCACCGGCACGCCCGACGTCCCGGCCGGGGGTGGCATGTCCGCCGCCGACGCCCGGCAGGGCCGCAAGGAGCTGACCCGGCTGGAACGGCAGATCGGCAAGCTCGACCAGAAGGAGGCCGCCCTCCTCGACCAGCTCGCCACGCACGCCACCGACTACGCCCGGGTCGCCGACCTCGACGCGCAGCTCAAGGAGGTACGCGCCGAACGGGAGCGGACCGAGGAGACCTGGCTGACCCTGGCCGAGGAGATCCCGCCCCTGTAGACCGGGGACGACCCCGTGTGCGGCGTCACACCCCGGCGTACGGGACAATCGTCGGCGACCCTCACCTCGAACGGCGTTGGAGACACAGTCATGGCCCACACCCCCGTCAACCACCCCGCGCGGCCGGTCTACCGGGCGATCGGCGGGCTCATCGGTCTCTACCTCGTGGTCTTCGGCGCGCTCGGCGTCATCGCCAGCGCCGGCAACGACATCTTCGCCCAGGACGACACCAAGGTCCTCGGTCAGGGCACCAACCTCGGGTTCTCGCTGCTGTCCGTGCTGTTCGGGGTGGTCATCCTGGTCGGCACGGTGATCGGCCGCAACCTCGACGTGGCGATCAACCAGTGGTTGTCCTACACCCTGATGGTGATCAGCCTCGCCGGCCTGGCCTTCCTGCAGACCGACGCCAACGTGGTCAACTTCAGCATCCTGACGGTGGTCGTGCTGATGACGCTCAGCCTCGTCCTGCTGATGGTCGGCATGTACGGCAAGGTCGGCACCGACGACGAGCAGGAAGCCTGGCAGAAGGCCCGCCTGGTGCTCTGACCCGGCTCGCGGGGTGGGCCGGGTGCCTGGCGTTTCGCCCACGCCGGACGGCGGGACGGGGGACAATTCTCCCGATATCGCGTCCGCGTGGAGGAGGGGCCATGGCGCACTTTCCGGTCAACCACCCGGCCCGCCCGCTGTACCGGGTCTTCGCCGGGCTCGTCGGCGTCTACATCCTGGTCTTCGGGGTGTGGGGCGTCGTGCAGACCTGGGGTGAGCCGCTCTTCGCCCGGGGTGGTCACTGGGCGCTGGGCCTGCGTACCAACCTGGCGTTCTCGCTGGTCTCGGTGCTCTTCGGGCTCGTCCTGATCATCGGGGCGTCCCGGCGCGGCAACCTCGGGCACGTCATGAACCTCACCGCCGGGGTGGTCTTCATGGTCACCGGCATCGCGATGATGAGCGTGCTCCAGACCCGGGCCAACGTCCTCAACTTCTCCATGTCGACGGTGATCGTCTCGTTGCTGTTCGGGCTGCTGCTCCTCGCCACCGGCCTGTACGACAAGATCGGCACCGACGAGCACGCCGAACAGGAACGGGCCGACCGGCTCCACCCAGCCCGCTGAGCCGTCGCTCAGCCGGGCTGGCGGGTGGTGATCAGGCCCGGGTTCGCCTCCAGGTGGGACAGCCCGTTCCAGGCCAGGTTCACCAGGTGCGCCGCCACCGTCTCCTTACGCGGCCTGCGGACCTCCAACCACCAGCGGCCGGTCAACGCCACCATCCCCACCAGCGCCTGCGAATACAGCTCGGCCAGCTTCGGGTCGTAGCCCCGGCTGGAGAACTCGGCCGCCAGGATGTGCTCCACCTGGTGTCCCACGTCGTTCATCACACTGCTGAAGTTGCCGGTCGCCGACATCAACGGCGACTCCCGCACCAGCACCCGGAACCCGCTGGTCTCCTCCTCGATGTAGCCCAGCAGGGCCAGCGCCGCCTGCTCCAGCAACTCCCGGGGATGACCGGCGGTCAGCGCCGTGCTGAGCCGGTCCAGCAGGGCCCGCACCTCCCGGTCGACGACCACCGCGTACAGGCCCTCCTTGCCGCCGAAGTGCTCGTAGATCACCGGCTTGGAGACCTGCGCCCGCGCCGCCACCTCCTCGATCGAGGTCGCGTCGAAGCCCTTCTCGGCGAAGACCTGCCGACCGATCGCGATCAGCTGCTCGCGCCGCCGCGCGGCCGACATCCGTACCCGCGACGCCGGTTTCGCGTCCGCCGCCGACAGCGCCCGTCGGGCACCGGTGTTCTCCCCATCCGGGGCCTGCGCCATGTCGTCACCTCGTCGGCGCTCGGTGACGCCCTGTCGTGGAATGCTCCGGTCGTGCCCGCCTGTCTCGGTCACCCGGCCATCCTGCCAGGTGATCCACCCCGGCACCGCCGGGTTCGGCGCCGCACCGGCTCCCGCACCCGCTCGACCACGGCCCGGTGCCGGGAGGGCGCGGCTGCCGACGGACCTCCGCGCACCCCCGGTCGCCGCCGGGCTGCCCGGCGGCACGGCGGTCGACCTGATGTCGTACGTCTGTTCTAATCTGCCGGGCATGACCGATCCCACGGCCGCCGAGGTGCGCCGGCTGCGCATTGAGGAGGGGCTCTCCGTCCGGCAGATCCAGGCCCGCACCGGTCTGGGCCGCAACCGGGTGTACGCGCTGCTGCGCGGCGTTGCGGCACCGGCGTGGACCCGACGGCCGACCGCCAAGGACGGGCTGCGCGCGGCGGCGGTGGCACTGCGCGGTGAGGGTCGCTCGGTCAACGACATCGCGGTCCGGCTGGGGGTGGCGAAGTCGACCGCCTACCTCTGGGTCAGGCACCTGCCCCTCGACCCGGACGAGAAGATCACGTAGGGGTGGGGGCCGCCCGGCGGAGGCGCTAAGCTGTCTTGCGTCACATTCGGCCGTGGTGTAATTGGCAACACCCGGGTCTTTGGTACCCGTGTTTCAGGTTCGAACCCTGGCGGCCGAGCCGTCCATCGCATCCTCCCCGATCGGGGTAAGGGGCGAAGTGTCCCCACCGTCTGGTTAGCATGGCGGCGAGACTGTCGCCTTCCCCGACGGGAGCCCACCCGTGTCCCAGCCCCACCGCCGTACCGTCGTCGTGCTCGCCGCCGGGGAGGGCAAGCGGATGAAGTCGGCGCTGCCCAAGGTGTTGCATCCACTGCTCGGCCGGACGCTGCTCGGTCACGTGCTGGCCGCCGCCGGCCCGCTGGGCGCGGACCGCACCGTGGTGGTGGTCGGGCACGGCGCCGAGCAGGTACGCGCCCACCTGGCCGAGATCGCCCCGGACGCCACCGGGGTCCTCCAGGCCGAGCAACTCGGCACCGGACACGCCGTGCGGATCGCGTTGGACGCGGTGCCGGAGTCCACCGGCACCGTCGTGGTGATCAACGGGGACGTGCCGCTGCTGCGGACCGGGACGGTGGACGCACTGGTCACGGCACACGAGGGTGAGGGCGCGGCGGCCACCGTGCTCGCCGCGGAGGTGCCCGACCCGACCGGCCTGGGGCGGATCGTCCGGGACGCCGCCGGCCGGCTGGAGCAGATCGTCGAGGAACGCGACGCGACCCCCGCCCAACGCGCGCTGCGGGAGATCAACGCCGGCATCTACGCCTTCGACCTGGCCCGGCTGCGGGCCGCGCTGGGCAAGCTGTCCACCGACAACGACCAGGGCGAGGAGTACCTCACCGACGTCTTCGGGCTGCTCGTCTCGGCCGGTGAGCCGGTGGGCGTGCACGTGGCCGCCGACCACGTCGAGACCCTGGGCTGCAACGACCGGGTGGAGCTGGCCGGGCTGCGCCGGCTGCTGCGGGACCGGGTCAACGAGGCGTGGATGCGGACCGGGGTGACGATCCTCGACCCGGCGACGACCTGGATCGACGTGACCGTCACCGTCGAGCGGGACGCGGTGCTCGACCAGAACACCCAGTTGCGTGGCGCGACGGTGGTGGGGGCCGAGGCGGTGGTCGGGCCGGACGTGACGCTGATCGACACGGTGGTGGGCCCGGCGGCGACCGTGCTGCGCAGCCACGCCACCGGTGCCGAGGTGGGCCCGGGGGCGAGCGTCGGCCCGTACGCCTACCTGCGGCCGGCGGCGCGGCTGGCCGAGAAGGCGAAGGTGGGCACCTTCGTCGAGGTGAAGAACTCCGACGTCGGGCCGGGCGCGAAGGTGCCGCACCTGTCGTACGTGGGGGACGCGACGATCGGGGCGCGGGCGAACATCGGCGCGGCGACGATCTTCGTGAACTACGACGGGGTGAACAAGCACCGCACGGTGGTCGGTGACGGCGCGTTCGTCGGCTGCGACACCAACCTGATCGCACCGGTCGAGGTGGGTGCGGGGGCGTACGTGGCGGCGGGCAGCGCGCTCAGCCAGGACGTGCCGCCGGGGGCGTTGGGGGTGACCCGGGCACCGCAGCGCAACATCGAGGGTTGGGTGCTGCGCAACCGGCCGGGCACGGTCTCCGCACGCGCGGCGGAGCAGGCCCGCGCGGCTGGTGAGGATGCGTCGGGCGGGTCGCCGTCGGCAAGTGAAGGTGAGGCAATCCACGGGGGTGCCGAGACGGTGTGAGGGTCGGCGGGGCCGGGGCATACTGCAACCGAATACCCCGGCCCACCACCGCCGGGCACCACCGACCAACGGGAGCAGACGGGCCCATGGGCAGCATCGTCGCCGAAAACCGTAAGAGCCTGATGCTCTTTTCCGGACGTGGCTTTCCGGAGTTGGCCAAGGAGATCGGTGAGGTGCTCGGCGTGGCGCCGACCCCTTCCGACGCGTACGAGTTCGCCAACGGTGAGATCTTCGTACGGTTCCGCGACTCGGTACGTGGTTCGGACGCCTTCGTGGTGCAGTCCGTCACGCACGGGGTCAACACCTGGGTCATGGAGACCCTGATCATGGTCGACGCGTTGAAGCGGGGGTCGGCGAAGCGGATCACCGTGGTCCTGCCGTTCTACCCGTACTCCCGGCAGGACAAGAAGCACCGCGGCCGGGAGCCGATCTCGGCGCGGCTGGTGGCCGACCTGCTCAAGACGGCCGGGGCGAACCGGATCCTCACCGTCGACCTGCACACCGCGCAGATCCAGGGCTTCTTCGACGGCCCGGTGGACCACCTCTTCGCGATGGACATCCTCGCCGAGTACGTGGAGCACAAGTTCGCCGGCCGGCCGATGACGGTGGTGGCCCCGGACTCGGGTCGGGTGCGGGTGGCGGAGCGGTGGACGGACCGGCTGGGCGGCTGCCCGCTGGCGTTCATCCACAAGACCCGGGACCCGTTGAAGCCCAACCAGGTGGTGGCGAACCGGGTGGTCGGCGAGGTGGAGGGCCGGGTCTGCCTGATCGTCGACGACATGATCGACACCGGGGGGACGATCGCCAAGGCGGCCGAGATCCTCAAGGAGTCCGGTGCGGCGGAGATCGTGGTGGCCTCCACCCACGCCCTGTTGTCCGACCCGGCGACCGAGCGGTTGAAGAACAGCCCGATCACCGAGGTGGTGGTGACCAACACCCTGCCGTTGCCGGCGGACAAGCAACTGGACAAGCTCACCGTGCTGTCGATCGCGCCGCTGCTGGCCCGGGCGATCCGGGAGGTCTTCGACGACGGATCGGTGACCACCCTCTTCGGTGGCCTGAGCTGACGGGGCACCTGGTCAGCAGCAGCGGCTGACCGCCGCCCGGGACGGCGCACGACGGCGTCCCGGGCCGGTGGGCCGGTGTGGCCGGGGCCGCGTCCGGCGATGTGGTCCGGGCCCGGTGGGCCGGCTCGGTCGGGGCACGTCGGGCGGCGCGGCCGACGGTGTGGTCCGGCCCGGTGGGGCGGGGCCGCGCCCGGAGACGGGGACTGCCGGAGAGCGCGGAAAGACCTCGGGTAGACTGGTGCGGTTGCCACGGCGAGGGTGCCCGGCGGGTCGCTGATCGAGCGCCGCACGGAGGCACCGTCATCGACGCGGTGCTCCGGGCAGTCGTTCATGACGCATGAGCCCCAAGCGAGCCCCTCGCCCCAGCACCGCCAGACGACAAGCCGCCGTAGCGTTGAGCATCAGGAGTTTTCCCGTGTCCGAGGTAAAGATCAGCGCCGAGCCCCGTACGGAGTTCGGCAAGGGTGGTGCCCGTCGTACCCGCCGGGCCGGCAAGGTGCCCGCCGTGCTGTACGGCCACGGCGAGAAGCCCAAGCACATCGCGCTTCCGGCGCGGGAGTTCGCCGCCGCGATCCGTAAGGGCGGTGCCAACCAGCTCTTCGCGATCGAGGTCAGCGACGGCACCCAGGTGTTGGCCCTGCCGAAGGCGATCCAGCGTGACCCGATCCGGGACAGCTTCGAGCACGTGGACCTGCTGCTGGTCCGTCGGGGCGAGAAGGTCACCGTCGACGTCCCGGTCCAGCTGACCGGTGAGGCCGCGCGGGACACCCTGATCGTGCACGACCACGACACCCTCTCGGTGACCGCCGACGCCACCAAGGTGCCGGACCACCTGGAGGCCTCGATCGAGGGCCTGGAGGCCGGCAGCCAGGTCACCGCCGCCGACGTCGAGCTGCCCTCGGGTGTCGAGCTGGCCGCCGACGCGGACCAGACGGTCGCCTCGGTGACCGCCGCCCCGACCGCCGAGCAGCTCGAGGCGACCCTGCCCGAGATCGAGACCCCGGCGACGGAGGCCGAAGAGGCCGCCGAGGGTGCGGAGACCGCCGAGGCCGGCGAGACTCCGGCCGCCGAGGGCGCGGAGAGCACCGAGGCGAAGACCGAGGCCTGACCGGTCGCATCGTTCACGGCAGGCGCTCCCGTCGCGGGGGCGCCTGCCGGCGTATCGGGGCACCGGCGGTGGGCAGACGGCGAGCGGGAGGTACGGGACGTGACGGACGAGACGGGGCCGTGGCTGGTGGTCGGCCTGGGCAATCCGGGTCGGGAGTACGCCGGCAACCGGCACAACGTCGGCTTCATGGTCGCCGAGTTGCTCGCCGTACGGCTGGGCGGGCGGTTCGGGCGGTACAAGCGGGTGGTGGCGGACGTCGCCGAGGGGCGGCTCGGTTTCGGTGGGCCGAAGCTGGTGCTGCTCAAGCCGCAGACGTACATGAACCTGTCCGGTGGGCCGGTGGCCGCGCTGGCGCAGTTCCACAAGATCCCGGTCGACCGGGTGATCGCCGTGCACGACGAGTTGGACATCCCGTACGGGCAGCTGCGGGTGAAGCAGGGCGGTGGCGAGGGCGGGCACAACGGTCTGCGCTCGATGTCGAAGTCGCTCGGGACGAAGGACTACGTGCGGGTGCGGTTCGGCATCGGCCGGCCGCCGGGGCGGCAGGACCCGGCGGATTTCGTGCTGTCGGATTTCGGCACCGCGGAGCGCAAGGAGTTGGAGTTTCTGGTGGATCGGGCTGCTGACATGGTGGAGTCGGTGGTCAGCAAGGGTGTGGAGCCGACCCAGAACGCCTACCACGGGGCCTGATTTCGCGGGGGCGTACTCGTGGCGCGGCGGGGAGGGCGGTAGTCTGCGCGTTCTGACGTGGCGTGCCCCCAACGGGCCGTGGTTGGGACGGGAGCGAGTTCGTGGGCAGTCCTCCGATGATCGACGGCGCGTTCGCCCGCTGGCTGGCGGACCGGGCCGGGCAGGCCCTGCTGGCGCTGCGCGACGAGATGGGGTTCGCGGACGCGGCGGCGTTGAAGTCGGCCGGGGACAAGATCTCCCACGATCTGATCCGCAGCGAGTTGGCGAAGTGGCGGCCCGGTGACGCCGTCCTCTCCGAGGAGGACGAGGGGTCCCGGCTGGTGGACTCCACGGACGGCGTCTCCCGGCTGACCGCCGACCGGGTGTGGATCATCGACCCGTTGGACGGCACCCGGGAGTTCTCCGAGCAGGGGCGTGCCGACTGGGCGGTGCACGTGGCGCTCTGGGCGCGCAACGCGCCGACGCCGCACGGGCTGGTGGCGGGCGCGGTGGGTCTGCCGGCGCAGCACCGGGTGCTGGGCACTGACTATCCGCCGGCGTACCCGCCGATGACGGTGGAGGCGGCGACGTCGGGCGACCGTACGCTGCGGTTGGCGGCGAGTCGGAGCCGACCGCCGGCCTTCCTCACCGACCTGGCCGATGATGTGGGCGCCCAACTGGTGCCGATGGGTTCGGCGGGGGCAAAGATCGCGGCGGTGGTGACCGGTGACGTCGACGCCTACATCCACGCGGGCGGCCAGTACGAGTGGGATTCGGCGGCCCCGATCGCTGTGGCGACGGCCACCGGGCTGCACGCTTCCCGAATCGACGGTTCTGCGCTGAGATACAACGAGGCGGATCCGCGCCTGCCGGACCTGCTGGTCTGCCGCAAGGATCTCGCCAGCCGGTTGCTTGCAGCGCTGCAGAGGCATTCCGGGTAGCCTGAGCGCTGTTTTTGATTTGTCCGACCGGAAAGGTCTGGAATCCATGAACGGATCCGCGCCGATCGAGCCTGTGGCATGACCGCCCCCGGCCGCTTCTACCAGGTCTCCCACCTCGACGCGCTCGAGGCGGAGAGCATCTTCGTGATGCGTGAGGTGGTCGCCGAGATGGAGCGGCCGGTGCTGCTCTTCTCCGGTGGCAAGGACTCGATCGTGATGCT
>NZ_JBEZEK010000024.1:0-106123 GCF_040648835.1 Micromonospora sp. NPDC049081 | reverse complement strand
ATGCCGGCCTTCTTCGTGGCGGCGATGATGGCCTTGGCGTTGCGGGTCTGCTCGTCGTTGAGGTCGATGCGGGACTGGTCGCCCTGCACGCCGTGGGGGATCAGCTTGGCCTTGTCCACGGCCGGCTTGTCGGCCTGGACGACGGCGACGGGGCTGGTGTCGATGGTGGGGGTGTCGCCGAGGTGCAGGGGGCCGGCGGCGAGGCCACCGGCGAAGGCGAGACCGGCGATACCGAGGACACTCTTACGCAGGATCGTGGTCATGGGGAAGCTCCTTCGGGGGTTGACACCCACCGGGCGCCCGTGGGGACAGGCGGCGGGGGATGCGGGCACCACGTCGGGGCGCTCATGGGGGAAAGTCCGAGGGGGTTCCGGTCGGGGCCTGCCGCTGACGCGGTGGCCGCACGGGCCGGAGTCAGATACAACGACCGGGGTCCCGGGGTCATTCCCGGCGGGTGGCCGGGCCGGCTGGTGGGGTCGTGCACCGGGTGTAACGACCGGCGGTGGCCAGTCATTCCGGTGGGGGCGCGCCGGAGGCGTAACGACCGGCAGTGGTCGGTCATTCCGCGTCGCGGTGGTGGGTCATTCTGCCGGAGGTGGCTGCATCGGGCCCGGTGGCGGGGCTGCCGCTGCGGCCGTCCACCGGGTGTAACGCATCCGGGCCGGCCGGGATTCCGTCAGGCGGCTCACGGCCGTCACCTCTGTCCGTTTTCCGGACCGCCAGATTCGGACATTCTTCGCCGCCGGGCCGCCGGGCCGCCGGGCCGCCGGGCCGCCGGGCCGCCGGGCCGCCGGGCCGCCGGGCCGCCCTTATGCCTGTGCTGGGTGCAGCGTCCCCTGCATCATGTTGCGCGGAAAGCTATATGCCTGTGCGTCATGAATATGCCTCACAGGCATAGCGGAGCCCGAGGAGTTGCCCGTCCCGTGGACCGTTTTCAGCCGCCCAGTGGAATGCTTGCTTTTACCAGCCGAGAATCCTGTTCGTCCCTTTTAATTTGAGGCGGGTGGCCGGTACCCGGCCGGGCGTAGGCGTGTGCATGATGATCGTCGGGCGATATGGCGGGTCCGTCCCTGCTGTCGACACGCCACCGCCCCTGCACCACCCACACCGGGTGCACCGGGCCGCGCGTGACGTGGACCGAACCGACCCGTATGTCGGTCGACGAAGGACCGACGGGGGAGTCGAGCAGTGCTCTGGCCCGGGTTCTGCCGACGGCAGATCCGCTGCCGGTGAACAGGGTGCCGCATCGGTGCCCCCGACCGGCAGGGTGGGACGGATGAGACTGCTGATGCTGGGCGGCACCGGGTTCGTCGGGTCCGCCATCGTGACCGAAGGGGTACGCCGGGGCTGGACGGTGACGATGTTCAACCGGGGGATACACGGGGGCACCCCGCCGGGCGTACACCGGTTGCGGGGTGATCGGACCGCGCCGGGCGGGCTGGCCGAACTGGCCGGCGGCGGGTGGGACGTGGTGGTCGACACCTGGGACGGCGCACCCCGCGCGGTACGCGACGCCGCCACGCTGCTGCACTGTGCCGGGCACTACGCCTACGTCTCCAGCGGCTCCGTCTACGCCCCGCCTGTGCGCCCCGGGGTCGGTGAGGAATCGGCGGTGGTGGCGTCGGCGGCCGACGACACCGGCGACGACGACTACGCCCGGTGCAAGGCCGGTGGGGAACTGGCCGCGACCGAGGTGTTCGGGGAACGCGCCCTGCTGGTGCGGGCCGGGCTGATCCTCGGGCCGGGGGAGGACATCGGGCGGCTGCCGTGGTGGCTGCGCCGGGTGGCCCGGGGCGGTGACGTCCTCGCACCCGGCCCGGCCGACCTGCCGGTGCAGTACGTCGACGTCCGGGACCTCGCGGCCTTCACGCTCGACCGGGCCGCCGAGGGCGTGGGCGGCGCGTTCAACGTGATCAGCCGCCCGGGGCACACCACCATGGGCGAACTGCTCACCGAGGCGGTGGCGACGACCGGGGCCGACGCCCGACTGCGGTGGACCGACCCCGAGGTGCTGCTCGCCGCCGGGATCGAACCGTGGAACGACCTGCCGATCTGGATTCCCCCGGGCCACGAGTACCGCTGGTTGCAGGAGCGTGGCGTCGAGAAGGCGTACGCGGCGGGACTGACCTGCCGTCCGGTGGCCGAGACGGTCGGTGACACCTGGCGCTGGCTGGACCGGGTGGGGTCGGTCCCGCCCCGCGCGGGGCGGCCGGCGCGGGCGACCGTCGGCCTCGACCCGGCCCGGGAAGCCGCCCTGCTCACCGCGCACCATCCAGCCTGACCCGGACCGCGCGAGGCGAGCGCGGTACAGGCCGGGCGGCGGGGGTTCAGCCGGGTGCCACCGCAACGTCCAACACCTCGTCCACGCTTCGCCTCGGTGTCGCCACCCCCGGCTGGCCGTACCCGATCCGCATCACCATCTGCGGCGTGCCGAAACGACCCAGCGACAGCCGCAGCGCCTCCCGCGCCCCCGACACCTCGATCGGCTGCGACAGCATCGACACCGCGAGCCCCGCGTCGGTGGCGGTCAGCAGCACCCGCTGCAACGCCTGCCCGGCCAGCACCTGGTCGACGACCGTGTTGCCGGCCGCGCCGAGCACCGCCACCAGCGGTTCCGGCTCGAAGTCGCGGCCGGGGGCGCGGTCCAGGCCGCCGAAGCCCCGCGACGGCAGCAGGTCCTGCGGTTCGCTCTGCGGACCACCGGCGCGGGCCGGCACCCCGTCGGGGGCGGGTTCGGTACGCACCCAGTCGGCGCGTTCGGCCCGGTAGGCGGGGTCGCGTTCGAGCACCCGGTGGGCGCTGCGGGCGATCTCGGCGAAGGCGTTGACGGCGCTCACCCCGATCACCAGTTCCAGCCAGCACTGTTCGGCGCGGGCCGCCTCGCCGAGCCGCCAGCGGGCCTCGGCGGGCACCGGGTCGGGCCAGAACGGCGCCCGGTTGCTGAACCGGCGGCCGATGGCCGCGTACAGACCCTGCTCGGTCGGGGTGGGACGGCGCGGCAGCTCCGGGACCAGCCGGGCCAGCACGTCCGGGTCAGCCGGGTACGGTCGCAGCCGTACGGTCGCCGGGGTGCCCGCCACCGCCAACGACAACCGCAGGTTGAACAGGGCCGCCCCGCCGGAGATCCGGGTGCCCCAACCGCTCGGGTCGGTGGCCGGCAGCCGGCGGGCTGGGTCGACCGACACCTCGATTCCGCCGTCGCGCAGTCGGAACCGCCACGGCTGGGTGTTGTGCAGGGAGGGCGCGCGGACGGCGTCCGCGACGGCGGCCCGCAGTTGCGTCTCGGTGTACCCGGTGCCCATGGTCGTGCTCCTTCCGTGGCGGTTCGTGCCGCTCCACCCCGAGCGGGGAACGTGTCGCCCCGGCCGGCCGACGCCGCCCCGGTTCCCGGTGGTGGTTCCCCTCCACGGTCCGTCACCGGCAGGTGGGCCGGGCAGGGCCGGACGTCCCGACCCACCGGGCCGCCCTTCCCACTGGCGGAGCGCCCCGTGCCCGACCCGCCAGGCCGGCCCAGTCGGCGTGACACCCGAGGAAGGACGGTGCGACGTGCCAGGTTAGGGACCTTCGGCCCGTGCACGAGCGCGTCCGGGCGGGTAGAAACGAGGGATGATCCGGGTGTTCCTCCTCGACGACCACGAAGTCGTCCGCCGTGGCCTGGCCGACCTGTTGCAGAGCAGCGGCGACATCGAAGTGGTCGGCGAGTCCGGCTCCGCCCAGGAGGCGTCCCGACGGATTCCCGCCCTCCGCCCCGACGTGGCGATCCTCGACGCCCGGCTGCCCGACGGCAACGGCATCGACGTGTGCCGGGACGTCCGGGCGGTCGACTCGTCGATCAAGGGACTGATCCTCACCTCGTACGAGGACGACGAGGCGTTGTTCGCCGCGATCATGGCGGGTGCGGCGGGTTACGTCCTCAAGCAGATCCGGGGCACCGACCTGGTCGACGCGGTGCGCAGGGTCGCGGCCGGGCAGTCGCTGCTCGACCCGGCGATCACCACCCGGGTGCTGGAGCGCATCCGCAGCGGCGTCGAGCAGCCGCGCGAGCTGAAGAGCCTCACCGAGCAGGAACGCCGCATCCTGGAGTACGTCGCCGAGGGGCTGACCAACCGGGAGATCGCCGGCAAGATGTTCCTCGCCGAGAAGACCGTGAAGAACTACGTCTCCAGTGTGCTGGCCAAGCTGGGCCTGGAGCGCCGCACCCAGGCCGCCGTGCTCGCCACCCGCCTGCTCGGCCAACGCCCCTGACCCACCCCAGCGCCGGCCGACATCCTGACCCACCGTCCGCCAGGTCCGAACGAGCCGACCACGCGCTGAGCCGGACACCGGCCGCACGCTGAGCCCGAGCCGGTCGCACCGTCCCGGCTGAGCCCGAATCGGCCGGTGGCCCGGGTCAGTCGCGCAGCGGAACCGACCAGTAGAGCTGGGTGCCGTGCGGCTCGACCCGGCGCACCTCGAACTCGCCGCCGTGACGTTCGGCGCGTTCGCGCAGGTTCACCAGGCCACCCCGCGCGGCGGCCGGGTCACAGCCCACCCCGTCGTCGGTGACCGTCACGGTGACCCGGCCGGCGTCGACCCGGACGGCGACGGCGACCCGGTTGGCCCCGGCGTGGCGTACCGCGTTGGACAGCGCCTCACGGAGCACGGCGGTGAGGTCGGGGCGGACCGGATCCGGCACGGCGCTGTCGATGGGCCCGTCCAACTCGACGGCGGGCCGGAAACCGAGCGACCCGGCGGCCACGTCGACCGCCTCCCGGATCTCGGTACGCAGCGCCGCGCTCATCGGGGTACGCAGCTCGAAGATGGTGCGGCGGATGTCCCGGATGGTGGCGTCGAGGTCGTCGACGGCCGCGTTGATCCGCTTGGCGACGTCGGGGCGGGCGTGCATCGCGCCGCTCTGCAGTTGCAGGCCGGTGGCGAACAGCCGCTGGATCACCACGTCGTGCAGGTCCCGGGCGATGCGTTCGCGGTCCTCCAGGACCACCAGCAGTTCCCGTTCCTCCTGGCCCCGGGCCCGCTCCATGGCCAGGGCGGCCTGGCCGGCGAAGCTGGCCAGCAGGGTGACGTCGGCGTCGGCGGCCCGGCCGGCGTCGGGCCGGTGGGCCACCACCAGCACCCCGTGCAGAGTGTCGGCGGCGGCGAGCGGGGAGACCACCGCCGGGCCGGCGACCACCGGCACCGGCCAGGGTGCCGCCTCGGCCAGGTTGTCGAGCAGCTCGCGGCGACGCTCGGTGACCGAGCCGGCGAAGCTGGTCTCGCTGGCCGGCAGCAGCGCGCCGACCAGCCCGTCGGCGTCACCGTCGGCGGAGTCGACCACCTCGACGGTGAACTGCCCGGCGTCCTCGTCGTAGAGCAGCACCAGCGCCAGCTCCGCCTCGGCGACCTCGCGGGCCCGGCGGGCCACCAGGGTCAACGCGTCGGTCCGGCGTACCTCGCCGAGCAGCACCGAGGTGATCTCGGCGGTCGCGGCCAGCCAGCGTTCCCGACGGTGGGCCAGCGCATAGAGTCGGGCGTTCTCGATGGCCACCCCGGCGGCGGCGGCCAGCGCCACGACGATCTCCTCGTCGTCCTCGGTGAACTCCGCGGCGCCCTGCTTCTCGGCCAGGTAGAGGTTGCCGAAGACCTGCTCGCGGATGCGCACCGGCACGCCGAGGAAGCTGTGCATCGGCGGGTGGTTCGGCGGGAAGCCGTACGACTGGGGGTGCTGGGTGATGTCGGGCATGCGGACCGGGCGGGGCTCGTCGATGAGCAGGCCGAGCACCCCCCGCCCGTGCGGCAGGTCACCGATCTTCGCGTGCAGCTCGGCGTCGATGCCGTGGGTGATGAAGTCGTGCAACAGCCGGTCGGGACCGATCACGCCGAGCGCGCCGTAACGCGCACCGACCAGCTCGCAGGCCGCCTGCACGATCCGTCGCAGGGTGCTGCGCAGGTCGAGGTCGGTGCCGATGCCGACCACCGCGTCGAGTAGCGCCCGCAGCCGCTCCCGGCTGGTCACCACGTCGCCGACCCGGTCGAGCATCTCCTGGAGCAGCTCGTCGAGGCGGACCCGGGACAACGGGCTCAGCCCCAACGAGGGGACCGGATGTTCGTTGCGGGAAGCAGGGGTGCTGGCGGCCACGCGGGCGAGTTTAGCGCCCGGTGACCGCCCGGCACGAGATCGTCAGGACCGCTGGTCGCGTACCGCGGAGGTGTCGACCACCTGCGCGGCCGGCAGCCGCGGGGTGTGCGGCGGGCCGGCGTGCGCCGGGTCCGCGAGCCCGATCCGCAGCACCAGGTACGGGTAGCCGAGCCCACTGAGCAGTTGCCGCAGCTTCTGCCGGGTGCCGGGCACCTCGACCACGCCGGACAGCGGCACCACCGACACCCCGTGCCGGGTGGCGGTCAGCCACAGCGCGGAGAGTGCCTCACCGGCCCCCAGCCAGCTGTCCGGTTCGTCCTCGTCGCCGTAGAGCAGCCCGTACACGGCGGCCTTGTCGTGCCCCGGCCCCACCGGGAGGTTGCCGGGGCTGCCGAAGTCGCGGGCCGGGACGGTGGTCTGCGGCTGGTCCTGCGGCAGCACCTCCGGCGGCAGTCCGGTGCCGGTGTCGGCCCGGTGGGTCCAGTACTGCAACTCCTCGCGGGTCTGCGGGTCCTCCGCCTCCACGGTGCCGGCGTGCGAGGCGGTGGCGGCCAGCTCCATCACCTGGTCGGCGTCGAGGATCTGCAACCGGGCACCCTCGTCGTCCGCCGCGCGGGTGATGTCGTCGACCACCTCGGCGGGCACCGGCTCGTCGCTGACCGGCCGGCGGTCGGTGTGCCGGACCTGCATGCACTGCACCAGCCGCATCGCGTCCGGGTCGGCCCCGGCAGGGGTCAGGCCGGTCAACAGGGCCAGCAGGTCCGGTTGCTGCGGGTCGGGCAGCCGCTCGACCACCGCCGTCCAGCCTTCGGCCGCCAACGCCACCCGGGCGTGGTGCAGGGCCGCGCCGCAGCTGAGCGCCAGCAGGCGGCCCTCCGGGTCGGCGGCGGTGAGCTGCCGGTCCCGGACCACCCGCAGTTCCAGGGCGTCCGGCAGGACCCGCCAGCGCCACGGCTGGGTGTTGTGCACCGACGGGGCGTGGCCGGCCGTCGCGGCTGCCTCCGCGAGCGCGGTGGTCAGCGGGCGGTCCGTCGCGGGCGTCTGGTGGCTCATCGGCACGACCTTTCCGTTTCTCCCATCGTGCCCCACCCGGTCGGTCCACGGGTGGGGATACCGTCCCATCCTGCCCCGTCCGCCCCGGTACGGACACGGCGGCAGGTCCCACCCGGACGGGCACTTCGGCCTGTCGTTTTCCCGTTCGGCGCCACTGACGCGGTGCCGTTGGGACGATCCGCAGGTGGGCACGGAACAGCGGGAGTGCGTTCCGGGGCGACCGGTCGGCCGGCGTCGGGCGCGTTGGCGTGAGTGGACGCCGCTGACCCTGCTCGCCGGGGCGGTGCTGGTCGGGGCGGTCCTGTGGGCGGCCGGCCGGCGGGGAACGGCCGACGTGGTCTGGGCGGCGTCGACCCTGGTGGCGTTGGTGCCGGCGGTCTGGGCGGTGCTGCGTCAGCTGTGGCGGCGGCGGTTCGGGGTGGACGTGATCGCGGTGCTGGCGTTGGCCGGTGCGCTGCTCGTCGGGGAGTACCTGGCCGGTGCGGTGATCGCGGTGATGGTGGCGACGGGGCGGGCGCTGGAGGCGTACGCGCAGGGGCGGGCGACCCGCGACCTGCGTGCCCTGCTGGAGCGGGCACCCCGGCGGGCACGGCGGCGTACCCCCGACGGGGGCATCGAGGTGATCGGGCTGGACCGGGTCGCGGTGGGTGACCAGCTGCTGGTCGGGCCGGGGGACGTGGTGCCGGTCGACGGTGTGTTGACGGCCCCGGCGACGCTGGACGAGTCGGTGGTGACCGGGGAGTCGCAACTGGTGGGCCGGGCCGCCGGGGAACAGGTGCCCAGCGGGGTCGTCAACGCCGGTGCCGCCGTGGGTCTGCGGGCCACCCGGGACGCGGCGGGCAGCACCTACGCGGGGATCGTCCGGCTGGCGCGGGAGGCGACCGCCCACCGGGCCCCGACGGTACGGCTCGCCGACCGGTACGCGGCGGCGTTCGTCCCGTTCACTTTGGCGCTGGCCGCGGTGGCCGGGGTGTGGTCGGGGGAGTTCGTCCGGGCGGTCGCGGTGCTGGTGGTGGCGACGCCGTGCCCGCTGCTGCTGGCCACCCCGATCGCGATCGTCTCCGGGTTGTCGCGGGTGGCCCGGCGGGGTGTCCTGGTGCGCGACGGTGGTTCGCTGGAGCTGCTCGGCCGGGCCCGTACCCTGCTGCTCGACAAGACGGGCACGCTGACGGCGGGCCGGCCCTGGGCGGCGGAGACGGTGGTCGCTCCCGGCGGCGACCGGGACGAGGTGCTGCGGCTGGCCGCGTCGGTGGAGCAGCTGTCCCCGCACGTGCTGGCCGTGGCGCTGGTGCGGCAGGCCCGCCAGCGGGGGCTGGTGTTGGCCACGCCGACGGAGGTGACCGAGGAGCCGGGGCGCGGGGTGAGCGGCCGGGTCGACGGCCGGCTGGTGCGGGTCGGGCAGCTCGGCGGTGACCTACCCGACTGGGCGGAGCTGGCCCGGGACCGGGCCGAGTTGGCCGGCTGGTCGACGGTGTGGGTGAGCGGTGACCAGGGCCCGCTCGGCGCGATCCTGCTGGCGGACCCGGTCCGTCCCGATGCCCGCCGGACGGTACGCCGGCTGCGGGAGGCCGGGTTGTCCCGGTTGCTGCTGCTCACCGGGGACCGGCCGCGTACCGCCGAGCAGGTGGCCCGGCTGGTGGGGGTGGACGAGGTGCTGGCCCGCTGCTCGCCGCAGGAGAAGGTGGACCGGGTCCGGCGGGAGTCGCGGCGGGCGGTGACCGTGATGGTGGGTGACGGGGTGAACGACGCGCCCGCGTTGGCGGCGGCGCACGTCGGGGTGGCGATGGGGGCGACCGGGGCGACCGGGGCGACCGCGTCGGCGGACGTCGCCGACGCGGTGATCACCGTGGACCGGCTGGACCGGCTCGCCGACGCCGTCGAGATCGCCCGCCACGCCCGCCGGATCGCGGTGCAGAGCGCCGCCGTCGGGATGGGGTTGGCGGTGCTCGCGATGCTGGTGGCCGCCGCCGGTCGGCTGCCGCCGGTGGCGGGCGCCTTCCTCCAGGAGGGCATCGACGTGCTGGTCATCCTCAACGCGTTGCGGGCGTTGCGTGGCGGGCTGCGCCGCCGGGACGTGCCGCCGACCACCCGTGCCCTGCTCGACCGGTACGCCGGCCAGCATGCCGGCGTACGCGACGTGCTCGCCCGGGTACGTGACACCGCCGACCTGGTGGCGACCCGGCCGACCGCCGAGGGGTGCCTGCCGGCGCTGCGCGACACGCACCGGCGGCTGACCGACGAGGTGCTGCCGCACGCCGACGCCGAGGAGCGGCAGCTCTATCCGGCGTTGGCCGGCCCGCTGGGCGGCGACGAGGCGACGGCCACGATGAGTCGGGAACACGTGGAGATCCACGGGCTGGTGGACCGGATCGGCGGTCACCTGGCCCGGGCCGACGGGCGGTTGCACCCCGACCAGGTGCCCGACCTGCTCGCCAGCCTCTACGGACTGGACGCCGTGCTGCGCCTGCACCTGGCCGGGGAAGAGGAGGACTACCTTTCCCTCGATCCCGCCCCGCCCACCCCCGGGTCCTGATCCACTCGCCGGCTCAATCCGTGCCGCCCCGGTCGGGGTGGTCAGCGTTCGCGGACGACCGCTACCGGGCAGTGCGCGTGCTGGATGAGCTGCTGGCCGACCGAGCCGAGCAGCATCCCGCGCAGCCCGCCCCGTCCCCTGCTGCCGACCACCACGAGCTGCGCGTCCCGGCTCGCCTCGACGAGCGCGGCGGCCGGCCGGGCCGGTGCGATCTCCACCGTGACCGGCACCTGCGGGAAGGTCTCCCGCCACCCGGCGAGGGCCTGGTCGATCTCGGCCCGGTCCGCCGCGAGCCGGGCCTCGGCGTCCGGGTCGGAGGGCCGCCAGCGGTCGTCCGGCGGTTCGAAGGCCCGCAGCACCCGCAGCGGGGCGTCGCGTTGCGCGGCCCGTTCCACGGCGAACCCGAGCGCGGTGCCGGCCTGATCGGAGCCGTCGTAGCCGACCACCACCGGCCCGTCGACCTTGGCCTGCGCCTCCCGCACCACCACCACGGGGCAGTGCGCGTGGGCGGCCACCGACACCGCCGTGGAGCCGGCGAGCAGACCGGTGAAGCCGCCGTGGCCCCGGCTGCCGAGCACCAGCAGCCCGGCCTCGGCGGAGCGTTCCTCCAGCACCAGCGCGGGCGGGCCGTCGAAGACCTCGCCGTGCACGGTGACGCCGGGCCAGGCGGCGGTGGCGTCCGCGGCGGCCTTGTGCACCAGTTCCTCGACCTGCCGTCGGGCGTCGTCGTCCGGCCAGACCCCGGGGGCCACCCCCGGGCCGACCCAGCCGGCGACGGTCATCCACTCGAAGACGTACGCCAGCCGGACCGGGCGTCCGCTGCGCCGCGCCTCGGCCAGCGCCCAGTCCACGGCGACGCCCGCGTCGGCGGAACCGTCGTAGCCGACCAGGATCTCGTCGGAGTTCATCGTCTCGTCCTTTCCTGGCTGGTGGGGCGTGGTGGGCCGGCCGGTGACCGGCCCACCACGGACCCCGGGGGTGTCACTGCCCGTCGAGTTGCTGCGGCTCGGTCTCCCGGATCCAGCGCCACTCGGCGACCCGGGGGTCGTCCTCACCGTGGCGGCGGGTGTGGTCGCGGCAGGCCTGCCGGGTGTCGACCATCTCCTGCCGCAGGTGGGCGGCGCGGGCGGCCAGGCCGGGCACCCGGTCGATGACGTCGATGACCAGGTGGAAGCGGTCCAGGTCGTTGAGCATCACCATGTCGAACGGCGTGGTGGTGGTGCCCTCCTCCTTGTAGCCGCGCACGTGCAGGTTGTCGTGGTTGGCCCGGCGGTAGGTGAGCCGGTGGATCAGCCACGGGTAGCCGTGGTAGGCGAAGATGATCGGCTTGTCGCGGGTGAAGATGGTGTCGAACTCGTTGTCCGGCAGGCCGTGCGGGTGCTCCGACGACGGCTGGAGCCGCATCAGGTCGACCACGTTGACGACCCGCACCTTCAGCTCGGGCAGGTGCTGGTGGAGCAGGTCGGCGGCGGCGAGGGTCTCCAGGGTCGGCACGTCACCGGCGCAGGCGAGCACCACGTCCGGCTCCTGACCGTCGTCGGTGCTGGCCCAGTCCCAGATGCCCAGGCCGCGCCGGCAGTGCTGGACCGCCTCGTCCATGGTCAGCCAGTTCGGGGCGGGCTGCTTGCCGGCCACCACCACGTTGATGTAATGCCGGCTGCGCAGGCAGTGGTCCATGGTGGAGAGCAGGGTGTTGCCGTCCGGCGGCAGGTAGACCCGGACGACCTCGGCCTTCTTGTTGACCACGTGGTCGATGAAGCCCGGGTCCTGGTGCGAGAAACCGTTGTGGTCCTGTCGCCACACGTGGCTGGAGAGCAGGTAGTTCAGCGAGGCGATCGGCTCCCGCCAGGGGATGCCCCGGGTCACCTTCAGCCACTTGGCGTGCTGGTTGACCATCGAGTCGACGATGTGGATGAACGCCTCGTAGCTGGTGAAGATGCCGTGCCGGCCGGTCAGCAGGTAACCCTCCAACCAGCCCTCGCAGAGGTGCTCGGAGAGCACCTCCATCACCCGGCCGTCGGGGGACAGGTGGTCGTCGGTGGCCTCGATCCGGCCGTCGAAGGCCCGGTCGGTGACCTCGAACGCGGCACCGAGCCGGTTGGAGGCGACCTCGTCCGGGCCGAACAGCCGGAAGGTCTGCGGGTTGGCGGTGATCACGTCGCGGACCCAGGTGCCGAGCACCCCGGCCGCGCCGACCACCGGCTCACCCGGCTGCTTGACGTCGACGGCGTAGTCGCGGAAGTCCGGCAGGGTCAGGTCCCGCAGCACCCGCCCGCCGTTGGTGACCGGGTTGGCGCTCATCCGGTGCTCGCCCTTGGGCGGCAGTGCGGTCAGCTCGGCGACCGGGGCGCCGGTGGCGTCGAAGAGCTCCTCCGGACGGTAGCTGCGCAGCCAGCGCTCCAGCTCGGCCCGGTGCTCCGGGTTGTCGCGCACCTCGGCGATGGGCACCTGGTGGGCGCGGAAGGTCCCCTCGACCTGCTTGCCGTCGACCTGGGCCGGGCCGGTCCAGCCCTTCGGGGTCCGCAGGATGATCATCGGCCAGCGGGGGCGCTCGACGTGGCCGCCGGAGCGGGCCACCCGCTGGATCTCGGCGATCTCGTCGCAGGCCCGGTCCAGGGTGGCCGCGAGGAGCTGGTGCACCTGCTCCGGGTCGTCCCCGGCGACCAGGTACGGCTGGTAGCCGTGGCCGCGCATCTGGTTGAGCAGGTCCTCGGTGGGGATCCGGTCCATGACCGTCGGGTTGGCGATCTTGTAGCCGTTGAGGTGCAGG
This sequence comes from Micromonospora sp. NPDC049081, assembly GCF_040648835.1. Taxonomy (NCBI): domain Bacteria; kingdom Bacillati; phylum Actinomycetota; class Actinomycetes; order Micromonosporales; family Micromonosporaceae; genus Micromonospora; species Micromonospora sp. NPDC049081. Next base: position 93,652 of record NZ_JBEZEK010000024.1, on the reverse strand, counting down.
ATGGGCAGCACCGCGCCGTCGCGGGCCGGGTTGAGGAAGACGCTGGACTGCCAGCTGCCCGCCAACGGGCCGGTCTCCGCCTCACCGTCGCCGATGACGCAGGCCACCAGCAGGTCCGGGTTGTCGAAGGCGGCGCCGTAGGCGTGGCTCAGGGCGTACCCCAGCTCGCCGCCCTCGTGGATCGAGCCCGGCACCTCCGGTGCGACGTGGCTCGGGATGCCGCCGGGGAAGGAGAACTGGCGGAACAGCCGCTGCATGCCGGTCTCGTCACGGCTCACCGAGTGGTACAGCTCGCTGTAGGTGCCCTCCAGCCAGGTGTTGGCGACCAGCGCGGGGCCGCCGTGGCCGGGGCCGGTGACGAAGATCGCCGACAGGTCACGGTTGACGATGACCCGGTTGAGGTGGGCGTAGAGCAGGTTCAGGCCGGGGCTGGTGCCCCAGTGGCCGAGTAGCCGGGGCTTGACGTGCTCGGGGGCGAGCGGCTCGCGCAGCAGCGGGTTGTCGAGCAGGTAGATCTGCCCGACGGTGAGGTAGTTTGCCGCCCGCCAGTAGGCGTCCAGCCGGCGCAGCTCGTCGTCGGTCAGGGGGCTGTGCAGGTCGAGAGCGGTGTCCATGCTGCCAAAGCCTCTCGCGGGTCGGGGAGTTCTGCACCCGGAAGCGCCGTTTCGCCCCGGGCAGACCCAGTCTTCGCGATTGCCCGGTCACCGGTCAGGGCCGTTGGTCCCGGCCTCGCCGGGTCGTCATGCCCCGCCCGCCCCGGCAGAAACCAACCCACGGACGACGATGACCGGCGCGGGCGCGTGGTAGAGCAGGGTCTGGCTCACCTCGCCGAGCATCCCCCGCCCCGGCTGGTCGCCCCGGGCGCCGACCAGCGCCACCTGCACCGACCGGGACTGCTCCACCAGGACGGTCCCCGGATCGCCGCGTACGGTGTGGCACTCCGCCGGCACGTCCGGGTGGTGCCGGCGGGCCTGGCCGACCAGCGTGCCGAGCACGTCGTCGCCGTCGTCGGGTCGTCCCGGCTCGATCACCCGTACCGCGATGACCCGGGCCCGGCGGCGGGCGGCACAGCCGAAGGCGAAGACGAGCGCGGCCCGGGAGCTGGGCGAGCCGTCCACGCCGACCAGCACCGGGCCCGGGGGCGGTGGGTCGCGGCGGACCACCAGCACCGGGCAGCCGGCGCGGGCGGCGAGCTGCACGGCGGGCGCGTCGGCGGGTACGCAGCCGCCGCAGCCGGCCATCCCGCCGTCCCCGATGGCCACCAGGAACGCCGTCCCGGAACGGCGGATCAGGGCCTCGACCGGTGCCCCCTCGACGATCTCCCCACTGACCGGCAGCCCTGGTTCGACCTCGTTCGCGGCCGTTGCGGCCCGGGCGACCAGTTCCTCGGCGGCGTCGCGGCTGCCGGCGACCGACGGGCCGGCCAACGCGGCCTCCCAGTTGAAGGCGTGCAGCAGGGCCAGGTCCCGGCCGTGCGCGGCGGCCTCCCGGGCGGCCACCCGGACCACCGCGAGGTCCGTCGGTGCCGGCCCGACACCGACCACCACCGGCCCGCCCGTGGACCCGGTCATCCGGTTCACCTCCCGGGCGCCCGCACCCTACGCCCCGCGCCGTCCCCACCGACGCTAGTCGCGCCGGGGAGGCGGTGGAGCCCGATCAGCCGGACGGGTCGGTCCGGTCCCCGGGTGTACGCGCAGCACGACGGCGGTGGCGTTGTCGCTGCCGCCCTCGGCCAGGCTCGCGGCGAGCAGGGCGCGTACCGCCCGGGTCGGGTCCGGCTCGGCGAGCAGTTCGCGTAGCCGGTGGTAGTCGAGCTGGTCGCTGACCCCGTCGGTGCAGAGCAGCCAGGTGTCACCGGGGCGCAGCGGCACCCCGAGCAGGTCCGGGTCGGGCCGGTCGGGGTGGCCGAGGTAGCGCAGCAGCTGGTAGCGGGCGCGGGACGCCTCCCGGGAGTTCGCCGGCCACCAGCCGTGCAGCACCCCGAGCCAGGCCATCGTGTGGTCCACGGTCACCAGTTCCAGCAGCCCGTCGCGCAGCCGGTAGGCCCGGGAGTCGCCGAGCTGGACGATCCAGGCCAGTTCGCCGTCGGGCGCGGCGAGCAGCGCGGTCAGCGTGCAGCCGGCCAGCTCGTCGACGGCGGCGCCGGCCCGGCGTACCCGGATCTGGGCCTCGGTGACGGCGGCACGCAGCTCGCGGGGACCGACGGCCGGCCAGCCGGCGTGGACCAGTTCGCGCAGTGTGTCGCGTGCGGTGCTGCCGGCGACCCGGCTGCCCTCGCCCTCGCCCATGCCGTCGACGACCACCGCGAACGGTAGTTCCGGGTCGACGTGCAGGACGTCGAAGTTGGCCGAGTAGCGGTGACCGGCCACGGTGCCGCCGGCGATCTCCCACTCGATCCGGCCGACGGGCAGCCGGCGGGCCGCCTCGATGGGCTGGTCGGTGGTGCGGCGACGGAACACCAGCGGACGGTAGCACCGTCGCGGGCCTGGACCGGGGCGTCCGGCGTCGTGTCGGCGCAGGTCGGGTGCGTCAACTGTGGTTGACACAGCCGAATTGTCAACGTAAGTTGACAGCATGAGTCAGGCAACGGAACTCGCGGCAGCCGCCGGCAGCACCGACCCCCGGGTCGGCCTGCGCGCGGTGCTCGCCCTGCGTCGGCTCCTCGAACGGCTGGAGGTGGTCCAGGTGGACAACGCCCGACGGCAGGGCTGGTCCTGGCAGGAGATCGCCGACGCGCTCGAGGTGAGCCGGCAGGCGGTCCACAAGAAGCACGCCGGGCGACCGGCGGTCCGAGGAACCTGGGAGGAATGATGTTCGAGCGGTTCACCGATCGGGCCCGCGCCGTCGTCCGGAGCGCGGTCGAACAGGCCCAGCGCGACGGGCGACGTCCCGTCGGCACCGAACACCTGCTGCTCGCCGTCCTGGCCGACACCGATGCGCTCGCCAGCCGGGTGCTCACCTCCGCCGGCGTCGACGCCGACGACCTGCGCGCCCGGATCCGGCGGCACGTCGGTGCCGGCGGGATCGGGCTCGGCGAGGCGGACGCGGCCGCGCTGCGCGAGATCGGCATCGACCTCGCGGCCATCGTCGCCCGGATCGAGGACAACTTCGGCCCGGACGCCCTACGCGAGGCGGTCCCGGCCCCACGCCGACGGTGGCCGCTGCGCCGGCCGGTCGGCGGGCCCTTCTCGCCCCGTTCCCGCAAGGCGCTGGAGTTGGCGCTACGCGAGGCGCTCCGGCTGCGGCACCGGCACATCGGCACCGAACACCTGCTGCTCGGCGTGCTCCGCGAGGGTGGCGGCCTGGGCGCGGTGGTGCTGACCGAGGCGGGCGTGGACCTCGACGACCTGCGCCGACGGATCGAGTTGGCGCTGCGGACGGCGGCCTGACCGGTCGGGTAGGTCCCAACCCGGATCAAACCTGTTTGCGGTCAATGCAACGTCGGTCGTCGTCGGGTCGCTGACCCGGCCGGGGTGCTGCACACTGACGCCGTGGACGGTGCAGAGCAGAAGCGTACGGTGACCGACGGCGACCGCGCCCCGCGCTCGGCGGTGGTGGTCAACCCGACGAAGGTGACTGATCTCGACGAGTTCCGCGCGACCGTGGAGGAGGCGCTCGCCGCCGCCGGTTGGCCGGCCCCGACCTGGTACGAGACCACCGCCGAGGACCCCGGCCGGGGCCAGACCGAGCAGGCCGTCGCCGCCGGGGCCGAGCTGGTCTTCGCCTGCGGCGGCGACGGCACCGTGATGGCCTGCGTCACCGCGCTCGCCGGCACCGACGTCGAACTCGCCGTGCTGCCCCAGGGCACCGGCAACCTGCTCGCCGCCAACCTGGGACTCTCCAACGACCTGGCCGCCGGCCTCCAGGTGGCCGTCGAACGCGGCCGACGCCGACTCGACGTCGGCGTCGTCGACGACCAGTGCTTCGCGGTCATGGCCGGGATGGGCTTCGACGCGCAGATGCTGGCCGACACCTCCGAGACCACCAAGGCCCGCATCGGCTGGCCCGCCTACGTGGTGGGGGCGGCCAAGCACCTGCGGGACCGCCCGATGCGGCTCACCGTCCGCATCGACGACCGGCCCCCGATGCGCCGCCGGGCCCGCACCGTGCTCGTCGCCAACGTCGGGCGGCTCCAGGGCGGGGTGCGCCTGCTCACCGACGCCGAGCCCGACGACGGCTGGCTCGACGTCGCCGTGCTCACCCCCAACCGGGTCCGGCACTGGCTCGCCATGGGCTGGGCGCTGGTCCGCCGGCAGGGCAGCGTCCCCCGGATGGAGGTCCACCGGGCCCGCAAGGTCGTCATCACCAGCACCAGGGCCCAGCCCCGGCAGCTCGACGGCGACCTGATCGCACCCGGCCGCACCCTGACCGCCGAGATCAGACCCGGGTCGCTCTGGCTCTGCGTGCCGCGCCCGGCCCAGGACCCGGATCTGGCGTACGACGCCGACGCGGCGGCGCAGCGCGGCGAGAAGCTGATCGAGGAAGCCCGCCGTGAGTAGCACCAAGCTCGTCCCCGAGACCCGGTTGATGGCGTCGGACGAACTCGCCGCCGACGACGCCTGGCGTACGCTGCGCCGGCTAGGTGGCTGGCAACTGCTGCGGGACGCGTTCATCCGGTTCCGCTACGGCGACGGGTTCAGCCACTCCCGCGCGTTCGCCCTGCAACTCTGCCTCGCCGTGGTCCCGTTCCTGATCGCGCTCACCGGCCTGATCAGCGACCTGGGTGTCGAGGAGGGCGGCCGGGTGGTCGCCGACACCGTGCTGGCGCTGACCCCCGGGCAGAGCGAGCAGGTGGTGCAGGATCTCCTCGGCGACGGGGACCGCACCGAGAGCACCGGCGAGTTGGCGTTGACCCTCGGCCTGATCACCGGCCTGGTGGCGCTGACCACCACCATGGCCCAGATCGAGCGCGGCGCCAACCGGATCTACGGCGTCGAACGGGACCGCCCCGCGCTGTGGAAGTACCTGCGCGCGGCGGTGCTGGCCGTGGTCGCCGGCCTGCCCGCCCTGGCCGGGTTCCTGATCCTGGTCGGCGGCGGGGCGATGGGCGAGTCGGTGCAGCGCCACTACGAGTGGGGTGATCTCGCCGCCGGCCTCTGGGAGGTGGTGCGCTGGCCGCTGAGCCTCGTGCTGACCGTGGTAGCGGTGGCGGTGATCTTCCGGCACGCGCCCCGACGCAAGCAGCCCGGCCTGTCCTGGCTCTACTTCGGCGCCGGCATCGCCACCGCCCTGTGGTGGCTGGCCAGCCTGCTGCTCGCCGCGTACGTCAAGTTCAGCGGCGGCTTCGGCCAGACGTACGGGGCGTTGACCGGGATGATGGCGTTGCTGCTGTGGGCCAACCTCACCGGCATGGCGCTGTTCGGCGGGTTGTCGTTCGCCGCCCAGCTGGAGGCGATGCGGATCGGCGCTCCGGAGCCGGCCCAGCCGGACCTGTGGGAGCCCGAGGCCGAGCGGGAGGAACTGCTCGACACCGGTGACATGACCGCACTGTGAGCCCGCCACACCGGACGGGCGTGTACGGGACGGCAGAATCGGGTACAGCGCGCCTCGCCACGTTGACGCAGGGAGGTGCGGGGTGACCGCGGTCAAGGACACGACGGCCCGACGGCCGCTCGGCCATTTCGCCGAACGGAGCGTCGCCGGCCTGCTGGCCGTGGCCGGCGCGGGCGTGGCCTTCGGGCTGCTGCTGATGCTCGTCCGGTTCAAGTGGAGCCCGATGTACCACGCCGACCACGAGGCGGCCGAATGGTTCAACGGGCTCGTCGCGCCGCACCACGCGTTGGTCACCGTGCTCCAGGCGGTCACCGACCTGGGTGGCCGACCGGTGCTGATCTGGCTGGTCACGATCGCCGTGGTCACCCTGCTGATCCGTCGCCAGTCCCGGCTGGCGGTCTACCTGATCGTGACCGGGGTGGGCGGGCTGATCCTCGACCCGTCGCTCAAGGCCCTGGTCGGCCGGCTCCGCCCGGTGGTCGACGTGCCCGTCGCCAGCGCCCCCGGCAACAGCTTCCCCAGCGGGCACGCGCTCGGCTCGTTCGTCGCGTACGGGGCGTTGCTGCTGGTCTTCCTGCCCGCCATGGCGCCCCGTTGGCGTAAGCCGGCGATCGCCATCGTCGCCGTGCTGGTGGCGCTGATCGGGTTGACCCGGATCGCGCTCGGCGTGCACTTCGTCTCCGACGTGATCGGCGGCTGGCTGCTCGGCGCGGCCTGGCTCGGTGTCACCGCGTACGCCTTCCGGCTGTGGCGGCGCGAGCGTGGCCGGCCGGTGCCGCCGCTGAGCGAGGGGCTGGAACCGGAGGCCAGTGACAAGATCACCCCCGCCCCGGCCGAGGAGCACGTGCTGGAGCACCCGCGCTCCGCCGTGGCCGAGCTGCTGGTCGGCTGGGTGATCGTCTTCGGCGCCCTGTACGCCTTCGGCACGTACGTCAGTTACCACGCCAAGGGCACCATCTTCGAGACCCTGGACACCGACGTGCCGCGCTGGTTCGCCGCCCGGCACACCGACTTCCTCACCGAGCTGAGCTGGTGGTGGAGCAAGTTCGGCGACACCCACGCCATCCTGATCGTCTCGCTGGTCTTCTGCCCGCTGGTGCTGGCCATCTGGAAGCGGTGGCGGCCGGTGCTCTTCGTGGTGCTGGCGCTCTTCGGCGAGCTGAGCCTGTTCCTCGCCTCGGCCCGGGTGGTGGACCGGCCCCGCCCGGCGGTGGAGAACCTCGACGGGCAGATGCCCACCTCGTCCTTCCCGTCCGGGCACATCGCCGCGACCACCTGCCTCTGGCTGGTCATCGCGATCATCGTGTTCGTCCGTACCGACCGCTGGTGGCGGTGGCTCTTCGTGGCGATGGCCGTGATCATGCCGGTCGGGGTGGCGGTCTCCCGGATGTACCGGGGCATGCACCACCCGACCGACTTCATGGGCGCGCTCATCCTCAGCGGCCTCTGGATCGGCCTGCTCTACTGGGTGATCCGACCCAACGCCGACGTCTACGAGGGCAACCGGCCCGAGATCGAGTCGGAACAGGTCGACGAGCTGGACGACGAGCTGGCCAAGGCCGGCCGTCCCGGGTGAGCCGGCCACCGTGCTGCGGATGATGACCTGGAACATCAGGACCGGCGGTCGGGACCGGACCGGCCCCGACCGCCGGGACCTGGTGTGCCGGGTCGTCACCGTGCAGGCCCCCGACGTGCTGGCCGTGCAGGAGCTGCGCGGCTTCGACCGGCCGGGGGTGCTGGCCGGGTTCGCCGACCGGGTGGGGATGCGCCCCCACCTGGCCCGCAGCTGCTTCGGTCAGCCGGTTGCCGTGCTGGTCCGCCCGCCGTGGCGCATCCGCTCCGCCGGGCCGGTCCGTCGACCGTTGCACCACGCGGCGCAGCGGGTCGAGCTGGCCACCACCGCCGGCCCGCTCACCGTGTTCGGCACCCACCTCGACCCGTACACCGGGCTGCGGCGGCGCATCGAGGCCGGCTGGCTCGCCCGTGCGGTAGGCCGCGCGCCGGGGGAGTTGGCGCTGCTCGCCGGTGACCTGAACACCCTGGACCCGGGCACCGACCACGCCGACCGGGTGGCCCGGCTGCCGGCGGCGTACCGGCGGCGGCACCTGCGCCGCGACGGGCGGACCGTGGACACCCGGGCGGTGGCCCGGCTGCTCGCCGCCGGCCTGGTCGACCTCTGGACCCACGCCGCCGGGTCGCCTGAGCTGCCCCGCGGCGGCGGGCCGGCCGATCCGGCCCACGCCGCCGGCCCGGCCGAGGTCGGGTTGACCGCGCCGACCCGGCACGGCGGCGGCGAGTTCTCCGGCATGCGGCTGGACTACCTGCTCGGCACCCCGGCGCTCGCCGCCCGGCTGCGCGACGTCCACGTGGTACGCGGCGGCGACACCGAGTACGCCTCCGACCACTACCCGGTCGTCGCCGAGCTGGACCTCGACCCGGCCTGACCGCCCACCACGGAACCCGTGCAACCCTTTCCGGTCCCGCCGCCATCGCTACGGGTGACAGTGCCGGCGTCCGGGACGGGGAGTGGTCGATGGGTAGCATGCGGGAGCAGGAGAACGCCGGGTGTCGCACGACGGGGGTGCCGTCGGAGTTCGATCCCGGTCGGCGGGTCTTCCGACTCTCCTGGCTGCCCGGGGAGCTGACCCACCTGACCTACACCGGGCAGCGGTGGGAGCACTCGCTCACCGCCCTGCTGCCGGCGTGGACCCCGGGCCGGGGAGCCGCTCCGGTGCGCGCCGGCCGGGTGGTGACGGTGACGGTGGGGGCCCGGGGCGTGGACGTCTGCCGGCCGCTGCGCGAGTGGGATCCGGAACTGGCCGGGTCGGCCGCACCGTCGACTCCGCCCGGGGTCGCCGTCGCGCCGGTGCGGGACCGTCCGGCGCACCTGTACGTCAGTCCCGACGGCTCACGGGCCGCCCTGTCCTGGCGGTACGCCCACGACGCGTGGGCCGCGGTGCTGTCCACCAACCAGCCCGGGTCGGCCCGGGTGCTGCGGCAGATCGCCGAAGGGCTGGTCGGTGACGACCGACCGCTCACGGTTCCCTTCCTCCGGGTGCCACCGCCTGCGGATTGCCGACTCGAACGGGTGGCGGTCGAGCGGCGCGACGGCAGGTGGCACCGGGTGTGGGGCGGTTACCTCGCGTCCGGCTCCCCCTCGCCGTACGGCGACCTGACCATCGGCGTGCGCCGGGACTGGTCGGGCGGGCCGGGGAACACCACCGCTGACGGCCGGCCGGCGTGGTCGGCCGGTGGCCTGGGCACGTACCGGGTCGGGCGGGTTCCCGGTGCGGCCCCGCGCACGGTGGCCGAGGTCGGGGTACTGACGCCGCACGGTCTGGCCGCGCTCGGCGGCGACCGGGCCGCGCTCGCCCTCGCCGCCCGGGTCCGGTTGGTCACCGACCCTGACGACGAAGCCGGCTGGCGTCCGTTCTGAGTTCTCTCCCCCGTGCAACCGTTTCCAAACCGGGGGCCATCCGTACGGTGACAGTGCCAGCGTCCGGGACGGGGAGTGGTCGATGCACGCGACGCAACGGCAGGAGTACGTCGACTTCGTGACGGGGGCGACACCGAAGCTGCGCCGGACGGCGTACCTGCTGACCGGGGGAGATGCCCACCGTGCCGACGACGTCGTGCAGCAGACGCTGACCCGGCTCTACGTCAAGTGGGGTCGGGCACGGTCCGCCGACGACATCGGGGCGTACGTGCACCGGATGCTGGTCAACGCGTTCCGGCAGGAGCGCCGGTCCCGCTGGTTCGGGGTACGCCTGCTCGACCGCCCGCCGGAGCCGGAGCCCAGGGGAGTTGCACCGACCGACGCGGTGGTGGACACGGTCGCGGTGCGGGCCGCGTTGGCGGCGGTGCCACCCGGCCAGCGGATGGTGCTGGTGCTGCGCTTCTACGCCGACCTGAGCGTCGAGCAGACCGCCGAGGTGCTGGGCTGCTCGGCCGGCAACGTCAAGAGCCAGACCGCGCGGGGACTTGCTGCGCTGCGCCGGCAGTTGCCGCTGGCGGACCCGACGGAGGTGACCCGGTGATCCACGACGACGAGACCCTGGTCCGGGAGATGCTGACCCGGGCCGCCGACGACCTGCCGGCCGGGGGGCCGGGAGCAACGGTGTTGGTGACGGCGGGGGAGCGCACGGTGCGGCGTCGCCGGCTGGCCGTCGCCGCCACGGCGGTGATCACCGCCGTGGCGTTGCTCGGCGTCACCGCACTGCTGGGAGTACGGCCGCCGCCGACTCCGGCCGACCGGACCTGGCCGCCGACGGTGGCACCCACCGCCTTCGATCCGGCCCGGCAGCTTTTCCGGTTGACCTGGTTACCGGCCGACCTGTCCGAACGGAACCTTCGTACCACCGCTGACCGGCAGACGACCCTGGCGCTCCGCGCCACGCCGGTCGGGGTGGCCCGGACCGACTTCCGGGCCGGCAGCGTCACGGTGACCGTGGGCGCGCGGGGGGTGGACTTCTTCACCGACCAGCTGAGCCGGGACAACAGCAGCGCGGGAAAGCTGCGCAACGAGCCGACACCCTGGGCCACCCCGCCGGGCTCACCTGTCGATCCGGTGCAGGGACACCCGGCCTTCCTGCACACCAGCCCCAACCGCCAGGAGACGGTGCTCTCCTGGCAGTACGCCCCGGACGCCTGGGTCACGATCACCGGGTTCACCCTCGACCGGCCGGCGGAGGTGCTGCGCCGGGTGGCCGCGGGGATGGTGTGGGAGCGGCAACCGGTCCGGGTGCCGTTCGGGCCGGTGGCGCTGCCGTCGGACGCCCGGCTCTACCAGGCCCACCTCAGCTGGCGGGACGGGCAATGGGGCAGGGCCATTCTCGACTACCGGCTTCCCGGTTCCTCCGCCGCCGGTGGGGACCTGACCGTCGGCCTGGAGCGTGGCGACCAGCCGGATGACCCGACGGGCCGCGTGCAGGGCCGACCGGCGTGGATGTTCGGCCAGAACGGTGAGTCCGGCAGTTGGTCGGTCGGTGCCGTGCCCGGCTGCGCCGGCTGCCGGGGGGTGGTGGGAACGTGGAGTCCGGCGGGCAGTGCCGCGCTCGGCGGCGAGGACGGTGCCCGGGACCTGGCCGCCGCCGTCCGGCCGGTCGCCACCCACGACGACGAATCGACCTGGCGACCGCTGTGACGTCGACCGGCGGGGAGCGTGCACGCCGCGCTCCCCGCCGGTCGTCAGAGGAGCAGGTTGACCACGACGGTCAGGGCGATCGAGGCGAGCACCGAGAACAGGATCATCAGCAGGCAGCCGAAGCCGCCGCCGAGGGGTCGGATCTGCGTGTTGCCGAAACGCATGGTTCACCTGGCCAGGGTCGGGACGAGTAGGTCACGGATCGCCTCGGCCACCGGTCCGGGGGCGGTGGTGAGCACGTTGTGGGCGGCCCCGGGCACGGTGACCAGCCGGGCGTCGGGCACCAGCCGGGTCACCTGGGCGCGCCACCGGGGCGGCACGATCGGGTCGCGTTCCCCGGCCAGCACGAGGGTGGGCACGGCGATCCGGACCAGATCCTCCTCCACCGCGTGGTGGACCGAGTGCGCGATTGTGGCGGCCACCCGCCAGGGGCGCGCGTCGAGGACGTCGCGGACCAGGATCGGCACCTGCCAGGGCGCCTCCCGCAGGCTGTCCACCAGCCATCGGCCGACCAACCCTCGCCGGGACCGGGCGCTCGGGTCGCTGGTCGGCCCGGCCAGCACCAGCGCCCGGATCGCCGCAGGGCGGTCCGCCGCGAGCGCGGCGGCCACCTCCGCGCCGAACGAGTGCCCGACCAGGCAGACCGGGGGCATCTGGTACGCGTCGAGCCAGGCCAGCAGGTGGGAGACGTGCTGCCGCAGGTTGTAGGAGTGGCCGGGGTGGGCGCTCAGCCCGAAGCCGGGCAGGTCGGGCACGTACACCGGGTGGGTGGTGCCGAGCGTCTCGGCCAGCGGGGTGAGGTATCGGTGCGACACGGCCAGCCCGTGCACCAGCACCACCGGGGGCATGCCGGGCACGGTCGGGTCGGCGGAGCGCCGGGTGTGCGTGCGCAGCCTGTCGACGAGCCGGAACTCGCTGGTCAACGCCGTCCGCACCCGGCGCGCGACGGCCTGCGGGCCCGGCGCGGTGACCGGGCGGTCCGGGTCGGGAGTGTGGACGGGCGGCCGGTCCGACCCGGTCGTCGGATGCGGGGCGGCCAGTGCCCGCCGCAACGCGTCGAGGCCGATGCCGGTCGGGTCGGGGCGGGTACGCGACCCGGCCCGACCGGCCACCGTGGTCACAGTTCGCGGAGCCGGGGCAGTAGCTGCTCCTGCGCCCAGTCCAGGAACATCGGCTGGCTGTCCCCGCCGACCTGCACGATCGCCACGTGCGTGAAGCCGGCGTCGACGAAGGCGCGGAACGCCTCGACGTGCCGTTCGACGTCCGGTCCGCAGGGGATGCCGTCGGCGACGTCCTCCTCCCGGACGAACTGGGTGGCGGCGGCGAAGGCGTCCGGGTCGGGCAGGTCGGCGTTGACCTTCCAACCGTTGCCGAACCAGCGGAACTGGTCGTGCACGATCTTGCGGCACTCGGCCTCGTCGGGGCCGTAGCAGATGGCCACCTGGCCGTAGCGGGGCTGCCCGGCGCCGCCCGCGTCGTCATAGAGCTGGATGATCCGGGAGTCGGGTTCGGTGGCGACGATGCCGTCGGCGTACTCGGCGGCGAGGGCGGCGGACGACGGTCCGGATGCGGCGACGGCCATCGGTACGGGGCGTCCCGGCCGGTCCCAGACGTAGGCGTCGGGGACGTCGAAGTGGTTGCCGGAGAAGGTCAGCGTCTCGCCGTTGAGCAGCGGACGGATGATCTGGAGCGCCTCGGAGAACATCTCGTGCCGCTGCTGCACGTGCGGCCAGCCGCCGACCACGTGTTCGTTGAGGTTCTCCCCGGCGCCGAGGCCGAGGGTGAACCGCCCGTCGGAGAGCACCCCGATGGTGCTGGCCTTCTGCGCCACCACCGCCGGGTGGTAGCGGCGGATCGGGCAGGTGACGAAGGACATCAGCTCGGCCCGGCTGGTGGCGTGGGCGACCGCGCCCAGCACCGACCAGGCGTACGGGGAGTGGCCCTGCGCGTCGAGCCACGGGTAGTAGTGGTCGGACATGACCAGCTGGTCGAAGCCGGCTGCCTCCGCCCGTACCGCGTGGTCGACCAACTGCTTGGGGCCGGTCTGTTCGCACATCAGGGTGTAGCCGACGCGGACCATCCTGGTTTCTCCTCCCGGGCGACGATCGTCACCGGATACCCCTGCGCGACGCCGGTCAACCTCGCCGGTGCGGCCGGCTCGCCCGACCGGGTGACCCTTGACGGTCCCGGGAGGGGGGTCTAGGGTCCGACTTAACCGGTTCAGGCTGGTGGTGTCACATCCTGTGGTGGGGATGACTGCCCCCTGTGGCGGCCCATGGTCGGTGTGGGTCGCCACAGGCCCGGCGGGAAACGCGTCAGTAACTTAACCGGTTGCCTTCCCGGCTCCATCGGCATACGCTGATCCGCACGCGGCCAGGGAGTTCCGGCGGCGGCTGTCGGGCTGCAGCCGAGCGCCACCCACCAGCATCGCCACCCCGCCAGGGCAACGGGGTCGACCCTTCCTGAGGAAACCCATGAAGAAGCGACTTTCCGTCGCCGGTGTCGCCCTGCTCACCGTCCTCGCCGCCGTGTTCGCCTTCGGCCAGCCGGCCCAGGCCGCAGCCGGTTTCACGGTCTCCGGTGGCAAGCTCTACGACGCCAACGGCAACGAGTTCATCATGCGGGGCGTCAACCACGCCCACACCTGGTACCCGCAGCAGACCACCTCCTTCGCCAACATCAAGGCGCTCGGTGCGAACACCGTCCGGGTGGTGCTGGCCAGCGGTGACCGCTGGACCAAGAACACCGCTGCCGACGTCAGCAACGTCATCTCGCTCTGCAAGGCCAACAAGCTGATCTGCGTGCTGGAGGTGCACGACACCACCGGTTACGGCGAGCAGGCCGGGGCGATCACCCTGGATCGGGCGGTCGACTACTGGCTGAGCATCGCCAGCGCCCTGCAGGGCCAGGAGCGGTACGTCATCGTCAACATCGGCAACGAGCCGTACGGCAACCAGGGCTACGCCACCTGGGCCACCGACAACGCCAACGCGATCAAGCGGCTGCGGGCCGGCGGCATCACCCACACGATCATGGTGGACGCCCCGAACTGGGGTCAGGACTGGTCGTTCACCATGCGCGACAACGCGGCCGGGGTGTTCGCCGCCGACCCGCAGAAGAACACCGTCTTCTCGATCCACATGTACGGCGTCTTCGACACCGCCGCCGAGATCAGCGACTACCTGGGCCGGTTCCGCACCGCCAAGCTGCCCATCGTGGTCGGCGAGTTCGGTTTCGACCACTCCGACGGCAACCCCGACGAGGACACCATCCTGTCGTACACCCAGGCCAACGGGATCGGTTACCTCGGCTGGTCGTGGAGCGGCAACGGCGGTGGCGTGGAGTACCTCGACATGACCACCAACTTCAACCCGGCCGCCCTGACCACCTGGGGGCAGCGGATCTTCAACGGCGTCAACGGCATCAAGTCGACCGCGAAGGAGGCGTCGGTCTACTCCGGCACCACCCCGACGACGCCGCCCACCACGCCGCCGACCACCCCGCCCACGACCCCGCCGACCAGCCCGCCGCCCACCACCCCGCCGGTCACGACCCCGCCGGCGACCGGTGGCTGCACCGCGACGTACACGATCATCGGTTCGTGGCAGGGCGGGTTCCAGGGTGAGGTCAAGGTGACCGCCGGCAGCGCGGCCATCAACGGCTGGACGACGAAGTGGACCTACGCCAACGGCCAGACCGTCAGCCAGGCCTGGAACGCATCGCTGAGCAGCAGCGGCAGCACGGTGACCGCGCGCAACGTCGACTACAACGGCCGGCTCGGTGCCGGGGCCAGCGCGGCCTTCGGTTTCATCGGCAGTTGGACCGGCAGCAACCCGGCCCCCACGGTGACCTGCACCGCGAGCTGACCGCCTCCGCACCACCGGTGGCCGGGTCCCCTGGGGCCCGGCCACCACCGTCCTCGCCGGGATGGCGCCCTGCGGCCGGACCCGGGGCGGTCAGTCGACCGCGTCGACCTCCAGGAGCAGGGCCTGTTCCGGGTGCAGGGCCGGCAGGTGCAGACCCACCGTCGCCAGCACCGCGCCGCCCAGCGTCACACCGGGCAGCCAGCGGGGTTCGGTGATCTGCATCGCCGCCGGCTGCGGCACCCCCTCGGCGGGGCGGACGGCGTAGCGGCGGGTCGGGTCGAGGCCGGGCAGGCGCACCGGGCCGGGGGTCTGCGTGCCGGAGGTGGCCACCCGGGACACCGCGTACACGGCGCGGGAGCGGTCGTGGGCGACCACGCCGTGCGCCTGTACGGCCGGGTCCGGATGATCGAACCGCACCACCCGCCCGGTGTGCAGCAGCGGTCGGAGCCGCTTGTGCAGGGCCACCCAGGCGGTCAGCTCGGCCCGCTCCTCGGCGTCGATCGCGACGATGTCCCATTCGATGCCGTGGTGGCCGAAGAGCGCGGTGACCGCCCGGAAGCCCAGGGTGTGCACCCGGCCGGTGGTGTGCGAACGCCCCGGGCCGATGTGTGTGCCGACCAGTTCCGGGGGCAGCAGCAGGCCGGTCCAGCGTTGGATGGACAGCCGTTCCAGGGCGTCGTTGGTGTCGCTGGCCCAGACCCGGTCGGTGCGCCGCAGGATCTCCAGGTCGACCCGGGCCCCGCCGGACGAGCAGCTCTCGATCTCCAGGTGCGGGTGCCGGGCGCGTAGCTCGTCCAAGAGCCGGTAGGCCGCCACGGTCTGCGCGTGCACCCCGGGCCGGCCGGCGTGCCCAGCCTCGGTGAGGTCCCGGTTGTGGTCCCACTTGAGGTAACTGATCCCCGGGTTCCCGGTGAGCAGCGCGTCGAGCCGGCCGAGCAGGTGCGCGTACGCCGCCGGGTTGGCCAGGTCCAGCACCTGCTGGTGCCGCCACGGCAGGGGTAGCCGGCCGGGGGCGGCGAGCACCCAGTCGGGGTGGGCGCGGTACAGCTCCGAGTCGGGGTTGACCATCTCCGGTTCGACCCAGAGTCCGAACTGCATGCCTTGCCCGCGAACATGCTCGATGAGCGGCCCCAGGCCGGCGGGCCAGACGTCGGCGTCGACCTGCCAGTCGCCCAGGCCGGCCCGGTCGTGCCGACGGCCGGTGAACCAGCCGTCGTCGAGGACGAACCGCTCGACCCCCACCTCGGCGGCCCGGTCGGCGAGGGTCCGTAACCGGTCCAGGTCGTGGTCGAAGTAGACCGCCTCCCAGACGTTGAGGGTGACCGGGCGCGGCGTGCGGGGGTGGCTGGGTCGGGCCCGCAGGTGGGTGTGCAGCAGGTCGCTGAGCCCGTCCAGTCCGGCGGGGGAGTGCACCGCGTAGAGCAGCGGGGTGGCGTACTCGTCGCCGGGGCCGAGGACGATCTCGCCGGGGGCGAGCAGTTCTCCGCCGCCCAGGGTGGACTCCCCGGTCGGGCGGCGTTCGGCGACGGTCACGTGGTCGCCGCTCCACGCGGTGTGCACCGCCCACACCTCGCCGTGGCCGAAGCCGAACCCGGCGGTGCCGGCGACCAGCAGCAGGGTGGCGTCGTGCCCGGTGCGGCCGTGCCGCCCCTCGCGGACCCACGCGCCCTGCGACCACGTGTGCCGTTGCGGTGTGCGTTCGCGGCACCAGCGCCCGGTGAGGTCGAGCAGTTCGGTGGCGACCGGAGGCACGGGCAGCACCGGCGTCAGCTCGCGTACCTCGTAGGGGTGGTCGGCGTCGTTGCGCAGCCGGTGCCGCACGGTCAGCACCCCGACCGGGTCGAGGGTGATCTCGACGGTCAGGGTCAACCCGACGCCCGGGTCCGTCGCCCGCACGCCCACCCGCGCCGCCCCACCCGGGTCGTCGACGTCGAGGCTGTCGAGCCGGAATGCGGTGGACCAGTCGTGGCCGGCGCGGTGGCCGGCGAGGCCGGGCCGGCCGCTCCAGCCGGCGCTCGCCTCGGGCAGCAGGGACAGCACGGTCGGCGCGTCGAAGCTGCTCGGCACCACCGGCGGCACGGTGGCGTCGACCAGGGCCGGCAGGTCGTCGGCGGGCACCGGACCGAGGTCGGCCCCCCAGTGCACGATCCGGGGCAGTCCCGGGCCGCGCGCGTCGAGCACCAGGCTGGTGCGGCCCCGGCGCAGGTGGATCACGGTCGGATCGGTCATGGCGCTCATCTCCGGTGCGGGCACCCCGGCGTCCGTCACGGTGGGTGAGGTCGAGGGGTGTCAGTAGCGCGCGAGAGCGGTATGCCTGTGGGTCATATTTATGCCTGCCAGGAATACCGCTCTCGCGCGTGGGTGTGGGTGGGGGCCATCGAGATCGTCAGCTCGCGCAGGTGCGGGTGGGTGTGGGCGGTGACCTCAGCCCTTGGACGCGCCCAGGGTCAGGCCCTTGACGAACTGCTTCTGCAACAGGAAGAAGATCACCAGGGTGGGGATGGCGACCAGCACCGAGCCGGCCGACACCAGGTTGTTGTCGGTGAAGAACTCGCCGCGCAGGTTGTTCAGCGAGCTGGTGACCGGGAACTTGTCGCCGGTGCGCATCAGCACGGTGGCCCAGAAGAACTCGTTGTAGATCCAGGTCACCTCCAGGGTGGCCAGGGCCGCCAGCGCCGGCCGGCACAGCGGCATGGTCACCTGCCAGTACTGCCGCCAGATGCTCGCCCCGTCCACCATGGCCGCCTCGTAGAGGTCGCGGGGCAGCGCCTTCATGTAGTTGCTGAGCACGAAGACGCAGAAGCCGCACTGGAAGGCCACGTTGACCAGGATCAGCCCCCAGTAGCTGTCGTAGAGCAGCTCGGAGTCGCTTATGAACTCCGGCAGCGGCACCTCGGTGAAGATCCGGAACAGCGGGATCAGCAGCGCCTGCTGGGGCAGCAGGTTGGCGGCGGTGAACAGCCCGAGCAGGACGATGTTGAGTTTCCAGCTGAACCGGGCGATCACGAACGCCACGCACGAGGCGAGGAACAGGGTCAGCAGCACCGCCGGGACGGTGATGTAGACCGAGTTGAGGAAGTGCTTGCCGAACTCGGCGGTCCGCCAGGCGGTGACGTAGTTGTCGAGCGTCCAGCCGCCGAACGAGACGTACCCGTTGGCGGCGGTGTACTCGTAGGAGCGCAGTGAGGTCAGCACCGCCCAGAGGATCGGGAAGAGCCAACCGACGGCGACCGCGCCGAGGAACAGGTGCAGCGCCACCCGGGCGGGGCGCAGCGGCCGACGGCGCCCGGCGGCCCCGGACGCCGGCTCCGAGGTCGGCGGACGGGTCGTGGTCGACGCGCTCATCGCCGGTTCTCCCTCATGACGACGGCCAGGTAGACGGTGATGAAGACCAGCGAGACGGCCAGCATGATCGTCGCCAGGGCGGAGCCGAAGCCGATCCGGCTGGCCTCGCCGACGACGTTCTGGGTGACCAGGGCGGAGATCAGCTCCAGGCCGTTGCGCCCCTTGTTGATCACCCAGACCAGGTCGAACGCGCGCAGCGACTCGATCACCGTCACCACCAGCACGATGATGTTGATGGGCCGCAGCACCGGGAAGATCACCCGGAAGAAGGTGCTGGTCTCCGATGCCCCGTCGACCGAGGCGGCCTCCCGCAGTGACGGGTCGACGCCCTTGAGCCCGGCCAGGTAGAGCAGCATGATGTAGCCGACGTGCCGCCAGCCGGCCGCCACCAGCACCGCCCAGATGTTGACGTTCGGGTCGCCGTACCAGTCGGTCTGGCTGCCCAGGACGGCGTTGAGCAGACCCTGGTCCCGGGAGTAGATGAGCTGCCAGACGAAACCGATCAGCGCCAGCGACAGCACCACCGGCAGGTAGAGCGCGGTCTGGTAGAACCGGCTGCCGCGGATCTCCTTGTCGAGGAGCACGGCGAGGAACATCCCGAACGGGGTGGCGACCACGAACAGCGCGGCCAGCCAGAGCAGGTTGTTCTGCATCGCCGGCACGAACGGCGGGTAGATGTTGACCACGTCGGAATAGTTCCGGCCACCGACCCAGTCGATCTCGCTCAGCGGGCCGATGCCGTCCCAGTCGGTGCCGGAGAGCGCCACGGTGGCCAGCGCGGGAAACCAGACCAGGGCGACCACCAGCAGCAGCGGTACGAGCACCATCAGCGTGATCACCACGCGGTCGGTGCGGGACAGGAGCCGTAGCCGCCGACCACGACCACCCCGGGTGGGGGTGGCCGGGGTCGGTGCCGGTACGGCGTGATCCGCTTGGATCAGGGGCAGGTCGGACACGACGGTCCTCCCCCTCTCGCCGTCAGCTGGTGAAGATCGACTTTTTCTGGTTCTCGATGCTGTTGACCAGCCCGTCGATGTCCCTGGGGTTCTTGATGAACTGCTGGAGCGCCGGGATGATCACCGTGGAGGCGAAGTCCGGCCGGGTGTCGCGGTCGAGGAACTGGGCGATCTCGGTGGCCGAGCCGACCAGCTCGGCGGCCTTCTTCTGCAGGGCGGTGTAGCCGCTGGTGTCCGCGCCGCTGTTGGCGACCAGGGTGGTCGGGTCGTTCTTCACCGTGATGTCGGCGGCCTCCTTGGAGCCGACGAACTCCAGCAGTTTCTTGGCGTTGGCCTCGGACTTCGGCTTGCGGGCCAGCATGTAGCCGTCGATCGGCGCGTCCAGCGCCTTGGCCCCGATGGCCGGGTCGATCTCGGGGAAGGTGAAGAAGTCGATGTCGTCCTGCTCGTCGTTGCCGAACTGCTGGGCGACGAAGAGACCGAGCAGGTACATGCCGCTCTTCTTCTGCTGCAACGACTGGGCGGCCTCCTGCCAGGTGCGGCCCAGGCTGTCCGGCTGGTGCAGCGGCAGCAGCCCGGCCCAGGTGTCGAAGACCTTCTTGACCTTGTCGGAGGTCCACGCCTCCTTGCCGGCCATCAGGTCGATGTGGAACTGGTAGCCGTTGATGCGCAGGTTGAGGATGTCGAAGGTGCCCATCGCCGGCCAGCCGTCCTTGTCGGCGAAGGCGATCGGGGTGAGCCCGTCCCGCTTCATCTGCGCGCTGAGGGCGGTGAGCTGGTCGAGTGTGGTCGGCACCTGGTAGCCGTGCTGCTTCCAGACCGACTTGCGGTAGAACATCGCCCACGGGTAGTACGACGACGGCACGAAGTACTGCTTGCCGTCGTCCCCGGTGGACGCCTTCTTGAACGCGTCGGAGTAGCCGGAGAGCTTGCCCCACAGGTCGCTGATGTCGCCGGCCAGGCCCTTCGCGGCGAAGAAGCGCATCCGGTAGCCGGCGAACCACATGAACACGTCGTCCGGCTTGCCCTGGAGGTAGTTGTTGATGTTCTCCTGGTAGGTGTTGTGGTCGACGGTGTTGATGCTGGCCGTGATGCCGGACGAGGTCTTGAACCCGTCCATCACCTTGGCGATGACCCCCTTGGGCTGCGGGTCGGACTGGTTGGAGCCGAGCGACACCTCCTTGCTGTCGCTGCCCGACCCGGAGTCGGAGCCACAGCCGGCGAGCAGTCCGGTGCCGAGCAGCGCGCCCGCGCCGACCCCGGTGAGCAGGGAGCGTCGTCCGATGCCGGCGACGGAGGACGGTACGAGCCGGGAGAGGTACTCGGCTTCGGTGCGGGGACGGGACATGGTGCCTCCTGCGGATGAAGAGGTGCGCTGCGCCCGAGGGCCGTCAGTGGTGGGGGAGGGAGTGGAGAATGCCAACATAGATCCACCGAGAATGAACATTGGCCAACACAAACTCCCGGTGGCGCTTGAAGCTACCCGTCCGTGCGGCCCTGTCAAGAGGGCAGCTCCGGATCGGTATCGGAGCGTTGGCAGTCGGCCTGGGAGGTAAACGTTGGAAAATCCGCTCGTGTTGGAAAGTGTTGACTTGATCGACCGCTAGGGGCACGCTCTGCTCTCATGCGGCAACACGGCAGCTGGCAGGGCGACGGGATCTACTTCGGCGCCGACTACAACCCCGAGCAGTGGCCCGAGCAGGTCTGGGCCGACGACGTGGCGCTCATGCGCCGGGCCGGTGTCAACCTCGTCTCGGTCGGGATCTTCTCCTGGGCCCTGCTCGAACCGTCCCCCGGCCGGTACGAGTTCGACTGGCTCGACCGCGCCCTCGACGTCCTGCACGCCGGCGGCATCCACGTCGACCTGGCCACCGCCACCGCCAGTCCGCCCCCGTGGCTGGCGCACCGGCACCCCGAGACGCTGCCGCGTACCGCCGACGGCACCGTGCTGTGGCCCGGTGGCCGGCAGGGCTACTGCCCCAGCTCGCCGATCTTCCGCCAGCGTTCGCTGGCCCTGGTCGAGGCGGTCGCCGACCGCTACGCCGAGCACCCCGCCGTGGTGATGTGGCACGTCTCCAACGAGCTGGGCTGCCACAACGTGCACTGCTACTGCGACGTCAGCGCCGATGCGTTCCGGGAGTGGCTGCGGGAGCGCTACGGCGACCTCGACCGGCTCAACGACGCCTGGGGCACCACCTTCTGGAGCCAGCGGTACCACGACTGGGCCGAGATCAACCCGCCGCGCGCCGCGCTCACCTTCGCCAACCCCACCCAGCAGCTCGACTTCCTGCGCTTCTCCTCCGACGCCCAGCGCGCCCAGCTGCGCGCCGAACGGGAGGTGCTCAAGCGGCGGGTCCGCCAGCCGGTCACCACCAACTTCATGATCGGCATGGGCATCAAGCACATGGACTACCACTCCTGGGCGTCCGACGTGGACCTGGTCGCCAACGACCACTACCTGACCGTCACCGACCCGAACGCCCACCTGGGCCTGGCGTTCGCCGCCGACCACACCCGGGGCGTGGCCGGCGGTGACCCGTGGCTGCTCATGGAACACTCCACCAGCGCGGTCAACTGGCAGCCCCGCAACGTCGCCAAGACCCCCGGCCAGCTGCGCCGCAACAGCCTCACCCACGTGGCGCGCGGCGCCGACGGGGTGCTGTTCTTCCAGTGGCGGGCCTCCCGGGCCGGCGCGGAGAAGTTCCACTCCGCACTGGTCCCGCACGCCGGCCCCGACACCAAGGTCTTCGACGAGGTCTGCCGGCTCGGTGCCGACCTCAGGGCCCTGGCCGAGGTACGCGGCAGCCGGGTCGACGCCGACGTGGCGATCCTGTTCGACTGGGAGGCGTGGTGGGGCGTCGAGCTGGACTCCCACCCCAGCGTCGACGTCACCTACGCCGACCGGATGCGGGCGCTCTACGACGCGCTGTGGCGGGCCGGCGTCACCGCCGACGTGGTGCACCCGTCGACCGACCTGTCCGGCTACCGGCTGGTCCTCGTCCCCACCCTCTACCTGGTGCGCGACGCCGACGCCGAGGCACTGAGCCGGTACGTCGCCGGGGGCGGCACGGCGCTGGTGACGTACTTCAGTGGAATCGTCGACGAGCACGACCACATCCGGCTCGGCGGCTACCCGGGGGCGTTCCGGGAGCTGCTCGGGGTGCGTACCGAAGAGTTCTTCCCGCTGTTGGCAGGCGACCGGGTCGTCCTCGACGACGGGTCCACCGCCGACGTGTGGACCGAGTGGCTGCACCCGGCCGGCGCGGAGGTCGTGGCGTCCTACGAGGACGGTCCGCTGCCGGGTGTGCCCGCGCTGACCCGGCACCGGGTCGGCGACGGCACCGCCTGGTACCTGGCCACCCGGCTCGACGAGGCGGCCACCGACGCCCTGGTGGGCCGGCTGCTCACCGAGGCCGGGGTACGCCCACCGGTCGCCGCCCCGACGGGCGTCGAGGTGGTCCGCCGCCGGGCCGACGACCGGTCCTGGCTGTTCGTGGTCAACCACACCGACGCCGAGGTGACCCTCGACGCGACCGGCACCGACCTGCTCACCGGTCAGCCCTGCGGCGGGACGCTGCGGGTGCCCGCCGGGGAGGTGGCCGTGGTCCGGGAGGAGCAGGCGGTGACGGAGGCGGTCCCAGCGGTTGAACCGCCCCCGGCCGCAGCGGCCTGACCTGCGTACCGTTCCCTCGTCCGCGCGGTTGGGAGGTTCGATGCTCGCTCAGCAACGGCAGAACGCCATCCTGGAACTGATCCGGCAGCGCGGCGGGGTGCGGGTCAGCCACCTGGTCGCCCGGTTCGGCGTCTCCGACATGACGATCCGCCGCGACCTGGAGGTGTTGGCCGAGCGGGGGCTGGTCGACAAGGTGCACGGCGGGGCGACCCTGGCCGGCCCCGGGTCGGCCGAGGAACCCGGCTTCGCCGCGAAGTCGATCCGTCAGCAGGACGAGAAACGGGCCATCGCCGGCCGGGCCGCCCGGATGGTCGAGCCCGGGATGGCCGTCGCGTTGTCCGCCGGCACCACCACCGCCGCGTTGGCCACCCTGCTCGGCGACGTGCCCGGGCTGACCGTGGTGACCAACTCGATCCCGGTCGCCGACGCGCTCTACCAGAATCCGCGCGTCGACCAGACGGTCGTGCTGACCGGCGGCATGCGTACCCCGTCGGACGCGCTGACCGGGCCGGTGGCCGAGGCGGCGATCCGTACCCTGAACGTGGATCTGCTCTTTCTCGGCGTGCACGGGATGAGCCCGCGCACCGGGTTCACCACCCCCAACCTGCTGGAGGCGGCGGTCAACCGGCGGCTGATCGGCGCGGCCCGGCACCTGGTGGTGCTGGCCGACCACACCAAGTGGGAGACCATCGGCATCGCCACCATCGCCCCGCTGGCCGAGGCCGATCTGTTGATCACCGACGCCGGGCTGCCGGCGGACGGCCGCCAGCAGATCGGCGAACAGGTAGGTGAGCTGGTCGTCGTCGAGGTCGACTGACCGCCGTCGCGTCCCCGCCGACCTCGTTCACCGTTCGGGGTCGCACGGCCCGTCGTGGTCGGCCCGCGCCAGGCAGCGCCGCCGGTCAGCCATGATCCGGTCACAGAACACCCACCGTCGTACGTGCTGGGCGTCCTCGGCGGAGACGGTGGCCCCGGCCACCTCGACCCCCGGCACCAACGCCAACGACCGCGCCAGCGCGTACGCGAACCGCAACGCCTGATCCTCGGTCGTCACCGTCACGGGCAGGTGCAGCACGTAGCGGGGACCGGTCGTCGGGTCATCGCTCAGCACGGGGGACGGTTGGCCTGGGCGCTGCGGCGGTCCCGCAGCAGCCGCTTGAGCCGGGTGTTCTCCCCGGTCAGCCGGGACACCTCCTGATGCAGGCTGGCCAGCTCCAGGGCGACCCGGATCAGGAACCGGCGCACCTCCCGGGGATCGAGGCCCCGCCGGCCGAAGCCGACGGTGGGGAACTGGTGGTCGCGGACCAGAAGCGGATGCAGCCGGGCCGGCAGGGTGCCGTCGTCGCGGATCATTCGTCGCCTCCTGATGGGTACGGGGTCGCGGGAACCCACGCCGCCGTGATAGGTATTCAGCAAGTCGGTCGGAGCCGGAATTCGGCTTCATGTTGAGACCCGACGAGATCCGGTATGCGGCTGCCATCCGCGAGGCCGTCTCTCGTCACCTTCTCGGCTGTTGGCACAGCCGCGGTTACTGCGCTTGCACCGGGCGTCCTCGGGGGCCGGTGATCACCCTCACCCGAAGGCCACATTTCCAGTGGGCTGGAACTGGAGCAATGGTTCCTTCGCGGGCCTCGTCAACTTTTTCGAGAGGTGGATCATGCCGCACAAGCCGTTCATACGGACCCTGCGCGCGCAGTGGCTCGGCCAACAACTCCGCGCCCTCCGGGAAGAACGCGGAATGACCTTGAAACTCGTCTCGGAGCACCTGCAACGCGACATGTCGGCGCTCGGCCGTTACGAGCGGGCGGACTGGCCGATCCGCAAGGGTGACGTCGTCGCACTGCTCGACCTCTACGGTTTCCACCACGCCGCCGAGCGGGCCCGCCTGCTGGCGCTGGCCGAGGACGTGTGGCGCACCGACCGCTGGGACGAGGACTACGGCGACGTCGTCGACTCGTCCTTCATCGAATACCCGTGGCTGGAGGGCCGGGCCGACAAGGTGTGCTGCTTTCACATGACCCTCGTGCCGGGGCTGCTCCAGATCCGGGCCTACGCCGAGGCGGTGATCCGGAACGCGGCCGAGCCGGAGGCGTCCGAGTCGATGATCAACCGCTGGGTCGAGCTGCGGCTCTCCCGCCAGGAAGTGCTCTCCAAGGAACGCCCGATCACGATTCATACCGTCATCGACGAATCCGTCATGCGTCGCCGGGTCGGTGGTGCCCAGGTTCTTCGGGACCAGCTCGCACACCTGGTGAAACTCCAGGCCCTACCGCAGGTTCGTATCCAGATCATGCCGTCGTCGGTCGCTCTCCACCAGGGACTCGACGGCACGTTCTGGATCTTCCATCTTCCTGAACCGTACCCTGCGGTTGCTTACGTCGAATCACTCGGCGGCCGGCTCTACATGGAGTCGCCGAAGGCCGAGCGCTTTCTTCGTGCGTACGATCGATTGTCGAAGTCCGCACTCGGCAAGGACGAGTCCACCGCCCTGATGGGGGCCATTGCAGAGGAGTTGGCATGAACGAGGCTTTGCCTGCGGTTGCCTGGCACATCAGCACCAAGAGCGACAGCAACGGCGGGAGTTGTGTGGAGGCGGGACCGTTGCTCGACGGCTCGGGTCGGGTGGCCGTGCGACACAGCAAGGCGCGTGACGCGGCGACGATCGTCTACACGGCTGACGAGTGGGCGGCCTTCGTCGGCGGAGTCAAGGACGGCGAGTTCGACTTTGCCAACGCCTCCCACTGAACGTCGGTTCCGGGAGGATCTTGGCGATTTCGGCCCTCCAGGGGGCCATCTGCCGCCAAGATCCTCCGCCGCCGCGGCATCGCGGTGCGCCTGTCCGTAGTGAGGTTCGCCAGCACCGCGTAGCACATGTGCTACGTTGGTCGTATGCATGAGGTGGGGCTTCGGGAGATGCGGCAGAACGCCAGCGACCTGGTGCGTCGTGCGCAGGCGGGTGAACGTTTGACGATCACCGTCGCCGGCCGTCCGGCAGCCGTGCTCGGCCCGGTCAGCCCCCGGACCTGGCGGGAGTGGGACGACCTCGCCGGGGTATTCGACCAACCTACGGACCCCGCCTGGGCAGACGATCGGGATCTCCTGGACGGTGTCGTCACCGACCCATGGGCCGAGCGGTGAGTCGGGGCATCCTCGACACCAGCGTCCTCATCGCCAACGACGTAACGCCGATCCCGGGTGAGCTGGCCATCAGCGTTGCCAGCCTTGCCGAACTCCAGTTCGGTGTCCTGGTCGCCAAGACCGCCGAGGCGAGGGCACTCCGGTTGGCGCGGTTGAGCGCCATCCAGCGCCGATTTGATCCACTGCCCATCGACGACGTGATCGCCGACAGCTACGCACGACTGGCTGCCCGCGTCGTCGAGACCGGCCGTCAGCCGCGCGCCAGAGTGATGGATCTGCTCATCGCCGCGACCGCACACGCCCACGACGCCGCCGTCTACACCCGCAATGCCAGCGATCTCGCAGGACTCGAAGACCTGATCACGATCCGCACAATTTGACGTGACCCGTTCCGGGAACTCGTCGTCCTGGGATCTGCCATTCCCGACACCCGCCGGCCATGTCATTGGGGCCGGCCACCACCCGAGCTGCCTGGTCCCGCACCCCGGAGGGCGTCGAAAACCGCCCCTACGGATCGCGCTCCCCTCGCTACGATGACGCCCTCGGCGTCGACAGAGACGCCGCCACGGGGGAGGGTACAAGTCCATATGAGACGCCTCAGAGCGGCCATACCGCTGACGGTTCTTGCGGTCGTGGCAGCCATGGTGACCACCGGTTCTCCAGCCTCGGCCGCCGACTCGTTCGATGTGACGCTGAAGAGCTGGGCCTATCTCGACTCGCAGAACCCGGACGCGAAGGTCGTCGATGCGGCGGTGGCGCCGCCGGTCGGAACCTCCCGCGACGAGGCCGACCGGACGCACATCTACCGCTCCTACTTCACCTACGACCTGACCACGCTGAAGGGCACGGTCGTCCACAGCTCATACCTGTGGACGAACGAGAAGACGGTCGTCGACTGCTCCGCCCCGGCAACCATCGAGGTGTGGCGGACCCGCCCGGTCATGAGCAACACCACCTGGCTGCGTCCGCCGGCCGAGATCGAGAAGCTGTTGACCGCCAAGCGGGGTGCCGGCGCCGCCTATTGCCCCAGCTACCTGGGCTTCGACATGGTTGCCACGCTCAACGCGGCGCTCAGCCGAGGTGAAAAGAGCATCACCCTGGAGTACCGGGTCGCCGCCGATCAGGAAGGCGTCGGGTGGACCGGTCGTACCTTCGACAAGCCGGTGCTCAGTGCGACGGTGAACCACCCGCCCACGGTCACGGACCTCGAACTGAAGTACCCGGACCGGCCGTGCGGCACGCTGGCCAAGCCGTCGCCGGCGGCGCGGAACACGGTCTTCTCAGCCACCCCCAGTGACGTGGACGAGGGTGACCACCCGACCGTGCTGTACGCGATCTGGCCGGTCGACCATCCCGACCAGCGTCGCGAGTTCCACGACTACTACGGCACCGACCTGAGCCAGTACGCCGACGGTACGGTCCTCGCCTGGCAGGCACAGGCCAGCGACTACTACGACCAGGGCCCATGGAGCAGGATCTGCTACCTGGTCATGGATCTGACCGCACCGGCCGATCCGCCGAAGGTGTCGTCGCGGACCTATCCCGAGGGTGACTCCCCCGGCGGTGGCACCGGCATCGAGGGAACGTTCCGTTTCGACGGGGCTGGCGACCGCGACGTGGTCGCGTTCACCTGGCGTGACTCCATGGGGTATTCCGGCCAGGTTCCGGCCCGGCACCCGGGCGGCAGGGCGACCCTGAAGTACACCCCCAAGCTACGGTTGATCACCGACCTCTATGTCGCGTCCGTCGACGCGGCGGGTAACCGGGGGCCCGAGAAGAACTACCGGTTCCGGGTCGCCGAGACGGCACCGCGCGTCGATGTCGTCGTGCAGGGCGTCGGCCTGCCGAGCACGATCACGTTCATCGCCTCGAAGCCCGAGACCACCGCGTTCGGGTACCAGCTCAAGGACAGCGCGGAGGTCCGCCTCCCGGCGGTCGACGGCAAGGCCACCGGCCCTGTCACGTTCACCGCCACCGGCCTGATCGACGTGGCTGTCCGGAGCTACGCCAACAACAAGCTGATCGGGCAGGAGACCCTGCAGGTCTGGGTCACCGACGCTCCCGGCATCGAGTCGGCGGAGTTCAACCTGGACACCGACCAGGTCGCGGGCAAGGTCGGCTCGTTCCGGTTCACCCCGCACAGCAACGATGTCGTCGCCTACGAGTACAACCTCGACGACGAGTGGAAGACCATTCCGGCAGCCGACGACGACACCGCCGTACTGCCATGGACGGCGACGCCGGGCTGGCACTCGATGGTCGTCAGGTCGGTGCGGGCGGACGGTTCCACGTCGATGGAAGCGGACCACCAGTTCAACATCATCGACACCCGCCCGACCGCCTACGCCCATGATTTGCACAGCTGGCCGCGCCGGGACGGCATCGGCGTGCCGCTGAGTGTCGAGTTGGAGAGCCAACTGCCGAACCTGACCGGGTTCGTCTACCGGTTCGACGGCGGCACCGAGCAGACCGTGCCCACCGAGGGCAATCCGTACGCTCTCATCACGGTCACGCCGACGCACGCCGGCGACAACACCGTGGTCGTTCAGGCGTTGCTGGCGGACGGTACGCGCTCGCCCGCCACCACCTACACGTTCGGCATCTGGTCCGGCCCCGTGGTCACGCAGACGCCGGAGGGCGACGGCACCGTCGGTCGGACCATGACGTTCACTTTCCATCCTGGGCTGCCGGACGTCGCCTCCTACCGCTACTCGTTCAACGGTGCCGACGAGGAGACCATCCAGGCCGGCTCCGACGGCACCGCGACGGTCACCTACACGCCGGGCTCGTGGGGCTACGACGACGTGCGGGTCACGAGCATCGGCTCGGACGGCACCGAATCGGACCTGCGGATCGCGCCGTTCAGCGTTCGGGACAACAAGGTCGCCGTTTACAGCACCTACGACTGGTCCCGGGTGGGGATCGGCTGGACCGGGTACTTCTATTTCAGTACCCAACTGTTCGGCGAGGTGACCGAGTACCACTATCGGGTCAACGACGGCCCGGAGCAGATCCTGCCCGCGGGCGCCGACGGTACGGCGACGCGCGTCGCGGTGCCGTTCGACCGCAACGGTACGAACACGCTGCACGTGCGGAGCTCGACGGCGGGCGGCGAACTCTCGCCCGTGACGGACTACGACTTCACGGTCGGCGATGCACCCTACGTCGTGAGCGCCCAGTATCCGAGCGGTACCTGGTCGGGCGGTGCCGGTGTTCCCGGCACCTTCGAGTTCAGCGGCGGCACTGCGGGAATCGTGTCCTTCTCCTGGCAGATCGACGACGGCCCGTCGACCGACGTGCCGGCTGACAGCCAAGGGAGGGCGTCGATCACCTACACGCCGACGCAGAACTTCGAGACGCACACCCTGTCGGTGACCGGCCACAAGGCGGACGGCACGGACACCGACGCCACCCGCTACTCCATCCACGTCTCCAACGGCACCTGACGACCGCGATGCGGCACGGCCGGCCCTCCGATGGCAGAGGGTCGGCCGTTGGCCGGACGGGCTTCGTCGGCGGCGTCAAAGACGGTGAGTGCCGAACCTCGCGAGCGCCCGGGCCTGACCGGCCATCCGGCATTCAACCCGGCGACGGGAAGGCCGACTACCTCGTCGTCTACCGCGAAGGCGCAGTCCGCGCCTGGCTCAACCGCGGCGGCAACCTCTGATCCACAGGTAGCGTGGGCTGCCCACTACCTCAACGATGGTGGGCAGCCCCGCTGTCGAGACAACCGCATCGCCGACACGGACCTACCCGAGCAGTGCGGCTGCCGTGGCCAGGGTGGCCAGCGACAGTGTCGTGGTCAGCACCACCGCCCGGTTGGCCACCGCCTCGCCGACGCCGTACTCCTGGGCGAAAATGAACGTGTTCTGCGCCGTCGGCAGGCCCGCGCACACCACCACGGCCAGCACCTGCGGCGCGGACAAGTGCAGGGCCAGCCCGGCCGCGTACGCGATGACCGGTTGCGCGACGAGCTTCAGCGCGGTGATCACGGCCAGGGCGGCGGGCTCGGCCGGCTCTGCCGGTGAGGGCGCGGTGTGGTGCAGCGACGCGCCGAGCGCGACCAGGGCGGCGGGAACCGCGGCGCCCGACAGCAGGGTGAGCGACGCGCCGGCCGCCGACGGCAGGTGCAGGTCGGCGGCCGAGCACGCGACACCGAGCAGCGACGCCAGGATCACCGGGTTGCGTACCGGCAGGGAGGCGATACGACGGACCCGTACCCGCCCGGCCGGGTCGCGGTGCCGGTCCAGGGCGATCAGGATCACGGGCGTCACCACGAGCACCTGCAGCAGCACGACCTGCGCCAGGAACGACACGTCGCCGAGGACCTGCGTGGCGATCGGGATGCCGAGGTTCGCCGAGTTCACGTAGCCGGCGGCCATGCCCCAGAGGGGCCGTTCGCCGGGCTCGCGACCGAACAGCCGGCCCGCGCCGACCCACCCGAACCCGACGACCGCGGCCGTGCTCACCCCGAAGGCGAGCAGCGGGCGGCCGGCGAGCCCGGAGAGCGGCATCCGGGACAGGGCCAGGAACAGGGCGGCCGGCATCGCCAGATGGAACACGAAGCGGCCGAGCACCGACGCTCCCGCCGCGCCCAGCAGGCCCCCACGACAGGCCGCGTAGCCGACCACGGTGAGGACCCAGATCGGTACGAACGCCGACACCAGGCTCATCCGGGCGTCACCGGCGGGTGGCGTCGGGTCGGCCCGGGGGCTGGCGGGGGTCTGTCATTCCGGCGGGGTCTGGTGGAGGGCTCGGTTCGCCTCGATGTGGGGGACGTGTTCGATGGCCCAGCCGGCGAGGGCCAGCGCGGGCGGGATGAGGCTCTTGCCGGTGGGGGTCAGTGCGTACTCCACCCGGGGTGGGACCTGCGCGTACGCCGTGCGGGACACCAGGCCGTCGTGCTCCAGGTGGCGCAGGCGGCCTGGCGATCATCCACCGGACAGGCCAGGGTGGCCGGTGAACGACCGGCCATCCAGGCGTCCCACACCGTCATCTGGTCGCCGGGCGAGCGGGCCGACCCGACGGCCGAGCGCCACCGCCACCCCGACGGACACGGCGAGGGCGGCGAGGACGTAGGCGTTGCCGACGACGTGCTCCACCGGGGTCCATTCGTACTCGCGGCGCCAACCCCACGGTGGCCATAGGAACGGACGGGTCACGAAGACCGCGATCCACGCGAGGCCCGCCCATCGGTTGTGCTGCCACAGCGCCAGCCCGACCGGAACGGCCCACACCCAGTGGTGGGACCATGAGATCGGCGAAGCGAGCAACATGGCCAACGCTCCCAGGCCGGTGCCCAGCACCCGATCGCCGCGTCGCCAACACACGGCGCCGATGACCACGACCGCGGCAGCGAGCGGCCCGGCGACCGCAAGCCACAGCAGGTTCGGCGGCGGAGCGTCGAGCAGCCGGGTGAGTACGCCGAACACCGACTGGTTGTGGGTAAGTTGCGGGGGACCCACCCGGCCCGCCGAGAAGAGATTCTCGGTCCAGTACGCCCTTGCCGAGCCCGGGATGACCGCGACCCCGATCGCCACGGTACCGGCGAAAGCCAGGAGCGCCCGCCCTGCCGTCGTACGGCGACCGACCATCACCAACAGCACGACGAACACGAGCGGGGTCAGTTTCACCCCGGCTGCGATGCCCACGAGGACGCCGGACCAGCGTCGTTCCGGATGGACCAGATCGATGAGCACCGCCAGCATCAGCAACAGGTTGATCTGGCCGAACGTGAGGTTCTGCCACACCGGCTCCAGAGCGAGCGCACCCACGGTCAGCAGCGCGACATGCCACCCTGCCACGGGGTGGCCGAGCGCGCGGCCCACCAGCGCGACGGCCCCGGCCAACGCGGCCACCGAGGCCGCAGTCCACAACGCCGTAGCGAGCCAGAACGGCAGCGGACCCAGCGGCACCATCGCCAGGGCCGCGAACGGCGGATAGGTGAACCGCAGGTTGGTCGCCGGGTCGCGGGACCCGTAGAGCGGCATACCGTCGAGGACCAACCGGCCGCCGTACTGGTAGACCGAGAGATCCACGAATTCTCCGTGGACGCTCAGCTTGGCAGGTACCGCCGCCCAGGCCGCTGCCCCTGCCAGGGCGGCAGCGGCGACGACCACGGCCAGGACCGGGCCGACCCCTTGCAGCGCGGGAGGCTTCCCGCCGGGGGCGCTTCCCGGCGAGCAGCGGCTGTCTGACATTCGCCGACCATAGCGCCACGGGAAATCCGTCCACACTCGACCGCCCCCGCGTGGGTCTCCCACAGAAAACGCCGCGCTCCCGGTAGGAGCCCGTTCTGCGGTCTGTCAGCCTCTCACCACCGTGCAGCCCCGACGACGATGACGTGCGGTAGCTCGCGACGGTCGTGACGAGTGTCTGCGGCTGAGCGCCACCGGCGAGGCGCGCGCCTGCGTCAACCACCAGCGTCACCGGCGGGTGGCGTCGCGTCGGCCCGGGGGCTGGCGGGGGTCTGTCATTCCGGCGGGGTCTGGTGGAGGGCTCGGTTCGCCTCGATGTGGGGGACGTGTTCGATGGCCCAGCCGGCGAGGGCCAGCGCGGGCGGGATGAGGCTCTTGCCGGTGGGGGTCAGTGCGTACTCCACCCGGGGTGGGACCTGCGCGTACGCCGTGCGGGACACCAGGCCGTCGTGCTCCAGGTGGCGCAGGGTGAGCGTCAACATGCGCTGGGAGATGCCGGGGATCTGCTGGTGTAGCTCGGTGAAGCGTAGTGCGCCCGCGTCGAGCGTCGCCACGATGAGCAACGTCCATTTGTTGCAGATCCGGTCCAGGATCGCCCGGATGGTCCGGCCGCCGTCGCCCCGGATCATGCAGGTGTGTTCGTACTGCGACATGACCACCCCCTGTGCCTTACGCACACCCGTGTGCCTTTTGTAAGCCCTCCGATACTGACACATGATGTGGCTAGTTCCTTCTCGTAACCATCGTGTTCAGAGCTGGAGGATCCGTCATGACACTCGCCTACTGGATCATCGCCGCCCTGCTGGCCGTCTTCTATCTCTACGCCGGGGGCAAGAAGGCCACCCAGAGCCGGGAGCAGCTCCGGCCGATGATGGGCTGGGTCGACCGCGTACCCATGCCGTTGGTCCGGGCCATCGGGGTGCTGGAGGTGCTCGGCGCGGCCGGCCTGATCCTGCCGCCGCTGACCGGGATCGCACCCTGGCTCGCGGTCGCGGCGGCCGTCGGGTTCGTCCTGATCCAGGTCGGCGGCATCGCGGTGCACCTGTCCCGGGGCGAGACCCGCCAGATCGGGCTCAACATCGTCCTGCTGGTGACCGCCGCCGTCGCGATCTGGCTGGCCACCACCTGGGTCTGAGCTGCACGAGGGTCGTCCGCTCGCCGACGCACCGCCCGCACCAGGCAGAATGCCGGGATGGCACTCGACAGGTCCGGGAAGTTGTGGCGCGGGGAGAACGTCGACGACCTCGCCGACTACCTTCGCTACTTCGCGGCGGGCGGTTACCCGGTCGCCACGGTGGTGGAGTCCCGGTGCGCCGGGTGCGACGGCCGTGCCTTCCGCGTCGACATCGACGAGGAGGAGGCGACCCGGCGGACCTGCCTCGCCTGCGGCACGGTCGCCTTCATCGGCGACAGCGCCGACTACTGGGACGGGACCGGTCACGAGTCCTGCTCCTGCCCCTGCGGGGGTGAGGAGTTCGCCGTCGCGGTCGGCTACGCGCTCGGTGCCGACGGCGAGGTGCGCTGGGTCAGCGTCGGCCTGAGGTGCCTCGACGACGGCACGCTCGGCGTCTACGCCGACACGAAGATCGACTACCTGCCGTCACGCCACCTCCTCGATCAGGCGTGAGGCGGGCGGCCGGTCCAGGGCGCGGAGCAGCGCCGGTAGGCCGCTGTGCACGAGGGGGAGGCCGCCCAGCTCGCTGAGCCCGACCCAGGCGAGGTCGTCATGCTCGTCGGGCGCACGGTTGGTGGGCGAGCCGAGCCAGACTCCGACGTGCCACACACCCACGTGTACGGCGTCCTCGCCGCTGCCGGACCGCAGCTCGCCCAGCCGGGAGCAGGACTCCGCGACGATCTCGACGCCGACCTCTTCGCACAGCTCACGGGCGAGGGCCTGGCGTTCGGACTCGCCCGCCTCGACGTGGCCCCCGGGCAGATCCCACAGATCCGGGTACGCCCGGCGGGCAGGACTGCGGTGCACCAGCAGGACCGCGTCATTCACCACGAGCGCTCCGCAGACGACTATGTGCATGCCGGGATCCGACCACAAGGGTGGGACAACTCCTGGCCCTCGCAGCCGGTCGCGGTGGCGGTGCCGGATCGAGGGCGGTCAGCGGGTCCGAACCGTCCAGGCGGGCTGCTGCGGCTCGTCGTTGTGCACGACGATGTCAGCGTGATCGGTCGGACGGACCGTGGTGAAGTAGAACTCCTGGGAAGGTAGGTAACGCTCGCGCCAGCGCCTTTCGACCTCGGCCCGGGAGGATGCCCGGCGCTCGCGGACGACGGCACGCTCCACGGTCTTTTCCGGCGTGGTCGACACGAAGACGCGTAGCTCCCACCGATCAATCAGTTCCGGGCGCATGAGGAAGACGCCGTCGAAAACCAGCACGGCGTCGGTGGCGGCAGTCGTCACCCACGGGGACAGTGCGGTGTCGGTGGTGCCGTCGTAGACGGCGGGTCGGAAGCGCTGGTCTCCACCCGGACCGAGCGGATCGAGCAGTACCCGGTTCAGCGCCTCGCGGTCGTGGGCGTCGAAGTAGCAGCCTTCGGCCGAGTACTCGCCGCGTGGGTAGCGCTGTGCCCGAGGGAAGAGGAAGTCGTCGATCGTGGCGCGGATGACATCGCGGCCACGTTCGCGCAGGACGACTGCCAGTTCGTCGGCGAGCATGGTTTTGCCGGCGGCGGGCGGCCCGTCCACGGCAACCCGCGTCGGGTGCTTGACGGCGATGGTCCCGACCGCATCAGCCAGACGGCCGAGCAACTCGTCGCGGGTGCCCTGGTCCATATCCCCGCCCTGTCTCCAGCGCTCGGTGTGGAACCCGATGACCGCTCCTGGTGCCAGCCCCGCCCATCGCCGACAAGCTGACTGGCGCACCTTGTGACTTTATCGTCGTGAATACCGGGTCGTGGTCCGGTCCGGTCGGACGAAATTCGGTGTCGTCAGCGTCGTGACGCCCGGTATACCGGGCAGATGCGTGAAGAGGTGCTGCCCGGCGGTAACACCACGGGTGCCGTGTTGATCGATGGTGTCGTACACAAGCGGGCGTCGCGGTGGACGACCACCGTGCACGCGGTGCTGCGGCATCTGGAGGATGCCGGGTTCGACGCCGCCCCCCGCGCGCTCGGCTTCGACGAGCAGGGGCGCGAGATGCTCAGCTATCTGCCGGGGGAGACGATCGGCGGCCGGGAGCCCTGGCCCGACTGGGCGGCGGCCGACGCGATGCTGGTGCAGGTCGGCCGGTGGCTGCGCCGGGTCCACGACCTGACCGCCGGTTTCACGCCGCCGCCGGACGAGTGCTGGTTCGTCGGCCGCGCGATGGGCCCCGGGCTGGTCGTCGGGCACCAGGACGCGTCCCCCTACAACGCGGTGGTGGACGGTGACCGGCTGGTCGGGTTCTGCGACTGGGACACCGCCGGCCCGTCGTCGCGGGAGTGGGACCTGGCGTTCTCCGCGCTGACCTGGGTGCCGCTGGCCTCACCGCGCGACGGCAGCCCGTTGGGCGACGGCGACCTGCGCGAGCGGGCCCGCCGGTTGCGTCTGCTGCTCGACGCGTACGGCTACGAGGGCGACCGGGGTGGGTTCGCCGCCGCGGTGCCGCAGCGGGCCCGGCGGCAGGCGGAGGTGATCCGTCACCTGGCCGACGCCGGGGATGCTGCGGGGACCGCTCTGCTGCCCATCGCGGCACTGCTCGAACGGTCCGCGACCGACGTCGAAGCCCTTCCGGCGACCTTCTGGACGCGTTGACAGCTCTCGGGGCGGGCGGGGTTGGCAGGGTTGCAGCCATCGGGGAGGGTGCACGCATGACCAGTCAGCGGAAAGTCGGTTACAACGGCATGTGGGCCGAAGCCGAAGCGGACCCCAGGTCCGCCGTCAGCCCGGTGGGCGAACTGGCGACCATCCGTGAATATCTGTCCAATTATCGCCTGACGCTGGGCATGAAGTGCGAAGACCTCTCACCGGAGCAGTTGGCCTCTCGATCGGTGCCGCCGTCGACGATGAGCCTGCTCGGCCTGCTCCGCCACATGGCCGCCGTGGAGCACAACTGGTTCTACCGGACCCTGCAGGGCAACCTGGACGCGCCTCGGCTCTACTGGTCGACTGAGGAACACGACCTGGACTTCGACGGTGCGGTGGCTGACCCGAAGGTCGTGGACGACGCGTTCACCACCTGGCGGGAACAGATCGCGATGGCTGACAGGTGGCTGGATTCGGTGACCGATCTCGGCACGATGGTCAGCATGGCCAACGGCGAGCAGGTCAGCGTCCGCGACATCCTGATCCATATGGTCGAGGAGTACGCGCGGCACTGTGGCCACGCGGACCTGCTCCGCGAATGCATCGACGGACGTACGGGCCAGTAGCCGCATGACGAGGGGTGCGTGGTGAGAGGCACGACGGGGAGGAACGGGTTTGGTCGAGGGTTGCATGGTGACGGTGTGCCGGGACTGTTGCTGCGGCAGCCGGACCAAGCATCCGACGGTCGATCACGACGCGCAGCTCGACGGTCTGCGAGCGGCCCTGGAGCCGGATCATCGGGTGC
Source organism: Micromonospora sp. NPDC049081 (assembly GCF_040648835.1). Classification (NCBI taxonomy): domain Bacteria; kingdom Bacillati; phylum Actinomycetota; class Actinomycetes; order Micromonosporales; family Micromonosporaceae; genus Micromonospora; species Micromonospora sp. NPDC049081. Next base: position 57,300 of record NZ_JBEZEK010000024.1, on the reverse strand, counting down.
GGACCAGTCTGTGCCTGGACGTGTGCGCGCAGTCCAACGTGATGGTGGTGCACCCCGGTCCGGCCGCGCGACGCCGCGGTGCCCGGCCGGTCTGGTTCGGGCTTGTCGCCGACGACGCCGTGGTGGCTGATCTGGTCGCCTGGGTTCGGGCCGGTGGTCCGGGTGTGGCGGCGTTGCCGGCCGTGCTGGAGTTGTCGGTGATCACGTCGCCGGTGCTCACCGGTCGGTGAGGGCGGGGTCGGCGTAACCGGCACGGCTAGTCCCGGGGCGGGCGGCGGCTCGTCGCTGACCCGCGCGGCCTGCGGGCCAGCTTCGGCTACTACCGGGCGCTGGACGAGACGATCGCGCAGAACGAACAGCGGGCGAAGACCCGGCTGACGCTGCCGGTGCTCGCCATCGGCGGCGCGCTCTACAGTGGCGCGCTGGTCGCCCGGACGATGCGGCTGGCCGCCGACGACGTCACCGAGGCGATCATCGACGACTGCGGCCACTACGCCGCCGAGGAGCAGCCGACCCGGTTCACCGAGATCCTGACCGGCTTCCTCGGCGGCGGGCCGACGTCGGCCGTGTCGCACGGCTGAGGCCGGCCCGCCGTCGGGTCACGAGTGGGCCTGCTGCGAGGTGACCGGGGTGGCGAAGAAGTCGGCGAGCGCGTCGACCAGGTGTCGCGGGGCGCGGTTGAGCGCGTCGTGGCCGGCGCGGGGCACCGCCAACGTGCGGGCGTGCGGCATGACCCGGGCCAGTGCCTCGTTGGTCGGCCGGTAGTACGGCGGCCCGCTGCCGCCGTAGGCCAGCAGCACCTCGGCGGTGATGCCGGCCCACCGCTGCGGCGAGCTGTCGTGCTGCTGGATCAGCGCGCTCTCGTCGAGGGTGGTCGGCAGCAGGTCGCCCATGGTGCGCCCGATCGGCGTACGCAGGAACAGCCGGCAGATGGCCACCTGGACGGCCAGTGGCAGGCGCGACGTGGCCGACTGGGTGTTGAGGCCGGCCCCGGTGATCGCCATGGCTCGGGCGATGTCGCCCGCGTGTGCCGCCGCCCGGGCGGCGGGCACCCAGTCGAGGGGGAACAAGCCGTTGACCTGGACCGCCGGGTCATAGAGGGCGAGCCGGTCGATCGGCAGTCCACGGGCGGCGGCGCGCAGGGCCACGAAGCCGCCGCCGCTGTGGCCGAGCACGTTGCCGACCCCGGTGGCGGTCAGCAGCGCGGCGAGGTCGTCGACGTCCTGCTCGCCGTCGTAGGGCTCGGCGCGGGCCGCCGCGTCGGCCCGGCCGCGACGGTTGTAGAGGTGCACGGTGAACCGGTCGGCCAGCCGCACCGCCAGTCGGCGGTAGACCTCGATGGTGACGCCGCCGCCGTGCACCACGATGATGCCCGGGCCGCTGCCGGTGGAGTGGAGCACGATCTCGGCGTCGTCGGCCGCCGGCACCCGTTGCTCGGTCCAGTGCTGTCGCATGTCGTCCTCCCCAGCAAAACTGCGAACGCCGTTTGCAGTTTTAGAGTGTAGCGGTGACCTCACCCGACGAGCCAGCGCGTACCCCGATCTGGTCCCGGCCGGCCCGTGGGCAGCGCGGGCCCGCTCCGACACACACCCGGGACGAGATCGTCGCCGCCGCGATCGCGACCGCCGACGCCGACGGCATCGGCGCGGTCTCCATGCGGGCGGTCGCCGCCGCGCTGCACACCGGCGCCGGCTCGCTCTACCGCTACCTGTCCTCCCGCGACGACCTGCTCGACCTGATGGTCGACCGGGCGGCGGGGGAGTTGCGCCCCTACCCGGAGGCCGGCGACGACTGGCTCGACACCATGCTGCGCCTCGCCCGGCGGCAACTCGACCTGTACCGCCGGCACCCCTGGCTGGTGGAGGTCCTGCCCCGGCCGACCGCCCCCGGCCCGCAGAGCCTGGCCTGGTTCGACCACTGCCTGGCCGTCCTGCGGCCGGTGCCGGCCGCGACCACCACCAAGTTTGAGGCGATCGCCATGATGACCGGGGTGACGTCGCTGTTCGCCCGGCAGGAGTCCGCCGCCCCGCCGGTCGGCTTCGCCGGCATCGACCTGGCGGCGTACCCGAACCTGGTCGCCGCCGTCACCGACCCGTCACCGTCCGCGCCCCACGACCTCTTCGCGACGACGGTACGCAGCGTCCTGCGCGGCCTACTCCTCGACGACGCCGACTGAGTCGGCGGGAGGACCCTCGCCCCCAGGACTGGTCGCGAAGCCCGACCCGTACGGTCCACCGGCACTCCACCCGTGGCTCGTCTACGGTCCATGGGTGACACCTCCGCGGGTCGAGACGCCGTCCACGTCGTACCGGCCCGACCGGGCGGCGGGCAAGCCCTCCATGATCGCGCTGGTGCTGCTGACCGGGGTCGGGCCGTTCGCCACCGACGCGTACATCGCCGCCCTACCCGAACTGCGGCGCTCCCTGGACACCAGCGCCACCATGGCGCAGCTGACCCTGACCGCGTTCATCATCGGTGTGGCCGCCGGTCAGCTCCTGCTCGGCCCGGTCAGCGACGTACGGGGCCGGCGCGGCATCGTCCTGGTGAGCACCGTGAGTTTCGTGCTGCTGTCACTGCTCTGCGCCGCCGCCCCGACCGCCGGGGTGCTGGTGCTCGCCCGGCTCGGGCAGGGGATCGCGGCCGGCACCGGGGTGGCGCTCGGCCGGGCGATGGTGACCGACGCGTGGCAGGGCGACCAGGCCGCCGCCCGGTTCGGCAGCATCGCCTCGGTGACGTTCCTCGGCCCGGTGCTGGCACCGGCCGTCGGCGGGGTGATCCTCGACCACGGCACCTGGCGTACCGTCTTCGTCGCCCTCACCGGGCTGGGGGCGGCGATGGCGGTGGCCGCGCTGGTCGGCCTGCCGGAGACGCTGCCCGCGCACCGCCGGCACGACGGCGGCCCACGCCCGGCGCTGGCGCGGATGGCCGGCCTGCTGCGCGACCGGACGGTGCTCACCAACCTGATCGTGCTCTGCCTGGCCATCGCCGGGTTCTTCACCTACATCGGCGGCTCGGCGTTCGTCTTCCAGACCGCCTACCGGGTGGACGAGTCCCGATACACCCTCATCTTCGCCACCAACGCCGCCGGCATGGCCGCCGCCGGGCTGCTGTTCCGGGTGCTGGTCAGGCGGGTCGGAGCCGGCCGGTTGCGGGCCGCCGGGCTCGCCGCGTCCACCGTGGCCACCCTCGTGCTGCTCGTCGTCGCCCTGGTCGACCGGGAGGCCGGGTGGCCGCTGGCCGTGCCGTGGACGCTGCTCGCCGTGGTGGTCGCCGGCATGGGTCTGACCCTGCCGGCCAGCACCGCCCTGACGCAGGAGGCCGGCCGGCGTTCCGCCGGCACCACCGCCGCGCTCCAGGGTGGTCTGGGTTTCCTCGCGGGCGCGCTGGTCACACCCCTCACCGGCCTCCTCGGGTACGCGAGCCTGCTGCCGATGGCGGCGGCCATGGCGGTCTTCTTCGTGGCGGCCTGCGTGATGCTGGTGCTGCTGGTCCGCCCCGGTGCGTCCTTTCAGGCACTTCACAGTCCTGGCAATTAGGGTGCGGCGGGTAACCGTGCGTGCTCCACGGTGGAGTACGCGCCGACCGTGAAGCGGGAGTTCCGATGGTCTTCAAAAAGATGCTGAGCGCGTTCGGGGTCGGTGGGCCCAGCGTCGACACCGTCCTGGCCAACCCGAACACCCGGCCCGGCCTGACCCTCGACGGCAACGTGAACCTGGTCGGCGGGGACGCCCCCGCCAACATCGAGCAGGTCGTCATCGGCCTGGTCACCCGGGTCGAGATCGAGGGCGGCGACAGCGAGTACGCCGGCGTCATGGAGTTCCACCGGATGGTGGTCAGCGGCCCGCTCCAGCTCGCGCCGAAGCAGCAGCTCGCCATCCCGTTCCAGCTGCCGGTTCCGTGGGAGACCCCGATCACCGACGTCTACGGTCAGCGCCTGCACGGCATGACCATGGGGCTGCGTACCGAGCTGGCGATCGCCCGCGCGGTCGACAAGAGCGACCTCGACCAGGTCAACGTGCACCCGCTGCCGGTGCACGAGCACATCCTCGGCGCGTTCCAGCAGCTCGGTTTCCGGTTCAAGCACGCCGACCTGGAGCGGGGCCACATCCGGGGCTCCCAGCAGACGTTGCCGTTCTACCAGGAGATCGAGTTCTTCGCCGCACCCCAGTACGCGCAGGCCATCACCGAGCTGGAGCTGACCTTCGTGACCGGCCCGCACGGGGTCGAGGTGGTGCTGGAGTGCGACAAGCGGGGTGGTTTCCTCAGCTCCGGGCACGACGTGTTCGGCCGCTACACCGTCTCCCACACCGACGTCGACCGCGTCGACTGGGTCCAGGTCGTCGACGGCTGGCTGCGCGAGACCACCTCCACGTACGGCAACCTGCGCGCCTCCTCCGGATACGGTGCCCCCACCCACGGCTACCCGATGCACGGCCACGGCCACGGCCACCACGGCCGGGGCCCGGGGATGGGTGGCGTGGTGGCCGGTGCGGCGCTCGGTGTCGCCGGTGGCCTGGTCGCCGGTGAACTGCTCGAGGACGCCTTCGAGGGCGACGACGACGGCGGCGACTTCGGCGGCGACGAGTGAACTGAGGTCACGTCCGGCGGACGGGCCGTCGCCGGGCGGGTCCCCGGTCCGGTGTGGACATACCGGGACGGCCGGATCCTGCTCGGCGGTCCCAGTGTGACATTTCAGGACGGTCGGACCGTGCTCGGCGGTCCCCAGAGCAGCGATGGCCCCCGGGAGCAGTCCCGGGGGCCATCGTCCCGCGCAGCTCGTGCTGCTCGGGTCAGCTACGGTCAGCGACGACCCTTGCGCTCCGCGCCGGAACGCCGCGCCGAACCCGCCTTCGCCAGGCCCCGGCTCACCAGGTAGGCGCCGGTCAGGGCGGTCAGGAACCACCACGCCTGCGTCGGGTTGTTGATGTTCAGGCCGTTCGTGGCGGTACCACGCCAGAAGGCGGAGATCACCACGACCGCGACTGCGGCGGCGTACACCCAGAACTCGGTCGTCAGGAACGACTGCTTGGTCTCCGTACCCGGAGACGGCATCGCTTCCCGGTGCCCGTCGTGCATCATCGGCATCTGCCGGGTCTGCTCGTTCATCATGGCGTTGCGCTGGGCGGTGTCCATCGGCCGGTTCATGGGCCTGGTGGATGCAGCCTGCGTGCTCATCTGGTCCTCCTCAGGATTTGATGAGTACCTGCGCTCCCTCACCCCGCTACCGCGGTCGGCCACGGCACGGTTCGCCTGCTGTGGCGGGGGCACCCTGGGTCTACCCCCCGACGGCGAGCAGGTAACACCGGCTTCCGGCCGAAATTCCGCCGCCGCCGGGCCCGCCCTCCGGTACCCCGACCGTGGTACGCGGCGACGCCGCGCCGACCCAGCTCCGGTCCGCCCGGGCCGAAGCGGGGTGCGGCCTGTGCGCGGTCGGGGCGGGGTGCGGCTTAAGCGTGGTCGGGCGGGTGCGGTCCGCCCGGGGCCGCGGGGTGCGGCTTATGCGTGGTCGGGGCGGGTGCGGCCCGTCCGGGGTCGCAGGGTGGGGCCTGTGCGTGGTCGGGCGGGTGCGGTCCGCTCGAGGGCGAGGGCGAGGGTGGGACGGGGTGCGGTCGCTGTCTCGACCGCCTGCTGCCGGCCTGGTCCCCGGGGCTGGATGCGGTGTTTGGTCGTGCGGGTCACGGGCACGCAGCGGGTTCCGCCGAGACTCTGCGAGGTGATGGACGTGCGCGACGACGACGTGATGCGGAACTCCACCCGTAAGGCCGAGGAGCGGCTCACCGCCGGGGTGTACGGCCCCGGGGCGCTCGACGAGGTGACCGTGCCCCGGGTCGACGTGACCAGAGCCCTCCAGGAGGACGACCCGGACGACGTGGCCGACGTGCCGATCGACCCGGAGGTATTGCGCGACGGTGGCCCGACCCGGGGCCAGGGGGCGGTGACCACCACCGGCGGCACCGCCGGCCCGGCCAGTGTGCGGCGGGTGGCCCGGCAGCCCGGACGACACCCGGGCACGGTCGCACCGACGACCACCGGCGACGCCACCACCGGCGGGCTGAGCACCCCGACCGGCGGCCCCGTCAGTGACCAGTCGGCCAGCGCCGTCGAGATCGGCGACTTCTCCGACGACTGACCGCGCTGCTGGAGGGGCACCCGCCCCATGATCACGCTCGAACATGGATGTAGTGGCCTCCTCTCGCCGGGAGGCCACTACATCCATGTTGCAGCACGATCTTGCCGATCACGGGCCCGGTGCGTCGGGGTGGGCGTAGGGGTCGGGCGCCCCCACGGTGGTCTCCCGGTGAACGCGGTGGCCCGCTTCGAGAGGTGGGGGTCAAGGGGTCGGGCGGAGCACCCCCAGGCGTTGGGTGGCGCGGGTCAGCGCGACATAGAGGTCATTGCGACCCCGGGGGGACTCGGCGACGATCCCGTCCGGGTCGACCACCAGCACCGAGTCGAACTCCAACCCCTTGGCCTGGCCGACGGTGAGCAGCACCACCCGGCTCTCCAGCTCGGGCTGCTCGCCGACCGCCGCCTCGGGCAGCGCGGCCAGCAGTACACCCGCCAGCTCGTCGGCCCGCCCGACCGGCACGATCACCCCGAGCCGCCCCTCCCGGTCACCCGGGCGGGCATCCGTACCGCCACCGTCCAGCCCGGCGGCCTCCCGACGGGCCGCCTCGACCAGTTCCACGCCGAGCCGGTCCGGCTCGACGGTCCGGTCCCACGGCGGCACCCCGCTGTGGCGTACCGAGCGGGGTGGGCGCAGCTGCGGGTCGATCCCGGCGAGCACCTCGGCGGCGACCGCCATGACCTCCGCCGGGGTGCGGTAGCTGACGGTCAGCTCCTCCAGCCGCCAGCGCCGCGCCACGTACGGTTCCAACGCCTCGGCCCAGGACGGGGTGCCGGCCAGCGCACCGGTCTGCGCCACGTCCCCCACGATCGTCATCGACCGGCTCGGACAGCGGCGCATCAGCAGCCGCCAGGCCATCGGGGTCAACTCCTGCGCCTCGTCCACGATGATGTGCCCGAACGCCCAGCTCCGGTCGGCGGCGGCCCGCTGCGCGGTGGTCAGCCGGTCGGTCTCCTCCTGCCGTTCCAGCAGCCGGTCGGCGTCGATCAGGTCGGTGACACCGAGGATCTCACCGCCTTCGGCCTCGTCCTCCACGTCGATCGAGCGGGAGCCCCGGGCGATCTCCAGCACACCCTCGGCGTACTCGCGTTGGAAGGAGCGGATGCGTTCCCGGCGGGCGGCTGCGGCCCGCTCGTCCTCGCCGAGCAGTTCGGCGGCCTCGTCCAGCAGCGGCACGTCGGCCGGCGTCCAGCCGTCGCCCGCCGGCCGGTGCAGCAGGGCACGTTCGTCGTCGGTGAGCATCGGCGCGGCGGCGGCGATCCGCTCCGGCGAGGCGTACAGGTCGGCGAGCAGCCGCTGCGGGGTGAGCACCGGCCAGAGCTGGTCCAGCGCGGCGGTGACCTCCGGTTCCTCGCGCAGTTCCCGGCGGATCTCGGCGCGGTCCGCCTCCTCCAGCAGGTTGTCCCCGCCGAGCGGATCGGCCCCGATCCGCTCGGCGACCTGCTCGGCGAGTGCGTGTACGACCTCGATGTCGAACAGGGCGCGGGCCAGGTTGTGCGGGCGGTCGGTGCGCCGGACCCGGTCGCGGGCCAGGCGTACCGTCTCCGGGTCCAGCCGCAGCACCTCCCGCTGGGGCAACTCGATCTCCAGCGGCGCGTCGGGCACCCACTGCCGGTCCCGGACGGCGGCGGCGAGCACCTCGGCCAGCACCGACCGACCCTTGAGTGCGGCGGTGCGGGCCGGTTCGGCGCGGCGGGCGCTGACCCCGGGGAAGAGGTCGCCGGGGGTGCTGAGCAGCACCCCCGTCTCGGCCAGGGCCGGCAGCACCTGGGAGATGTAGCGCAGGAAGGTGGCGTTCGGCCCGACCAGCAGCACGCCCCGGGTGGAGAGCTGCTGGCGGTGGGTGTAGAGCAGGTACGCGGCGCGGTGCAGCGCGACGGCCGTCTTGCCGGTGCCGGGGCCGCCCTGCACGACGAGCACCCCGGGCAGGTCGGCCCGGATGATGCGGTCCTGCTCGACCTGGATGGTCTCGACGATGTCCCGCATCCGGCCGGTCCGGCCGGCGTTGAGCGCGGCGAGCAGGGACGCCTCACCGGTCAGCTCCTCGTGCCCGGTGGGGGAGGCGGTCTCGATGTCGAGCACCTCGTCGTTGAGGCCGGTGACCTTCCGTTCCCGGGTACGCAGGTGCCGCCGCAACCGGACACCCTGCGGGTTGGCGGCGGTGGCGAGATAGAACGGCCGGGCGGCGGGAGCGCGCCAGTCCATCAGCAGCGGTTCGTAGTCGCCGTCGGTGTCGAAGATGCCGATCCGGCCGACGTAGTGCCGGCTGCCGTCGGCCCCGTCGAGCCGACCGAAGGCCAGCCCCTGTTCGACCGCCGAGAACTGCTCGACCTGGTCGGCGTACATCCGTACGGCGCTGTCGCGTTGTGAGCGGTCCTGCAGGGTGCCGCCGCCGGTGCGCAGCTCGTCGGTGAGCCGTCGGGTGGCCTGCTCACGCAGGTCGTCCAGCCGGCCGTAGAGCATCGAGACGTACTCCTGCTCGCGGCCGATCTCGTCGTCGGGTTGCCGCAGCTCGTCCGGGTGCGTTGACAAGCCGTCTCCTCGTCGATTAAAATCGCTTCTGGAATGGCTTTGTGCCATTCCTTTTTGCATTTCGGGAACTGTTCAAGATACCGCCTGCGTCGGCACTCCACCAAGCCTTCACCCTGCCCCGGCCGACGCCACCCTCCCGTGGCACACCGCAGGGCGTCCCACCCGGTGTGTTGCCACCCTCCCGGCAGGCGAGGTCGGCGCTGCCGGGGTCGGACACGCCGACGGGGGCCCGTACCGGCACACGCCGACGGGGGCCCGTACCGGCTCGCGCCGGCCCGGACCCCCGAGGGTCGTAGCGTGCGGGATTCAGCCCCGCGCGGCCTGGTACAGCCGCTCCGGGGTCACCGCCCCGGCGAGCACCCGCCCGTCGTCGGTGAGTAGCACGCTGAACAGCTTCCCGGCGAACAGCCGGCCGCTGCCCCAGTCCCCGCTGACCTTCGGCAACCCGTTGAGCATGTCGAGGGCCTGCGCCGCGCCGGGTCCGTCGGCCGGTCCCGGCTTCGCCGCGCCACCGACCGGGGTGCGCGCCGCGTCCGCCGCGTCCGTCCGCGCCACCAGCACGGTGGTCCAGCCGGTCCCGACCGTACGCAGACCGGCGTCGTCGCCCGCCCCGGGCTTCGCCGCGGCCCCGGCCTTCCGGTGTGCGTCGGCCTTCGACCCGGCCCCGTCCTTCGACCCGGCCTCCGCACCCGGGAGGTCGCCGGTCGCCTCGGTCACCTTCACCCCGGGCGGCGGGTTGAAGGTGAACTGGTCGGCGTCCGGCCGGCGGTAGTCGACCTGGGTGAAGGCCATCTCGAAGGCCGGCTGGTCGGCACCGTTGGCGAGCACCTCGAACCGCAGCGGCACGTGCTCGGTCGCGTCGATGGCGATCCGCACCTGGTGCACCAGGGACGCCTCGTCACGCGGGGTCAGCACCAGCTCGTACGCGTCCCGACCGGCGACGGTGGCCGACCGGCCGGTGGTGACCAGCGTGCTCGGGTCGACGGCGGCCAGCGCCCGCTCGGCGGCCTCCTTCGGGGTGACCGGCAACGCGCCCTCCGCCGCCCGCCCGGTCGACTCCGGCAGGGTCCGGTGGGTCGCGGTGTTGGCCTTGCTGTCCCAGGTCCACACGTCCCGGCCGGAACGGATGACGTCCCGCTCACCGAGGGTGTCGAGCAACGCGACCCGCTGCCGGTCCGGACCCGAATACCAGACCCGCAGGGTGTGCGTGCCGCTGAGCAGCGCGGCATCCCCACCGGCCAGGCCGACCAGTTTCGGCAGCCCGAGATCGGCGCGCTGCACCACCGTGCCGGAGAGCCCGTCCAACCGGGCGGTCTGCAGGTCGACGAGCAACTGGGCGGCGCTGCGCGGCGGCAGCGCGGGTTCGGCGTTCGCGGCGAACGTGCCGATCGCGGCACCTCCGCCCACGACGGTGACCGCGGCGGCCAGTGGCACCAGCCACCGCAGGGTGGAACGGTTCTTCAGTACGGACATGGGGCACCTCCTGGGACCATCCTGCCCGTCGGGTGCTGTGAGCCGGCTGAGGACGGCGTTCCGGTCGGTCGCGTCGGGGTGGCACGCTGGGATGATGCGGGTGCTGGTGGTGGAGGACGAGACGCGGCTGGCGGCGGCGTTGCAGCGCGGCCTGACCGCCGAGGGGTTCGTGGTGGACACGGCGGGCACCGGGCCGGCCGGGCTGGACGCCGCCCGGCACGGCGGATACGACGCGATGATCCTCGACGTGATGCTCCCCGGCCTGTCCGGCTACGAGGTGGTCCGCCGGTTGCGCGCCGACGAGTGTTGGCTGCCGGTGCTGATGCTCTCCGCCAAGGACGGCGAGTACGACCAGGCCGACGGGTTGGACTGCGGGGCCGACGACTACCTGACCAAACCCTTCTCGTACGTGGTGCTGGTGGCCCGGCTGCGGGCGCTACTGCGCCGGGGCGCCCCGGAACGGCCGACCGTCCTCGCCGTCGGGGACCTGAGACTGGACCCGGCCCGCCGCCGGGTCACCCGCGCCGACACCGAGGTGGTGCTCACCGCCCGGGAGTTCGCACTGCTGGAGTACCTGATCCGCCGCCCCGGCGAGGTGATCTCCAAGACCGAACTGCTCGACCACGTCTGGGACGCCAGTCTGCGTACCGCCCCGAACGCGGTCGAGGTGTACGTCGGCTACCTCCGCCGCAAGATCGGCCGGGACCGGTTGGAGACCGTCCGGGGTGCCGGCTACCGGTTGACCTCGTGAGACGCCCCCGCTGGCCGGTGCTCGGCCTGCGCGCCCGACTGATGGTGCTCGGCGTGGCCGGCCTCTCCGTGGGGCTGGCCCTCGGCGGGGTGGTGCTGCTGGTCGCGCTCGGCTGGACGCTGCAACGCACCGTCGACGAGGAGGCGTTCCGCACCGCCGACGCGGTCGCCCGGCTGGCCGGCGAGAACGCCCTGCCCGACCCGCTGCCGGTGGCCGGCGGGCAGCTCCGGGTACAGGTGGTCGACTCCGCCGGGCGGATCCGGGCCGCCTCCATCGACGCCGACCGGCTGGTGCCGATGGTCCGTCCCGACCAGCTCACCGGCACCGGCCGGCAACGCACCGTGGTGCCCGGCCAACGGCTCGGCTGGGAGGGGCCGGTGCGGGTGGTGGCGGTGCCCGCCCAGTCCGCGGGGGAACCGTTGACCGTCCTGGTGGGCCGCTCCACCGTCGACATCCGACACGCCACCCAGGCCGCCCGGACCGTGCTGCTGGTCGCCTTCCCGCTGCTGGTGGGGCTGCTCGCGGTGGTCGCCTGGCGGGTGGTCGGGGCGACCCTGCGGCCGGTCGAGGCGCTGCGCAGCGGGGCAGCCGAGATCACCGGCCGGGACGCGGCCGACCGGCTGCCGGTGCCCGCCTCACAGGACGAGATCCACCGGCTGGCGGTCACCCTCAACGACATGCTGGACCGGCTGGAGGCGGCCCGCGCCCGGCAACGGTCGTTCCTCGCCGACGCGGCACACGAGCTGCGCAGCCCGCTGACGAACATGCGTACCGAGCTGGAGGTGGCCCAGCGCCTCGGCGACCGCACCGACTGGCCGGTCGTCGCCACCGACCTGCTCGCCGACACCGAACGGCTGGGTCGGCTCGTCGACGACCTGCTGCTGCTGGCCCGACTCGACGAGCAGCCGACACCGGGGGCCGGTCACGCCCGCGAGGCGGGGCCGGTGGAGCTGGGCGGGTTGCTCGCCGAGGTCGCCGCCCGCTGGCCGGGCGCACCGCCCGTCCCCGCGACGGAGCCACCGGACGGGGACGACCCGTCCACCCCACCCGGGGCCGGCGCTTCGTCTGTCCCGTCGGATGTGGTCAGCCGGTGCGTCCCGGCTGGTGTCGGCGTTCCGCCTGTTCCGTCGGGTGGGGGCGATCCGTCTGCTCCGCCTGGTGTCGGCGTTCCGCCTGTTCCGTCGGGTGGGGGCAGCGCATCGGTGCTGTCGGGTGGGGGCAGCGCGACCGTCCCGCCGGGTGTCGGGGATCCGTCCGGGCCGCCGGTCGTGCTCGTCGCTGCGGCGTCGGGGCCGGCATGGACGGTTGGCGTCCCCGACGAACTGCGCCGGGTGCTGGGCAACCTGGTCGACAACGCCGTCCGGCACGCGCGTACCCGGGTCGTGCTGGCCGTCGAGTCGACGACGGACGGGGCGTACCACCTGGTGACGGTGACCGACGACGGGCCGGGCATCCCGGTGGCGGACCGGGACCGGGTGTTCCGCCGGTTCACCCGGCTGGACGAGGGCCGGGCCCGGGACGCGGGCGGCGCCGGGCTCGGCCTGGCCATCGTCCGGGAACTGGTCCGCCGGGGTGGCGGCACGGTCGACCTCACCGACGCGAAACCCGGCCTGACAGTCCGGCTCCACCTCCCAGTCCTCCCAGACCCCGACTAACCCACCCCCACCCCACCCCCACCCCACCCCCCACCCGAGTTGATCAAGAGGTTTGCGTCAGGATTTTCGTTGTGGGTGACGCAAACCTCTTGATCACCGTCGCGTCCAACCGAGTGCCTGGGTGATCAAGAGGTTTGCGTCAAAGATCGAGGGTTGGGTGACGTAAAGCTCTTGATCAACTCCGGCGAGGGCGAGGGCGAGGGCGGGGGCGAGGGGGAGGGGAGGAGGGGAGAGGGGGGAGGGGTTAGCGGCGGGTGGTGCAGATGCGTTTGGCGCGGGCCACGACGTCGGTGGACCAGACCACGGCGACGGTGAAGCAGTAGTTGGTGGTGCGGTCCAGGCCGTGTACGACGAAGTTGTCGGTGCCGGGCGGGAGGGTCTGGAACGGGCGGGGATCCTGCCCGGCCTTCGCGGCGGAGAGGATCACCGGCCCCTCGCTCCCGGCCGGGTACGTCCAGGTCAGGGTGATGCCGTCGGGTCGGTCGCGCAGCGTCACCTTGCCTGGTGGGGTCCCCGGCGAGGCGGGTGGGACGGCGTTCGGCGTCGCGGCGGTCGGCGTTGCCCCGCTCGGTGCGACGGGCGGCGGGTCGTCGGAACTGCCCACCTGGGACACCCCGGCGATCACCGCGACCGCGCCCAGCAGCACCACCGCGACCCCGACCGCCACCAGCGGTACGGCACCCGGGCGGCGTGGGGGCGGGGCGTGCCGGCGCGGCACCAGCACGGGCAGCAGCCGGGACGGGTCCACCGGCGGCTCCGCCGGCACCACCCGGCGCACCCCGGCGGCCTCCTGCCCGGGGTGGCCCGGCGGCGGGGCGTAGGGGGATTCCCGCCGGTCGCCGGTCGCCCCGGACCCGGCCGTCGTGGTGGCCGACTCGGGCGGCCAGTGACCGTCGTCCCCGCCCCAGCCTGACCTGGCCGAATAGCCAGAGCCAGCCGAATGGTCCGACGTCGCCGAATAGCCCGACCCGGCCGAGGTTCCCGATGCCGCCGGATAGCCGGGTGCCGCCGGATAGTCAGACGTCGTCGGATAGCCCGACGCCGCCTGATGGTCCGATGTCGCCGGATAGCCGGGTGCCGCCGGATAGCCAGGCGTCGTCGGATAACCCGATGCCGCCTGATGGTCCGACGTGGCCGGATAGCCGGTGCCGCCGGGGTGTCCGGTGCCGTCACGGGTGGGGTAGCCGGCGCCGGTCGGCTGGTCGGGGGGGTCGAAGCCCGCCGGGTGACCGAAAGCGGTGGGCCGCCCGGTGCCCTGCGGGTAGCCGGTGTCGTCGGGGGGTAGCCGCTGGCCGGGCACCGTCGGCGGGTACGCCTCGTCGGTGGGCACCACCCCGGCCGACCAGGCCGACAGGTCGGGCGGCCCTTCGGCGGGTGGTGGGGTACGGGCGGCCGGCACCACCGGCGCGTCGCGTTCCGGGGTGGGCTCGTCGTCGCAGACGTGATCCGGGTCGGCAGCCGCCCGGGCCAGCGCGGCGACCTGCCGGGCCAGCGGGTCGTCGGCGGCCAGGTGCTGGCGGGCCAGCTCGCGGGCGAGAGCGAGGTTGTCGTGCGCCTCGTCGAAACGGCCGCAGTCGCGTTGCATCGCACCGAGCCGGGCGAGCATCTTGATCCCGCTGGCGTGCCCGTCGCCGTAGACCTCGCGGTGCAGCTCCCATGCGTCCTGGAGGCGTTCGCGGGCCTGGGCGCACTGGCCCCGGGCGTACTCCACGGTGGCCAGGTCGGCGTGCGCGGCGAGCACCCGCAGCGACTCGGGGCCGTCCCAGGCGGTCAGCTCCAGGATCACCTCGGAATAGAGCCGGGCGGCGCGGGCGTCGCTGCCGACCCGGTGCAGGACCGCCGCCAGGGTGGCCGCCGTGGAGATGGTCCGCTGGTCGGAGATGCCGTACAACCGGCTCGACGCCGCGTACGCGAAGGCGGCCCAGCCGCGTGCCGAGTGTGGTTCGCCGAGGGTGACCAGCAGCCGGGCCTGGAGGCCGGCGGCCTCGGCCAGCTCGGGGGAGGCGTGGTCGGGGCGGGGGTCCGCGTCGGTCAGCGCGTCGGCCAGCAGACGCTGGGCGCCGGCCAGGTCGCCGGCGGACACCAGGTGCTGCGCCTGGAGGGTCAGTTCACCGAAGCCGGAAGACACGCCCCATCGTGCTTGGCCGGCAACCGTTAGTACAACCCTTGCCGGTCGGCAACTTGGTCAAGAACCGGTCAGGTGGGCGACCAACGTCTCGCTGATCCGGCGCAGCTGGTCCACCTGGGCGGGGCTGAGCGCGTCGAACAGGTGCCGGCGTACCCCCTCGACGTGGCCGGGCGCGGCGGCGGCGAGGGCCGCGAAACCGTCGTCGGTGAGGACGGCGATCTGGCCGCGCCGGTCGGTGGGGCACTCGTCGCGGCGGACCCAGCCGGCGGTCTCCAACCGGGCGACGGCGTGCGAGAGTCGGCTGCGTGACGAGCCGGTGAGGTCGGCCAGCTCGCTCATCCGCAGCCGTCGGTCGGGCACCTCGGAGAGCCGGACCAGGATCTCGTAGTAGGCGTGCGGCATCCCGGCGTCGCGTTGCAGCTCGCGGTCGAGGGTGTCGCTCAGCGCCCGGGAGGCGGTCAGGAAGGCACGCCAGGTCTGCTGCTCGTCGTGGTCCAGCCAGCGGGTCATGACCGTCATCATAGCCGTAATAGTTGAACGCTCAACCAAAACGAGCTACCGTGGGTGGCATGGGAATCCACCGCCTCAACCACGCCGTGCTCTACGTCTCCGACCTGCGTCGCAGCATCGACTTCTACCGCGACGTGCTGGGCTTCCGCCCGGTGCCGATGACCCCGGACGGGTTCCGGGGCGCGGCCTTCCTCCAGGCCCCCGACTCGACCAACGACCACGACCTCGGCCTGTTCGAGATCGGCGCGAACGCCGGCCGCTCGCAGGCCGGCCGGGCCACCGTCGGCCTCTACCACCTGGCCTGGGAGCTGGACACCCTCGACGAGCTGGCCGCGACCGCACAGCGGCTGGCCGCCGCCGACGCCCTGGTCGGCACCTCCGACCACGGCACCACCAAGAGCCTCTACGGCCGCGACCCCGACGGGTTGGAGTTCGAGATCGTCTGGATCGTCCCGGCCGACCAGCTCGACGAGGACACCCTCGCCGCCCGCAAGCGGATCGGCCGGCTCGACCTCGACCGCGAACGGGCCCGCTACGGCGGCCAGACCCGGGGCGGGGTGGGGATCTCCGTCCCGGTCTGAACGGCCGTAGGGTAGAACGACAGCATGTCGATCGACGCCGTCCTGCGGGAGCTGCTCGTCCGCCAGCTCGACCACTGGCTGCCGGGGGCGCTGCACCGTTCCCGGCGGGCCACCCTCGCGCTGGCGTACGCCGGTGACCCCGGCAGCGCCGAGGCGGCCCTGCGGGTGGTGGCCGGCCACGCGGACCGGCTCCGGGGCCGGCGGCTCACCGTGCTGGTGCTCGCCGACGGCGGCCCCGAACTGCCCGCCCGGCTCGGCGTCGTCGAGGCCGGCCTGCCCGGTGACGTGGCCGTGCACGTGGTGCCCGGCGACCCGGCCCGGCTGCCGGTGGCACTCAAGGCGGCCGGCGCGGCGGGCGCACCGCTGCTCACCCTGGTCGACGGCGTGCCGCCGGACCGGGCGCTGCTGGCCGCCACGACCACCGGCCGACCGGCCGAGGTGCTGCTCACCGCCGCCACGACCACCGCCCTGCGGCCGGCTCTGACCGCCGCAGGGTTTCCGCTGGTCGCCGAGGTCGAGCTGGTGCCCGTCGACGGGTCACCGGCCCGCCGGGTGGCCTTCGGCACCGGGCTGGACAAGAGCCTGGAGGCGTTCAAGGACGCCCTCTGGGCCGCCGACGGGTCCGGTGCCGCCGACGGGTCCAGGGCAACCCACGGGCCCGGTGCGGGCGACGGGTCCAGGGGCGCCGACGGGTCCATGGTGACCGGCGGGGGCGCTGCGATCCGCTACCGCGACCCGGCCGGCGGGCTGCTCGACGTCGCCGGGCCACCGGCGGCCGGTCCGTTGTGCGGCGAACTGCTCGCCGAGTTGACCCGGCAGGGTCCGCGTACGGTGACCGAGCTGCGGCGGCACGCGCTGACCGCGACGGCGTACCGGGCGGTGGACGCCGGGCGCGCGCTCACCGAGCTGCTCGACACCGGTGCGGTCAGCCGGGACCCGGAGCACGGGCGGCTCGGCGGGGACGTGCTGATCAGCGCGGTCCCCGCCCCGGCCTCCCGGTCAACTGCCTGACCACGATGGACGCCCCGGTGGCGATCACCCCGATGCTGAACACCATCTGCACGCAGACGATCGCCTTGGCGAGCTGCCCCTGGGCGTGTACGTCGCCGTAGCCGACGGTGGTGAGGGTGGTCAGGGCGAAGTAGAGCGCGTCCAGCCGGGTGTGCAGCCCGGAGAACTGGTCCGGCCCGCTGCCCGCCACGACGTAGTCGGCCACCGCGAAGGCGAGCAGCCCGGCGACCAACGCCACCACCAGGCGGCTCAACGACCGGACCTCGTCCTCGCCGACCGGGGCAGCGGCACCGAGCTGACGACCCACCTGGCGGGTCACCAGAAAGGTGACCACGGCGATCAGCAGCAGGGTGCCCACCGCGCGCAGGGTCAGCCGCAGGCCGTTCGGATCAGGCTCCAACGGGATCAGGAAGTAGCTGACCAACAGCAGGGCGCAGGCCGCCAGGGTGTGCCGGCGTGCCCGCGCATAGCTCCCGTCGTCGCGTGCCATGCGGCGATTCTGCGCCGTGGGGACGGGGCCGACCCGGCGAATCCGGAACCCGACCGATGCCGCAGCGGGGTACAGACGTCGAACGGGGCACCGGTGAACCACCGGTGCCCCGTTCGACGAAGGACGTCACGCCCGGGATTTGTCCTGCTTCCAGGACAGCGGCCCCGGCAGGTCGACGCGGTGCGCCTTGGCCTTGGAGTTCCAGGACCAGCGGCCGATCTTGATGCTCCACGACGAGAAGCCGTTCTCGGTGAAGTTCAGGATGATCGGCCCGTACTTCTTGCGCTTACGGAACATCAGGCCCATCGTGGCGCTCCCTTCGCGTTCCCTGTCGTCGTTGCCGTCTCGACCCGGTAGATGCCCGCATCCACCAAATCCGAAACCTGCTCCGGTCCGAGCTGGACGGACGCGGTGACTCAGCGCGGCTCCCACGCGTCGGGCAGGGTGGTCAGCCTCCGCACGTGCGTCGGGAGCCGGCCGCTGACCACCTCGGCGAGGCTCACCTCGTCGAGCACCTGTCGGACGGCGGCGCGGACGGCCACCCAGAGCCGGGGAAGGTTCTCCGCCGAGCCCTCGTACCTGGTCTCCTCGGGGCGCAGCCCGCGTACCCCGGCCAACGGGCCCTCGACGGCGCGCAGGATCGCCCCGACGGTGACCTCGCGCGGCGGTCGGGCCAGGGTGTAACCGCCCTCGGCGCCGCGCTGCGCGCGGACCACGCCGGCCCGACGCAGGTCGGCCAGGACCGCTTCGAGAAACTTGCGCGGCATGTCCTGCTCGCTGGCGATCGCCTGGGTGGAGAGCAGGGAGGGGTAGGCGGTGGCCAGGCTCAGGGCCGCTCGAACCGCATAGTCGCCGCGCGCGGAGATCTGCACCCTGCCATCATGCCCGTCCGGCGGGGGTGCAGGGGCCGCCGGGTCGACGTGGCGCGACGATCCGCTGCGGTGACCGCCCCCGGGCGGCCCGGAACGCACCCGGGCTCACCCCCACCTCCCGGGTGAAGAACCGGCCGAAGTTCGTCGGCTCGGGGAAGCCGAGCTGGCGACCGATCCGGGCCACCGGCTCGTCGGTGGCGGCGAGCAGCCGGCGGGCCTGGAGCGCGACCCGCTCGTCGACCACCTGCTTGGCGCTGCGCCCGGTCACCGCCAGACAGGCCCTGGTCAGGGTACGCACCGAGCAGCCCAGGCGGGCCGCATAGTCCTCCACCCGGCGGGTGTACGGGTAACCCGCCTCCACCTCCCGGCAGAACCGGCGGAACGTGGCCGCCTCGGTCCGCTGCGGATCGGTGTCGTCGGGTGCCCGTTCGGAGTCGCGGGCAGCGGGCAGCAGGGCCAGCCGGATGAGCAGGACGGCGAGCTGGTGCCGGAGCAGGGCGCGGACGGCCGGGTCGTCCCGGTGCCGCCGGTGGTCCACCACGAGTTGGGAGACCTCGTTGATGACGGCGTCCTCGTCCTCACCGGTCAGCTGGTGGTGGTGCGGCACCGCGGCGGGGTCGACGTCCAGCCCGTGCAGGGCGTCGGCGTGCCAGCGCAGCACGATCGCGTCGAGCCGCGCGGGACAGCGCAACACCTGGCCGGGCGTGGCCCGCAGCAGGGTGCCGGGCCGGCAGGGCAGCGCGTGGAAGTCCAGCTCGACGATGCCGTGCCCACCGGTGACCAGGATGAGCAGATCGTCGTCGAGCAGGACCGGCCGGGGTTGGCCGGCGCCGGGGGTGAGGTCGCCCAGCTCCAGGATGTCGATCTCGGGGCTGGGCAGGTCGGGACGGGTTGCCGGGGGAAGCTGACCGGAAGGGACCATCGTCTTCGACCGTAACCGGGGACGGCCGGGGTCGCATCCCGGCGACGGGACCCGGTCGCGCTCCCGGGTGGCCCGGTCGACCGTCGCGGGGTTGTCCGCCCGCCGGGACCGGACTACGTTACCGATCGGTAAGGACCGCGACGTGCGATGGGGTGCTCATGACGGATCTGTTCTCGGTCGACGGCAAGACGGTCCTGGTCACCGGCGGCTCCCGGGGGATCGGGCTGATGATCGCCCGGGGCTTCGTCCGGGCCGGGGCCACCGTGGTCATCTCGTCCCGCAAGGCAGACGTGTGCGAGGCGGTGGCCAAGGAACTGTCCGCCGAGGGGCGCTGCGAGGCGATCCCCGCCGACCTCAGCGACGACGCGGGCGCCGAGGCCCTCGCCACCGCCGTCGGCGAACGGTACGACCGGCTCGACGTGCTGGTCAACAACGCGGGCGCGACCTGGGGTGCGCCGCTGGAGTCGTACCCGGACGCCGCGTTCGACAAGCTCTGGTCGGTCAACGTGAAGGCGGTTTTCCGGCTCACCACCGCACTGCTGCCGCTGCTGCGCGCGGCAGCCGACGACGACGACCCAGCCCGCGTGATCAACATCGGCTCCATCGACGGCCTCCGGGTGCCGGCCATGGAGGTGTACGCGTACTCCGCGACGAAAGCAGCCGTGCACATGCTCACCCGCAGCCTGGCCCACCAGCTCGCCGCCGAGCGGATCACGGTCAACGCGATCGCCCCGGGCCCGTTCGACAGCAAGATGATGGCCTTCGCCCTGGACGACCCGGCGTCGCGGGCGGCAATCGCCCAGCAGGTGCCGCTCGGTCGGATCGGCCGCCCCGAGGACATGGCCGGCACGGCGATCTACCTGTCGTCGCGGGCCGGGGCGTACCTGACCGGCGCGGTGATCCCGGTGGACGGCGGCATCACCACCCACGGCTGACCGGCGTACCCGACGGGTGGCCGGCCGGGCCCGGGGTCCGGCGGTGGGCGGCCGGGCCTGGGGGTCCGGCGGTCGGGCCGGCGGGCTGGGTCGGGCCGGGTGCCCGACGGTCGGGTCGCGTACCGGCGGGCTGGGTGGCGCCCGGGGCCGGCGGTCGGGTCGCGTACCGGCGGGCTGGGTCGCGCCCGGGTGCCCAACGGTCGGTCCGTACCGGCGGTGGGGGTCGGAATGGTGCGGACTGGAAGTGGACGGCCGGAGCCGCGCGGACTCGGCAGATCCGCGCGGCTCCGGTACGGGTCGGTCAGCGGCCGGCGAGCAGCCGGGTCACCGCCGTGTCGACGTCCAGGTGCTCGGCCTCCCGGCCGCGCGGGACGACGACGTAGGTCCGGCGCAGGAAGCGCACCAGCACACTGCGCGGGACCTCGAACAGGGCGTTACCGTCGGGCGACGACAGGGCCAGCGCGACGAAGTCGCCGCGCGGGGTGGCCCAGGGCCAGACCCGGACGTCGCCGATGCCGGCCGGCTCGTCGAGGCCGGTGACCAGCAGTTCGCGGGCGAAGGACCAGCTCACCGCCTCGCCCCCGGCCGATTCGGCGTGGAACAGGACATGGACCGCATACGGATCAGCAGGGTCGTAACGCAGGCTGGCACGCACCGGCAATGCGGTGGCGTCAGGCGCGACGAGCCTTAGCGACGTCTCGACCTCTACGGTCGTCGGTCGGATGACACTCATGGACGTTCTCCCCCCGGCACCGCTGCGGAACGCGCGTGTCCCGCTTTTCCCATACTCAGGTGCTACTGCTGGCTACGCTCCGCCATACGCTGACTTCACCCAGTGGTGGGAAGGGGGTCCGAATCGCCGTGAGAATGTGAGAATTCTTGTAGGATTTCCGGTTCTGCCCAGTC
The DNA here is from genome assembly GCF_040648835.1 of Micromonospora sp. NPDC049081. Classification (NCBI taxonomy): domain Bacteria; kingdom Bacillati; phylum Actinomycetota; class Actinomycetes; order Micromonosporales; family Micromonosporaceae; genus Micromonospora; species Micromonospora sp. NPDC049081. Next base: position 36,407 of record NZ_JBEZEK010000024.1, on the reverse strand, counting down.
GGGAGCCCGTCCGAAGTCGGGTGGTTCAGTCGTCGACTTACTCCGGTAACGTCCAGTGGTCTGCGCAAGTGACGGTCCAGGACGACACTGGGGGGTGAAATGGCCACGAAGCGTTCCTCAGTGGATGCGGTGAGTACGGCCGAGTCACCGAAAGTAGGGGCCCGAGCAGCCAAAAGGCGGGGTGACAGGGTGCCGATCACACCATCGGACCGAGACGGTCGGACGACCTCCGACACCGGGCGCACCGCCGGCGCCTCCCGCGCCGCCCGAGGCCGGTCCCGACCGGCCGCCAACGGGCGGGCCCGGGGCGGCGCGGGCCGGTCGGGCCGTACCGCCCTGGCCGCCCGCCCCACCGGCTGGCGCTGGCGGCTGCGCACCACCCTCGAGCTGATCCGGGCCAACCCCACCGGCCGGGTCGCCCTCAAGATATTCATCGCCGTCGCCGGGGCGCTCGTGGTGACCGTCGGCATCGCCCTCATCCCGCTGCCCGGCCCCGGCTGGCTGATCGTCATCGCCGGCCTCGCCATCTGGGCCGTCGAGTTCCACTGGGCCCGCCGACTGCTCGGCTTCACCCGCCGCCACGTCCACGCCTGGACCCGGTGGGCCACCACCAGGTCGCTGCCGGTGCGGTTCCTGCTCGGCTCCGTCGGCCTGGTCTTCGTCGCCGTGGTGCTCTGGCTCTCGCTCAAGTACAGCCTCGGCATCGACCTGGTCGCCCAACTGCTGCGCTACCTCGCCACGACCTGAACGGGCACCCCGGGTTTTTGGCTCCGCCCCACGATCGGGTAGAGTCAACGGCGCTGAGGGCGATTAGCTCAGTGGGAGAGCGCTTCGTTCACACCGAAGAGGTCGCTGGTTCGATACCAGCATCGCCCACTCTCAGTTCCGCAGGTCAGAGGCCGCTTCCCGAGTTCGGGAGGTGGCCTTTCTGCTGTCGTACCGCAGCGAAGCACAGTAGCCCGGCTACGGGGTGAGCGATGCGCCGAGGCGCTTGAGGGCGTCCCGGGTCGCGGTGGACGAGACCTGGGTGTAGATCTCCATCGGCACCGCGAAGCGGCCGTGCCGGGGGATCCGCATGACGCCCCGTCGAGGCAGGTCGAGGTCGGCCAGGAGGGTGGTGCAGGTCCGCCGGGCATCGTGGATGGGGGTTCAGCGTCTACGTTCGGGCCGGGTAGCCCATGTCGCAGCGACGGCGCACAGCATGAGGCAGACGAATAGGCAACTCAGCGCGCCACACAGGAACATGGCCCCAGCCTCGATGCCTTCCATGGGCCGAGCCTAGGCGTTCAGCCAGCCCTGCCCGCTGCGTGCCCGATGCACCTGGTGCCTGGTGGCTCTGCCGGAGGTGGGGGGTGGGGTGAGCCAGGCTGGAGGTTGTCCGGTGAGGGCGGTGTCGGCGAGGCGCTGGACCAGGTGCCGGAACAGGACCGAGCCGTGTCAGTCTGCGGGCGATGCGGGCAGGAAGGAGTCGTCGTGCTGGCGGATGAGGCCCGGGGTACGCGGGACCGCGCCGCTGCCCGGGTGTGCTTACGATCAGTGCTGTGAGCGCCGACCTCGACACCCTGCCGAAGATCGGTGCGCCCGCCTCTCGGGCCCTGCGTGACGCCGGCTATCCGACGCTGCGTGACCTCGTGGGAGTGCCGCGCGCCGAGCTGGCCAAGCTGCACGGCATGGGACCGAAGGCGCTCGGGATCATCCAGGATGCACTGGAACGGCACGGTCTGAGTCTCGGATAGGGAGTCGTAGCCCGCGACCGACGCCGCCGGGAGCAATTGCCGACCCGTGTTCCCGCTGTTCTGCGGTCAATGCGCTGTTCACCGGATCGTTCGGTAGGCCGCGAACGGAATGAGCCGTCCGGCCACCGGTTCCACCTACTGCACGGCATCCACCGACCCCGAGACCATTGGGACGAGCGGCCCATGGTGAGGGTGGCGACGTCGCCGGTAGCGTGGGACGAATTCGTGCCAGGGCCGCGAGGAGTGGACGTTGGAGAACGAGATTCAGCTGATCAGTGACGGCGATGGTCTGGCGGTCATCGGGCATCCGGCGACTGTCGATCGCTTCCTTACCGCTGAACGGCTGCCGTCGAAAGACCTCGGGCTCAAAAGGCTCAGCTCCACCCTGCGTACCGGATCGACGATCGCCAAGAGCGGCTCCGAGATCGCGGAGCACTCCGGTCGCTGGGTCCAGTTGACCGCGGCATCGGCGCAGGCGATGAAGAAGTACGACCTGATGAAGGGCTCGGGGGACGGCCTCAGCCGTGCCGTGCTGACCGACCGTGGCAAGATCACCGGTCTGTTGGAGATAGTGCACAAGAACCCCGGCACACTGCTGACCAATCCGGCGGTCCTGACCGGCGCCGCCGGGCTGATGACGCAACTTGCGATGCAACAGGCCATGGACGAGATCACCGAATACCTCGCTGTGATCGACGCCAAGGTCGACGCAGTGCTCCGTGCCCAGACCGATGCGGTGGTGGCGGACATGATCGGGGTGGAACTCGTCATCGACGAGGCGCTGACGATCCGCGAGCAGGTGGGCAGGGTTTCCGAGGTCACCTGGTCGAAGGTGCAGGCCACGCCGGTGCCACTGGCCCGGACCCAGGCGTACGCGCTGCGGCAGCTCGACGCCATCGCCGAGAAAATGGAGACCCAGACCAAGATTGGTGACCTGGCCAGGACGTCCAGGGAAGCCGAGATCAAGGTGCAGGAGTGGCTCGCCGTGCTGGCCCGCTGCTTCCAGCTCCAGGACGCGGTCGCCGTGCTCGAACTCGACCGGGTGCTGGATGCGTCGCCGGAAGACCTGGAGGAGCATCGGGTCGCTGTCCGGATCGCCCGACGTCATCGCCTTGATCTCATTTCGCGCAGCACCGAGCGTCTGCTGGCCCGGATGGACGCGGCCGCCGGGACGGCCAACGCGAAGGTGCTGCTCAATCCGGCCACTTCCCGCGCCGTCGTGCATTCGACCAACCACGTCGGGACCGCCGTCGTCGAGTTCCACGGCCGGCTCGGCATCGATCGCGACCATCGGTCGTGGAGTGCGAGGCGATGGCGGGACGCGGCGGTGGAGGTGCGTGACAAGGTCCTCGAATCGGGGACCGGGGTGCGTGACAAGGTCCTCGACACGGGCGTAGGGGTCAAGGACAAGGTGCTGGAGACCGGTGCGGAGGGCATCGGTGCCGCCAGCCGTTTCGGTGTGGGCGCCTTCGGCCGGGCCAGATCGGTGATGGGCAGGGTCTCCAGTGAGGTCGCCGAACGGGCGCAGCGTCAGCTCGGAGGTAGAGAGGAGTCCTGACGGGTCCCTGAGATCGAATCGCCTGGATCTCCCGTTGTGACCTTGAGGACCGCACCGCTCACCGTGGCAGACACTGCCCCCGCTTTACTGCCTGCGATGGGCGTGGCACGCTTCGTGGGCGTGGGGATGCACGCGGCGTCGGTGCGGGGTGAAGGGTAGGTCGACGGGGTTCGATGGCGAACATGTGGCGACGTAGGGCGGCGTATCCACTACTCCTCTGGTTTGTATTGGGCACCGTCACCGCAGGCGTGTGGATGCGGTTCGGTGTTTCCAACCTGACGACAGTGCTGACGATCGTGTCGACGGTGGCCGCGCTGCTGCCGCTGTTGAAGGTCGCCCCGCCGGGAACCGGCACGCCGAGCACCGAGGAGCAGGTCGACCAGGCCGTGCAGGTGCTCGCCATCGAGGTGCGCAAGCAGTGGGATGAGGAGGCTCGTCGGCGTCAGCTTCAGGAGACGCGTCAGATGCCGGTCCGTTGGGAGGTGACGGAACGGCCGAGAGCCCGGGTACCGCTGCCGTCCACCGGGGAGCTACCGCGGCTGATCGATGAATTCGTCGGGCAGCCCCGCAAAATGGTGGTCATCGGCGAACCAGGTTCGGGTAAGACGGGTCTGTGCGTCATTCTTGCCCTCGACCTGCTTAAGGAAGCAACCGGGCGAGTGCCGCTGCTGTTGCAGATCGCCTCCTGGGACCCGGCGGAGAACCTCGACGACTGGCTGGTCCGGCGACTGGTGGAGGACTATCCGTTCCTGGGTAGCGAGGTCCGGTTCGGCGCCACCGCGGTCCGTGAGATCGTCACCCAGCGCATGGTGTTGCCGATCCTGGATGGCCTGGACGAGATGGCACCAGCGCTTCGGTCCGTGGCACTGCACGCGCTCGACAGCGACTGGTCCGGCGAGCCTTTCGTGTTGACTTGCCGTACGAAGGAATTCCTGGCGGCCAACGAACAGAACTTGCTCATGGGTGTGCTGGTCGTCCGTCTTCGGCCGCTTGAACCTCAGGCGGCTGCGAACTTCCTGCTTGACGCCAGCGCCGACGCCCGGTTGGAGGAGTGGGAGCCGGTCCTGGCCGACCTGGTGGCCCATCCGTCGAACGAGCTGGCACAGACACTGACCAACCCGCTGATGCTCGCGCTTGCACGGACCGTCTATGGAGCTGAGGACGTGTCACCGGGTGAGCTGCTCGACAGGGACCGTTTTCCCCGGCAGCGTGACGTCGAGGAGTATTTCCTGGATCGGTTCATCCCCACGGTGTTCCGTGCCCGCCCGCACCGTGGCGTGCCGAATCCGACCCGGGCCTCCCGTCGGTGGGATCCTGCGGTCGCCCAGCAGGCGTTGGTCTTCCTGGCCATGCATCTCCAGACCCTGGGGACCCGTGACCTCGCCTGGTGGCAGTTGACCCGGGCGGTGCCCCGTCCGGTCCCGCAGGTCGTGCGGGTGACGGTGGGCACGCTGGGGTGTGGCTTACTGGGTTGGGTGATGTTCGCGTTGTTCGGCCGGCCCTACCTGGGGGCGGCCTTCGGCCTGGGAGTTGGCTTCTTCGCCGCGCTCCCGCTGGGAAGGTTGCGGGACAAGCGGCCACGTCGGTTCGTGCCCCGGATGCTTCGCCGCGCGGATCTGGCTCCGGAGTTTCTGGTTCGGGACATCGGCTTCGGCGTGGTGGGCGCCCTGGTCGGTGGTCTGATCGTCGGTCTGCTGTTCAGCGCCGGTTACGGGGTGTTGATCGGTTTGTTCTTCGGCCTGGTGTTCGGAATGGTGCGACGGTTCACCGAGCCGACCGAGACGAAGGAACCGGCCAGTCCGGGCAACGTGTTGCGCGGTGACCGCAGCACCGTCCTGTACGGGACCGTCCTGGGGGCGACGGCCGGTGCGTTGGTCGGTGGCTTCATGGGGGGCGTCGTCGGGGCCGAACAGTACGGCCTGATCTATCACCTGACCCCGGCGACGGAGGGACTTCTCGGTGCCTCGGTGGGGCTGCTGCTCGGGGCTGCCGGCCTCGGGATGATGGTCTACGCCACCAGCGCGTGGGCTCAGCTCGTGTTGGCGCGGATCTGGCTGGCGTGGCGTGGCAAAACGCCGCTACGGTTGATGACGTTTCTTGCGGACGCGCACAAGCTCGGCGTGCTACGCCAGGTGGGGCCGCTCTACCAGTTCCGGCACGCGCTGCTTCAGGACCGTCTGGGCCGGCCCGGACCGGGGCCGGTGGAAGCGCCGGAGGCGGAGCCGGCAGCTCGCGGATGACTGTCGGGCGGGCCGGGGATCACGTCGCCCGCGCCGTGGTGAGTTGCACCGGCCCGCTGAGGGACCAGTGCGCCACCCGGCCGGGCCACCGGTCGCCAGACCCGGCGTCGTCCACCACCGCGACGTAGCGGGCCTGCGGAAAACGTATGCGTGCCCAGGTGATGGGTATGTCCACCGGGCGGATCTGCAGGTCGGTCAGACGTCTCCGCACGCTGTCGCTGCCGCGCCCGGCACCGTCGTTGCCCCAGTAGCCGAATTCGATTCGCGCCTGGGGTGAGACGCCGGCACCGAGGTCGGCCTGTTGGTTCAGCAACCAGGCCACGTCGGCGGGGTTGGTCAGATCCACCGTGCGGACGGCGGACCGGCTCTCCTCGACGGTTACCTGTACCCGGAGCGCGACCACCTCGAAGGGGTGTCGCCGCAGCAGTTGTGACTGCGCGTCGAGCCAACTCCACTCGAAGGCTTGTTGCCGCCGTTCGAAGAGCACCAGTGCGGCAGCACGCGTGAGCGTGTACCCGATCAGCGCGACAGCGGTCCAGGTAGCCAGAACGTGTTCGACCAGCAGACGATCGGTGATCACAGCAAGCACGGCGGCCACCAGCCAGCCCAGTGTCACATTGCGGGCGTGTGCAAAGGACGACCGGTGAGAGCCGACGGCGAGTCGCCGCAACAACGCAGTTGGCCAGCCCAGTGGTGCCGGGGGTATCAGGACGCCCGGCCGTACGCTGCCCGAATCGGCCAGCATTCCCTCTGCTGTCCCCACCGCCTGCCGCCTCTCACCGGCACCCCACCGCGCTGCTGCCGCCGTGCTCCTCGCCACGGCGACCACGCGGCCCGCTCGTCTCCCGGGTTCACTGTTCAGGAGCGATCGACTTTCTCCCGCCTACTCTACCGGCCGCGATCGCACACCCACCGAACGTGAAGACAAACCGCTAGACAATGCCTGTACGTCAGCGGCTGTCATCTGCACGGGGGTTTGCCGCCATGGGACGGATGTTCCCCGCCGGCCAGAGGAGCAACCGATGCGGCCGGCGATCGGTGGAGTCGGGTTCCGCTGCGGGTAGACGCGGGCGGGCGAGGGTGCCGGATCGCTGCCGATGTCGGTCGATCAGGTGATGGACCAGCCCACCCGCCAGCATCATGAACAGCATGCCGAACAGTCGGTCACGGCTGCCCTCGGGGTACCGGTGGCGGAACTCCCGGCGTAGGTGCCCGATTCGTCGGCCGGTCTCGAACAGGGTGATCGATCCCAGCGTCACCTCGGTGGTCACGCCGGTGGCGCGGTCCAGCGCCACATCGTGGTAGTCGTCCAACACCTGGAGGACGTCGCCGAGTTCCACGAGCAGCCGTTGGTCGAGCGGTGGCAGCGCCGGCCGGAGCAGCCCGAAGAGCGCTGTCGTGCCGAGTCCGCCCTTGCCGCGGGTGATCCGCCGCAGGGCCTGCCCCGAGACGACGGAACCGCGCTGCTGCCGCGACTGGATCTGGAACCTGTGCATCCGGCGAAGTGCCGCATGGACCGGTACGGAATCCTCGTGCCGCAGCACCGTCTCGATGGCGCGGTAGAGCCCCAACAGCATTATCTCGGCATCCGACTGCGGCTGGAAGGACCCGCCGTCGAACAGGACCGTCAACCGCTCGTCCAGGTCGGGGACGTGGAAGTTGTCGAACAGGTCGTCGTACACCCGGGTGAAGGAGCTTCCCAGCACGGCCCGGTCGGCCTGGAATGCGATGCCCACGGCTTGCGCGTAGCCCGACATGCCCAGACACACCTTGACGCTGGTGCTTAGCAGGATCCGCGAGATCTCCCGTTGTCGGCCTTCGCCGGTGATGCTCGCGTCGATGATCGGCCCTACCGTCCGGTCGAAGACCTCGATGATCTCGTCGATGTCGCGTCTGACGAACCGATACACGCTCGGCCAGCCCAGCGCCAGTGGCGCGAGACGCAGTACCGCGATGACCTCAGTGGACACGGCCGGTGCACGCGGGCCGAGCCGACGGGGACGGCCCTGATGCAGGATCTGGACCCGTCACCGCCGGCCACCGTGCCCGCCGGGCGGCCGGTGCGAGTGCGTTGCGGGGATCGATCGTTGCCTAGGGGCTTGTTCACGACTGTGGGCCATGTAGCGACACTATCGAAGAACATCACCGGGTGTGTTCGGCTGATGACGCGCCGGTTCGCAGTGGTGACCTCAGCGCGGGCCGGAGGGGTCAGCTCACGGCCCGGTCGTGAGGTGCGGCACGCCACGACCACTCTCGGCTTCTCCGTCACCGATAGTGCCGGGTGATCAGGCGGTGTGGCGTACTGAATCGGGGATTCACTGTCTGTCCACTGGGGCGACCTACCCTGCCTGGCATGACATCGAAGCGTTTCGAGCTCCGGCGGGTGTTGGCGACGGTCGTCGCGTCGATCGGCGCGGTCGCGCTGGTCGTGGCGCCCACGACGCCCGCCTCGGCCTCCACCATCCGCGACGGGTGGGTGCAGCTCTGCCCCTGGGGCAACTACCGGGTGCACCTCGAGTACCTGGCGCTCAACAACCAGACCCTGCCCCTGGGCCCGGTCCTCGACCCGGGAGCCGACTGCTGGTGGGGGCCGGTGCCGACCGGCAGCGAGGCCACCCTGATCTCGGTCGTCGGGCACTTCAACACCAGCACCGACACCTTCCTGGTGATCGGCCCGAACCGGAAGTACGAGACGTTCTACAACGGCGTCACCGGGATCGGCATCGCCGCCGAGGGCACGACCGCCTCCGGTGGCCGTAAGGACGCGCACTACTACCGGTACTGATCCACCCGGAACAGGGAGACGCTCATGGTCCGCGCTGCCCGCGTACTGCTGGGGCTGTTGCTCATCTCGACGGTCGCCGTGCCCCCGCCGTCGTCGGCGCAGGCAGCGGCCCGGCCGGCGGGGGTGCCGCCGTCGACAGGCGGGGCGGCGTCGCTGGTGGCGGGCGTCGCGGGGGATGCCGAGCTGACCGCCGGCAACCGGATCGGCGGGGTCGCCGGGATGCCCGACTGGTCCCGGGTCGGCTATCTCGGCGGCCAGTCGTTGCCGACCGACGGAGATCTGGCCGGCGGCGCCTGCACGATCGACCCGGCCCGGCTGGCCGGTGAGTTCGGGGTCCGTGCGGACGACTCGGTGGACGACAGCGTGGGCCTCCAGTCGGCCATCGACCGGATCAAGGCCAACTGCTCGCCGTCCGGCAACGCCCGCCGGCTCTCGCTGATCGCGCTGCCGGCCGGGCGGATCGACATCTCCCGGCAGATCTACGTCGACGCGAACTTCCTGGTGCTGCGGGGCCAGGGCGCGGGCAGCGGCGGGACCCGGGTGGTGTTCCGGCCGGACGTCAACACCCGGTACGACACGCTGACCGCCGACGGCAGCCGGTGGAACCAGGACACCATGACGTTCGGCTCGGCACCGGACACCGGCACCGGGGGCTGGATCTGGCCGGGCCGGGCGTTGTTCAAGGTGCAGACCCGCGAGGTCGCCGAACGGTACGCCGACGAGTGGTCCGCCGCCCCCGCCAACCGTAAGGACCTGTTCGAGGGCTCGATCAACCAGCACTGGGCCTCCGGCCAGAAACTGGGATCGGCCTCCACCGACCCCGGATTCTCGGCCCGCGCCGGGCAGAACGTGATCCGGCTCGACGCCAAGGCGAAGATGGACGGCTTCCGGGTCGGCGGCTACGTCTGGGTCGGGGTCGCCAACAGCCTGCGATTCTACGAGCAGCAGGGGCTCGCGCCGGACGACCCGGGCACCCGCGAGAACCTGCACATGCGCCAGCAGATGTTCCGGGCGACCGCCGTGAACACGTCGGCGAAGACCGTCACCCTGGACCGCCCGCTGGAGTACGACGCACCGGTCGACTCCACCTCGGACGGCTCCGCGCCGATCGCCGGCAACGTCTACACCAGCAAGATCACCCCGCTGCGTGCGGTGGAGGGCGTCGGCTTCGAGAACTTCGCGTTCTCCCAGGAGATGTCCGGCCTGCCCAAGCTGCTCGGTGGCGTCTACCAGCCGAGCCCGACCGACGCCGTGCACAACTACGGCAACCTGGCCCCCGAGTACGCCATACACGGCATCGCCTTCAAGTGGGCCGCGAACAGTTGGGCGCGTGGGTTGGCCGGGTCGATGACCGGCTCGCACCCGATCGTCACCGAGGTCGCCCGCAACCTCCAGATCGAGCACAACACGTTCGACGGGGCGTGGAACAAGGGCAAGGGCGGCAACGGCTACCTGCGCGGCAGCCGGGTCTGGGACTCGCTCTGGGCCTACAACACCAGCCGGAACCTGCGGCACTTCACGTTCCAGTGGTCGGCCAGCGGCAACGTGGCGTTCGGCAACGACCTGGATTCCGACCTCAACCTGCACGGCGGCTGGGAACGCTACAACCTGTTCGAGGGCAACACCGTCCGTGTCCCGTACGAGCACCGGTCCGGCAGTTGCACCGCCAACTGCGGCGGCGAGGGCGGCGAACTGGAGGACGGCACCTGGTTTCCGATCTGGTGGGCGGCGGCGGCAAAGGCGATCAAGTGGTCCGGCGCGTCCGGCCCGCAGAACGTCTTCCACCGCAACACGATGATCAAACAGTCCGTCGCCGGGGGTCCCTACCTGCCCTACGAGCCGTACTCCAGCGACGGCGCCGATGCGGAGGCGATCTACCAGTTCGGGTCCGACCAGGCGAATCCGCGCGCGTTCACCCCGCTGAGCCAGGGCGGTGCGGCGATCAAGGACTGGTCCGGCCGGGAGACCGTGAACTACGCCGGCCAGGGTGTCGCGGTACGCACCGGCGAACGGTGGCCGTCGCTGTTCCTGCGCGACGTCGGCCAACTCGAACCACGCGACGGCAACCGCCGGACGGTCGTGACCTGGAACATGCAGGGCGCGGGTTCCAGCGCGGGCGGCACCTACGAGAACAAGTACGCGACCGTGACGGGTTTCCTCAGCGCGGGGGCGCTGGCGGTGGCGCTCCAGGAGGCCGGGTCGCCACCGGCCGGCAGCGCGCACGAGCGGGGCCAGTACACCCAGAACGTGTTCCAGAACAACGGTGTCTTCCCTCCGGTGTACGAGTACTACCTGGGCACCCTGCTCGGTGAACCCACCCGTCACCTCTACTGGTTGAACACGGACACCTCGACGCAGGGCCCGAACCGGGTCAACCTGGCCATCGCCACCGCCCAGCGGGCCGACCAGATCGCCCTGGTCGCCGGTCAGGCGGGTGCCCGGCCGGCGCTCGGCGTGCGGATCGGTGAGACGTTCTTCTTCACCGTGCACGGCTGGTCGGGCAACGGAGCCGGCAACGACATCCCGACCACGCTGGCGAACATCCGCACGTACATCCAGAACAATCCCGGCCCGAACGGCCCGTACGAGTGGATCGTGCTCGGCGACTTCAACCGTGAGCCCCAGGATCTGCGCAACGCCCTACCGGCCAACCAGTACGGCGTGATGGCCCCGGACGGCAACACCCACCCGACCCTGGGGCCGGTACGCACGCTGGACTACGCCGTCACCGCCTACGGCAACGGTGCGCCGAGGCTCTTCCAGGCCCACACGGAGACGACGATCATCAACTCCGACCACCACCCGGTGACCTACGGCTTCGAGTTGCGCGCCGCCGCGGAGGTGCCACCACTGTCCACGCCGACGATGCCCGGCCGGGCCCTGCTGCGCAACGCGGCCACCACCCGGGTGGCCGACGCCGAGCCCAACGGCGGGCCGCTCGTCGTGGACACCGCGTACGACCCGTCGCGGGCGCAACAGTGGCGGCTGGAATGGGACAACGAGTTCCCCGGTCACCTGCGCCTGCAACGGGTACGGGAGGGCAACTCGACCGACGACCGCTACCTGGGCCTGGCCGACGCCGCCCCGGACGCCCGTGCCGCACTGGGCTGGTCACCGTCGCTGGCCCAGCTGTGGCGGCCGGTGAGCAACGGCGACGGCACGTACACCCTGCTCAACTACCTGACCGGGCAGGCGCTCACCGCGCTGCCGGGCGACTTCCTGCTGGCCGCCCGGGACGCCACCGACTCGCCGTACCAACGCTGGTTCTTCTCCTCCTCGACGGACCTCGAACTGCGGCGGGACATCCTGCCCGTCACCGCCCCCGCCGGCACGGAGGCCGAGCTGGGGGTGGCCGGCCCGGACGGTGTCGAGGGCCGACCGGTACAACTGCTGCCCACCACGACCGGCACCAGGGAGTGGCAGCCGGTGCCGGCCGGGCAGCGCGGTGCCGACCGGTGCTTCTATCTGCTCCACGGCGACGAGTACCTGACGTCCACCCCCGACGGGGGCCTGCCCCGGCCCGGCGCCCACGTCGTGCTCGACGACTACGACCCGCACAGCGAGGGACAGCTCTGGTGCGTCCACCAGGACAGCACCTCGATGAGCATCTACAACAACACGGTCGTGCAGGGCCAACTCGTCCAGACCTACCTGACCGGCCACGGCCTGAACGCGCACCTGAGTGTGGAGTCCGTGCCGGACAACGGGCGCGACGGCTGGCGCTGGTGAGTGACGCCCGGTCAGCCGGCCACCGCCTCGGGCACGCCCTGCTCTCCGGTCGGCATTGCGGCCTTTCGCGTAAGCTGAAGGCCGTCGATGTCGTCGACGGCCGGGGGTACCGAGGTGTGGCGGGGCTGATGTCGGGACAGGGCGTCGGGGGCGAGCACCGGATCCGCTCGCCAGGCGCACTGCGACTGCAGATCCTCGGCCCGCTCCGGGCCTGGCGGGACGGCGTCGAGCTGGACCCCGGTCCCCGCCAGCGGGCCTACCTGCTCGCCCTGCTCCTGGCCCGCGCCGGTGGGCCGGTCAGCGCCACCGAGCTGATCGACCTCGTCTGGGGAGACGACGCCCCCGCGACCGCGCTCAACGTCATCCACAAGTATGTCGGTGCGCTGCGCCGCCTGCTGGAACCCGAGCTACCACCCCGCGCGGTCGGCTCCTACCTGCACCGGCACCCGACCGGCTACCGGCTGTCCGCCACGGCGCAGATGCTCGACCTGGTCGCCTTCCGCGAGCACGTCGTGGCCGCCGACGCCCACCGGGTCGGAGGGCGGGGCGTGGCCGCCCTCGACGCATACCTGCGGGCGCTCGCGTTGTGGCGGGGGCCGGCCGGTGACGGGCACGTGCACCGGCCGGGTGCCGTCGCCCTCTTCGCGGCGCTGGACGGGGAGTTCCTCGCCGCCGCCGTCGTCGCCGCCGACCTGGCCGTCTCGCTGGGGCAGCCGCACCACGTGCTGGCCCCCCTGCGCCTGGCGGCGACGATGGCACCCCTGCACGAGCCGGTGCAGGCGAGCCTGGTCACCGCGTTGGCCGCCGCCGGTCAGCAGGCACAGGCACTGGCCGTGTTCCGGGCCGTCCGCACCGACCTCGCCGAGCAACTGGGGGTCGACCCCGGCCCGGCCCTGGGGCAGGCCTACCACCGGGCGTTCGGCCCGGCGTCGCCGCGGTCGGTGCCGCCCGTGGCACCCCCGCTACAGGCCCCGACCGGTGGCGGCCTGGTCGGCCGGGCCGGCGAACTTGCGGCACTGCGCCACGCGACCACGGCGGCCCTCGCCGGGGGCACCGCGCTCGTGGTCGTCCAGGGCGAGCCCGGGGTCGGCAAGACCCGGCTGCTCCGGGAGGCCACCGCAGAGGCGGAGCAGCGCGGCGCGTTCGTCGTCCGGGGGCACTGCCCCGAGGGCGGCGGCGCCCCCGCGATGTGGCCGTGGGTGCAGGTCATCCGCGCCGTCCTCGACGGGCTGCCCGCCGGGCAACGACACACCTCGGTCGGCCGGGAACTGGGCAGCCTCCTGGAACCGCGCCGGGATGTCCTCGCCGCGCCGGTGCTGCCCGACAACGGCTTCCCGTTCCGGCTCTTCGAGCAGGTCGTCGCGATCATCGCGGCGGCCTCGGCGCAGCGGCCGATGGTGCTCGTGCTCGACGACCTGCAGTGGGCTGACAGTGCGTCACTCCAACTGGTCAGCCACCTCGCGGCCCGCCTGCCCGACCGCACCACGCTGATCGGTGCGCTACGCGACCGCGCCCCCACCCCCGGCTCCGCACTGTCCCGGATGCTCGCCACGCTCAGCCGGCTCCCCGGCCACCAGCGGATCATCCTCGGCAACCTCAACGAAGCCGAGGTGGCCGAACTCATCCGCCGGGAGACCGGTGCCGTGCCCACCCCCGATGCGACCCGCGGCATCCTCGCCCGCACCGCCGGGAACCCGTTCTTCGTCCGGGAGCTGTCCCGCCTGCTCAACGACCGGCCCCGGGGGCGGGCCGGCGTGCCGGCCACCGTACGGGACGTGGTCATCGACCGGATGGCCGGGCTGGACGCCGACGCCCGCGACCTGCTCCGGATTGCCGCGTTTATCGGCCGGGAGGTGGAACTCGGACTGCTCGCCCGCGCCGCCGGCCTCGACCTCGACGGCTGCCTCGAACGGTTGGAACCGGTGCAGGCGCTCGGCATGCTGGAGAGCCGGCCGGACGATCCGTTCTCGCTGAGATTCGCCCACGACCTGGTGCGCGAGGCGGTGGCCGCGACGACCCGACCGGCACAGGTCGGGCAGCTGCACCTGCGTATCGCGGACGCGCTGGAACGGGGCGGGCCGGACGCCGAGACGGTGGCCGAGCGCCTCGCGCACCACCTGTGGTCCGCCGGTCTGCTCGCCGAGCCGGCCCGGACGGCCCGGGCGCTGATCCGCGCGGGCCGGCACGCGGCGGGCAAGTCGGCGCTCGACGTCGCCGAGCGACACCTGCGCGCGGCGGTGCAGGTGGCCCGCGGCGCGGGCCTCGCCGAGTGGGAGCTGGCCGCGCTGGCCCAGCTCACCGCGGTCCTCGGGATGCGGTCGATGTACGGCTTCTCGGTGACCGACCTGCTGGAGCGGGCCGAGCACCTGGCCTGTGGCCTCGGCCTGGAACGGGAGGCGGCCAGCTTCCTCTACTCCCGCTGGGCCGCCCTGGTCCAGGCGATCGAGCTGGACCGCAGCGCCCCGTTGGCCCGCCGGCTGCTGCGCTGGGGCGAGGAGTCCGGCGATCCGTGGGTGCTCGCCTGCGGTCTGCACGCCTGGGGCCTGCAACAGTGGGACTACGGGGAGATCGGCGAGGCGATCCGCTGGCTCGACCGGTCCCGGGACATGATCTTCGACATTCCGCGCCGGGACGGGGACCCAGTGCGGCACGACCTCCAGCTGCTGATGGCCGCGATGCTGGCCGAGGTCACCACGTTGCACGGTGCGGTGGCGGACGGGCGGGCCCTGCTCGACGGGCTCGAAGACCTGGCCGGCGAGGACCCGTACATGGTCACGGTGTGGGCGTGCGCCGCCACCCGCATCGCGGTGATCGTCGGCGATCCGGTGCTGGCGCTGCGCGCCTCCGGGCGGGGGATAGCGGTCGATCCCGGGTTCTCCTTCGTCTTCCTCGGCACCTACCAGCGGCTGGCCCGCTACTGGGCGCTGGCGGTCACCGGCCGGGACCCGATCGGCAACGCGGACCGGGCGCGACAGCTCATCGCCTCGCACCTGCTCGACCCGCCCCGCTCGGACGTCGCCGCCTGGCACGGGCTGCTCGGTGAGATGCTCATCGCCGGTGGGGCGGTCCACGCCGCCGCGACGGCGCTCGACCAGGCCGACTTCTATCTGGAATCCTGCGGTCAGCGCCATCCGGAAGGGCTGCTGCTCCTGCTGCGGGCCCGGCTCCTGCGGGCCCAGGGTGAGCCGGTCGAGGTCGTGACCGCCGCCGCCGAGCAGGCACGGGCGGTGTCCGCCGAGCGGGGGGCGTTCCTGCACACCCGTCGCGCCGAACGGCTCCTCGCCGAACTGGCGACCCTGCCTACGCGATAGCGGCGTCGACCGTGGCGGGCATCCTGCCGTACGGCTTCCGGCACGTCCTCGGTGACCGCTACGTGCCGTTCGGTTTCGGCACCTGACAGCACCTCGCGGCGGTGCACCGCTTGACAAGCCGCCCCGTCCGGAGTGGACGATGGGACGTGAGAATTCTCGTGGTGGGCGGCAGCGGCCTGATCGGCACCCATGTGGTCGGGGTGCTGCGCGGGCGGGGCCACCCGGTCACCACGGTGGCCCGTACCGCCCAGCCGGGCGTCGACCACCTGCTCGATCTGGAGTCCGCCGCGATCGACGACCTCCGGCCGTTGCTCGCCGGCCACGACGGGGTCGTCCTCGCCACCCGGGCGGACGAGCAGCGGGTGCTGCCCCGGCCGATCCACCCGCTCCTGCGTCGGGAACTCGTCGACCCGGTGGTGCGCCTGTTCACCGCCGCCCGCGAGGAGGGGCTCACCCGGGGGGTCGTCATGGGCTCCTACTACACCCACTTCGACCGGTTGCATCCACGGTGGCGTCTCACGACCCGCCACTCGTACATCAGGTGTCGGTGGGAACAGGCCCGGGAGGGCCGGGCCGCCGCCGGCCCGGATCTGCCGGTCACCGTGCTGGAGTTGCCGTTCGTGTTCGGCCGGACCGGCGACCGGCTGCCCAACTGGGCCGGCCCGCTCGACCGGTGGGCACGGTCCCGGGCGCCGCTGGCGGTCCCCGTCGGTGGAACGGCCGCCGCTTCGGCGCGCAGCGTGGCCGAGGTCGCCGTCGACGCGCTCGAACAGGCCCGGGGCGAGGACGTCCCGGTCGCCGACGAGAATCTCACCTGGGCGGCGATGATGGGCCGCATCGCCGACGCGGTCGGCCGTCCCCGTCGGGTCGGCCGTCTGCCCGCCCCCGTCGTCCGCGCCTCGCTGGGCTGCGGTGGCCTGCTGCACGGTCTCGCGCGCCGGGAGGCGGGCCTCAACCCGACCCACCTCGGCGACCTGCTGCTGGCCGAAATGTTCATCACGCCCACCACCGGCCGGTCGCTGGAACCGGCGCTGCGCGCCACCTTCGCCCCCACCACCTAGACACGCCGCCGGGCGGCGACGGGGTCAGGCGCGCCACCGCCGGGCGGCGACGGGGTCAGGCACGCCACCGCCGGGTGCGCTGCCGGTGGGCATGCCCGCGCGTCGGACGTTGCCGCCGCCCAGGCACGCCGCAGGATGGCCCGCGTCGGGCGG
The DNA here is from genome assembly GCF_040648835.1 of Micromonospora sp. NPDC049081. Taxonomy (NCBI): domain Bacteria; kingdom Bacillati; phylum Actinomycetota; class Actinomycetes; order Micromonosporales; family Micromonosporaceae; genus Micromonospora; species Micromonospora sp. NPDC049081. Next base: position 19,834 of record NZ_JBEZEK010000024.1, on the reverse strand, counting down.
GCGGGGCGCTACAGCCACACGCAAGGTTCGCGTTAGGTCCGCCCGCGACGATCGGGCGTATGAGTGAGATCGGTCGCACGCTTCGGGTTCCGGACGCCAACCTGTACTACCAGATCTGTGGTTCCGGGCCGGTGCTGCTGATACTCCAGGGCGGGGACGGGGACGCCGACCGGGCGGCCGGTCTGGTCGAGCAGCTCGCCGACGCGTACACGGTGGTCACCTACGACCGGCGTGGCCTGTCGCGCAGCGTCATCGACCCCGACGACGGGCGTCCGGTGCCCGTGGAGACCCACGCCGACGACGTGCACCGGCTGTTGGCCGAGGTGGCCTCGGAGCCGGCGGTGGTGTTCGGTTCGAGCATCGGCGGCCTCACCGGGCTGCACCTGGCCACCCGGCACCCGGAGCAGGTCCGGGTGCTGGTCACGCACGAGCCGCCGATCCTCGACCTGCTGGCCGACGACATGTGCCGCACGGTCAACGCCGGTCTGGACGAGGCGGAGGAGCTGCACCGGGGCACCGGTGGCCTGCCGGCCCTGCTACGCCTGGGCGCGCTCAACGGCGTGGACTTCCGCCGGTTGGAGACCGAGCCGGGGGTGACCATGTCCCCACCCGACGAGCGGCGCACCGCGAACATCGAGTTCTTCCTGGCCCGGGACCTGCCCGCGTTCCGGGACTACCGGCTCGACATGGACGATCTCGACGCGATGAAGACCGCGCCGACCCGGGTCGTCCCGGCCGGCGGGCAGGACTCGCACGGCGTGTGGGGCTACGTCGCCGCCGAGCGCCTCGCGGCCCACCTCGGGGTGGCGACCACGGATTTCCCCGGCGGGCACGCCGGCCTGACCACCCACCCCCGCGCCTTCGCCGCCCGGCTGCGCGAGGTGCTCTCCAGTTTCGGCGTCTGACGATCGGGAGGCGAGACCATGACGACGATGGTGCACGACACGACGACGACCGGCGCGGCGACGGGACAGGCTCCGGTCCGGCAGCTCGACCGGGTGGTCATCCGCTTCGCGGGTGACTCGGGCGACGGGATGCAGCTCACCGGGGACCGGTTCACCTCGGAGACCGCCCAACTCGGCAACGACATCGCGACGCTGCCCAACTTCCCGGCCGAGATCCGGGCGCCCGCCGGCACCCTGCCGGGCGTGTCGAGCTTCCAGCTCCACTTCTCCGCCTCCGACGCCCTCACCCCCGGCGACGCACCCGACGTCCTGGTCGCGATGAACCCGGCCGCGCTCCGGGCGAACCTCGCCGACCTGCGGCGCGGCGCGGCGATCATCGTCGACACCGACGAGTTCACCGGACGCCAACTGACGAAGGTCGGTTACCGGGCCAACCCGCTGGAGGACGGTTCGCTCGACGGGTACGAGGTCCATCCGGTGCCGCTGACCACGCTGACCATCGGCGCGCTCGCCGACACGGGGGTGTCGAAGCGGGACGCCGAACGGGCCAAGAACATGTTCGCGCTCGGCCTGCTGAGCTGGATCTACGCCCGTCCGTTCGCGTCGACCCTGCGGTTTCTGGAACGCAAGTTCGCCACCCGCCCGGAGTTGGCCGCCGCGAACGTCACCGCCTTCCGGGCCGGCTGGAACTACGGCGAGACCACCGAGGACTTCACCGTCCGGTACGAGGTCGCGCCGGCCCCGATGCCGCCCGGGCGGTACCGCAACATCACCGGCAACGCGGCGTTGGCGCTGGGCCTGGTGGCGGCCGGCGTCCGGTCGGAGCTGCCGGTCTTCCTGGGGGCGTACCCGATCACGCCCGCCTCGGACATCCTGCACGAGCTGTCGAAGCACAAGCGGTTCGGCATCACCACCGTGCAGGCCGAGGACGAGATCGCGGCGATCGGCGCGGCCCTGGGCGCCTCCTACGGCGGGGCGCTGGGGGTGACCACCACCTCGGGGCCGGGGGTGGCGCTCAAGGGTGAGACGATCTCCCTGGCGGTCGCGCTGGAATTGCCGCTGGTCGTCATCGACGTGCAGCGCGCCGGCCCGTCGACCGGGATGCCGACCAAGACCGAACAGGCCGACCTGGACATCGCGCTGTTCGGCCGCCACGGCGAGGCGCCACTGGCGGTGATCGCCCCGGCGACACCGGCGGACTGCTTCGCCGCGGCGATCGAGGCGGCCCGGATCGCGCTGACCTACCGCACCCCCGTCATCCTGCTGTCGGACAACTACGTGGCCAACGGCTCCGAGCCGTGGCTGCTGCCCGACGTGTCCCGGCTGCCCGACCTCCGGGTCAGCTTCGCCCGGGAACCCAACGGCCCGGACGGCCGGTTCCTGCCGTACCTGCGGGACCCGCAGACGATGGCCCGGCCGTGGGCGGTGCCGGGTACCCCGGGGTTGGCGCACCGGATCGGCGGCCTGGAGAAGGCGGACGGCACCGGCGACATCTCGTACGACCCGGCCAACCACGACCTCATGGTCCGCACCCGGGCGGCCCGCATCGCGTCGATCCCGGTGCCCGACCTGGAGGTGGAGGACCCGGACCCGGACACCCGGGTGCTGGTGCTCGGCTGGGGCTCGACGTACGGGCCGATCACGGCGGCGTGCCGGGCGCTGCGCCGACGGGGACTTGCCGTGGCGCAGGTCCACCTGCGGCACCTGAACCCCCTGCCGGCGAACCTCGGCGACGTCCTGGCCCGCTACGACCGGGTGGTCGTCCCCGAGATGAACCTGGGGCAACTCGCCCGGGTGCTGCGCGCCCGGTACCTGGTCGACGTGGTGTCCCACACCAAGGTCGAGGGTTCGCCGTTCACCACCGGCGAACTGGCGAACGTCTTCGAGAGGGTGATCGGTGATGCCTGAGGTCGCCCTGTCGTTGACCGCCCGGGACTTCCGCTCCGACCAGGAGGTCCGCTGGTGCCCCGGGTGCGGTGACTACGCCATCCTCGCCGCGGTGCAGGGGTTCCTGCCCGAGTTGGGCATCCCGCGCGAGAACATCGTCTTCATCTCCGGTATCGGCTGCTCGTCGCGCTTCCCGTACTACCTGGACACCTACGGGATGCACTCGATCCACGGGCGTGCCCCCGCCATCGCCACCGGCCTGTCCGTCAGCCGGCCCGACCTGTCGGTCTGGGTGGTCACCGGTGACGGCGACGCGCTGTCGATCGGGGGCAACCACCTGATCCACGCCCTGCGCCGCAACGTCAACCTCAAGATCCTGATGTTCAACAACCGGATCTACGGCCTGACCAAGGGGCAGTACTCGCCGACATCCGAGCTGGGCAAGACCACCAAGTCGACGCCGGTCGGCTCGCCCGACACACCCTTCAACCCGCTCTCGCTGGCGCTCGGCGCCGAGGCGAGCTTCGTCGCCCGTACCCTGGACGCCGACCGTCAGCACCTGCAGTCGGTACTGCGGGCCGCCGCGGCCCACCGCGGCTCGGCGTTCGTCGAGATCTACCAGAACTGCAACATCTTCAACGACGGTGCCTTCGCGCCGCTCAAGGACCCGGACGTCCGCGACGACCACCTGATCCGGCTCACCCACGGCGAGCCGATCCGGTTCGGTGCGGACGGCCGGTTCTGCGTCACGCATCCGCCGGGCGGCTTCGGGCTCGTCGTACGCCGCACCGCGGAGGTGCCCGCCGGCGAGATCGTGGTGCACGACGAGTCGGTCACCGACCCGGCGTACGCGTTCGCGCTGACCCGGCTCTCCGGCTCCGACCTGAGTACCACCCCGGTCGGCGTGTTCCGCGCCATCGACCGGCCCTGCTACGACGACACCGTACGCACGCAGCTCGCGCACGCCACCGCGACCATGCCGCACGATCCGACGGGGATGCTCGCCGAACTGCTCGACAGCGGCGACACCTGGACGATCGGCTGATCGCCGTGCACCGGGGACGAGAGGGGCGGGGCCGAGGACGTCCCCGGACCGTGCGGGCCGGGGACCGGCCCGACATCGTCACCGACCGGGACGTCGGCACCGGCGCTTCCCGACCCCACCGTCGGGCACAGCCCGTCGACCGCACAGAGCCGGAGGTATGGCCATGACCACGTCGCAGGTGAAGGTTCGTCTCGAGGGCGGCCCGAACGGTTTTCCCGACGACTTCCGGGCCCGGCTGGTGAGCAGCCTGGAGCCGAAGATCAAAGTCCGGTACGGCTGCGGCTACGAGCACTTCGAGCGCACCGAAGAGTCGCTGACGGCAGTCGACGGCGACGTCGTCATCTACCGCTGGACGGCGCAGACCCGCGTCGCCGAGTGACATTTCCCCCCACCCGCGGTGGCCGCCATCATCCCCCCGATGGCGGCCACCGCGCTGTTCGCACCTGATCCGTGCCCGGCAGTCGGGTCGGGCAGGTAGCGGTCGGCGCGGCCGGCGGACCTGTGCAGGGACCGGGCTCCGGGCGGGTGTGGACGGCGGTTTCGCTTTCGCGCGGACCGGGCTTTCGCGCGGACCGGGGTTTCGCGGGGACCGGCCCATGTGGGCCGGGGCATCCCGTGGGGCCGGGTCCGGGTATGCCGGAAGGGTGGTGGCGGGCACGGCACTGGCACCGCCGGCGGGACGTGGCCGGCGGTGCCAGTTGGTTCCGCGAACTCAGCTCACCAGGTGACGGGAAGGGAGGTTACGCCACCGGTGAGGGTGAAGTCGCGGAACTCCAGCTCGGCTGGGGGGACAGCGAGCTGGAGGTTGGGGAAGCGGACGAGCAACGTCGCGAACAGGCACTGCAACTCGGCCCGCGCGAGGCTCGACCCGATGCAGAACCGGGGCCCGTGCCCGAACGCGATGTGCCGGTCCGAGTCGCGGGTGATGTCGAAGCGGTCCGGGTCGACGAAGACGTCCGGGTCCCGGTTGGTCGCGGTGAAGGCCAGCAGGACCAGGTCACCGGCTGGTACGTCGGTGCCGCAGACCGTGATGTCCTGGTGCGCGTAGCGGGGCAGGACGTCCTGGGTGGACGGGGCGACCATGCGCAGCATCTCCTCGACCGCGGACGGCACCAGGCTCAGGTCGTTCTGCAGCTTCTCCCGCTGGTCGGGGTGGGTGAGCAGCAGCAGGGTGCCGAGGTCCAGCCGGGTGACCGTGGTCTCGTGGCCGGCGAAGAGCAGGCCGGCACCCATCCGGGCGATCTCGTCGTCGGTGAGGTTCTCCTGCTCGGCGACCGCGAGCAGGTCGGAGAAGACGTCCTCGCCCGGCTCGGCCCGCTTGATGTCGATCAGCCGGTACATGTAGGCGACGAGCCGTTCCCAGGCGGCCTTCGCCGCGGCGGGGTCGTCGAGCGCGGTGGCGCCGGCCGAGTAGTGCCGGAACTCGGTGCGGTCCTCCGTCGGCACGCCCAGCAGCTGGCAGATGACCAGGACCGGCAGCGGGAACGAGAGGGCCTCGTGGAAGTCGGCCGGCTGCGGACTCGCCGCGAGATCGTCAAGCAGCTGGTCGACGATCTCCTGCACCTGCCCGCGCAGCTTCTCCACCCGGCGGGCGGCGAACGACGGCCCGATCAGCCGCCGGAACCGCTGCCGGGCGGCGACCTCCTTGTCCGGGGTGCCCAGCGGCCCGGTCAGCACGGCCGCGTTCGCGACCCGGGCCGCCTTGGCCGGCTCCGGGTGCGATCGGCCCAGACGCGGGTCGTTGAGCAGCGTCTTGACCTCCTCGTACCGGGTGACCAGCCACGCCTCGTCACCGGCCGAGGTACGCACCCGGACGATCGGTTGGGTGTCCCGTAGCTCGCGGAACAGGGGTGCGATGCCGTTGACGTCGAACTGGTCGCGCTCGAACGGCAGCGCGGGCAGGTCGACGACGGGCAGGTCGCTGGTGATTGTCATGGTGGATGCTCCTTAGTTGAGTGAGATCCGGTCGAGGCGCTGCCGCTGGGCCGCCCGTACGCCCTCGGCGAGTGCGGTCGGCGTGGGGTTGGCGAAGATGTCGGCCAGCGCGAGCCGGACCCGCAGCCGGGCCTCGACCTGCTGGACGAGCCGGGCGGCGAGCAACGAGTGCCCCCCGGCGGTGAAGAAGTTGGACGCGGCGTGCACATCGGCGTGGCCGAGCAGGTCCTGCCACAGGGTGATCAGCTCGTCGACCACCGGGTCGCCGCTGGCCGCCGCCGGGCGTACGGCCTCGCGTGCCCGGCGTTGCCGCTCCTCGGCGAGCCGACCCAGCGCGGGATAGTCGACCTTGTCGTTGCCGGTGGTCGGGAAGCCCGCCACGACGATGAACTCCTGCGGCACCGCGGCGTGCGGCAGCACCCCGATGGCGTGCCGCCAGAGGTCGTCGTGGACGGCGTCGTGCGGGTCGGGGCCGACGACGAACGCGACGAGTGTGCCGTCCGCGCCACCGTGCACCAGCACCGCCGCCGCGTCGACCGCGGGATGCTCACCGAGCACCGACTCGACCTCGCCCAGCTCGATCCGGTTGCCCCGCAGCTTCACCTGGCGGTCCATCCGGCCGAGCACCTCGATGGTGCCGTCCGGCCGCCAGCGGGCCAGGTCCCCGGTGCGGTAGAACCGCCCGTACCGCTCGTGCCCGCCGAACCGTTCGGCGGTCAGTTCCGGGCGGCGGTGGTAGCCGATCGCCACACCCGCGCCGGCGATGCAGAGTTCCCCGTGCAGGCCCACCGGCAGCTCGCGACCCTCCGGGTCGACGACGAGGACCTGCGTGTTCGCGATCGGCGTACCGACGTGGACGGGCCCGCTGAACGGGGCGTCGAGCAGCGCCGCGGTGGACCAGATGGTCGTCTCCGTGGGGCCGTAGACGTTGTGCAGCTCCCGGCCGGCCCCGGCGAGTTGCCGGGCCAGCCCGGCGGGCAGCGCCTCGCCGCCGCTGAGCAGCTGGACGTCGCGTAGGACGTCCCCCGCCTGTTCGGCCACCAGCCGCCAGGTCGTCGGTGTCGCCTGCACGATGTCGACCGGATGCTGCCGCAGCACGTCCAGCAGCACCGACCCGTCGGTGCGGGCGGCGTCCGGGGCGACCACGGTCGAGCCGCCGGCCGCCAGGGGCAGGAAGAGCTCCAGGGCCGAGATGTCGAAGCTGAACGTGGTCAGCCAGAGGGTCGCGGTGCGCGCGTCGGCGTGGAGCAGCTCGACGAAGTGCTCGATCAGGTTGGCCAGCGCCCGGTGGGTGATCCAGGTGCCCTTCGGACGTCCGGTCGACCCGGAGGTGTAGATGAGGTAGGCCGGGTCCGCACCGGCGGCGAACCCGTCGGTGGCCGGGTCGACCGGGGTCGGCTCGGCGGTGGTGACCTCCACCGGGTGCAGCACCACCCGGCCGGGTACCTCCGGCACCGGGGTGCCCGGATCGGCGATCACCACCCCCGCGCCCGAGTCGTCGAGCTGGTGGACGATCCGTTGGTACGGGTGGGCCGGGTCGATCGGCAGGTAGGCGGCCCCGGCCAGCCAGGTGCCCAGGACCGCGCCGACCAGTTCCGGACCCCGCCGGCCCAGCAGGGCGACCACCCCGCCCGGGCCCACCCCGGCCGCGCGTAGGGCCGTCCGGGTGTGCTCCGCCGCCGCCCAGATCTGGGCGTACGACACCTCGCGGTCGCCGTCGCGGACCGCCACCGCCGTCGGTGCCGCCGCGACCCGGGCGGCGATGGCCGTCAGCACCGAGGGGCTTCGTACCGGACGGGTGGTCGCGTTCGCCGCGCCGATGGTGGCGAGGTCCGCCGGGGCGTGCAGGGGTAGCGCGTCGACCGGCTCCCCGCTGCGCTGGCCGAGCGTCACCAGCAGCGCGTCGAAGCGCGCCAGCATGGCGGTCACGTCCGCCCGCCCGAGGACCTCGGTGTAGAAGACCGCCCGTACGTCCAGCGCGCCGGCCGTCGAGATGACGAAGAACTCCAGGTCGAACTTGCTGAAGCCGTTCTCCACGATGCGTCGTTCGGCCCGCAGCCCACCGAGGTCGTAGCTGGCCTGCCCCTCGTCCGGGACGTAGTTGAACAGGTGCTTGAAGACCGGGTTGCGCCAGGAACCGGTGGCCGGTCGGAACTGCGCCATCAGCGCCTCGACGGGCACCTCGCGGTGGATGATCGAGGCGAGGAACACCCCACGGGCCTCCCCGACCAGGCTGGCGAAGGTGACGCCCGGCGGGATGCGCAGCCGCAGCGGCAGCGTGTTGATGTGGTAGCCGACGGCCCGGCTGCTCTCGGCGGTCCGCAGCGAGGCGGGTGCGCCCACGACGACGTCCCGGCCGGCGCCGTGCCGGGACAACAGCAGGCTGTACGCCGCGTAGAGGATGACCGCCTCCGGTGCCCGCAGCTGCCGGGCGAGGGTACGCACCGCGTCGTACGCCGTCGCCGACAGGCGGGCGCTGACCCGGTCGCCGGTGAGGGTCGGTTGGGCCACGTCCGGGGCCTCGCACCACAGGGCGAGACCGGACGGGTCGAACCCGGCCAGCTGGTCCCGCCAGTAGGTGAGGCTGCGTTGGCTCGGTGCCGTCTCCACGCAGACCGGGGCCGGCTGCGCCAGTTCGGCGGGCGGCTCGGCGTCCTCCGAGATCGCGGTGTAGTGGGCGACCAGTTCCTCGGTCAGCACCACCGAGGAGAGGGCGTCGAAGTTGAGGTGGTGCACGGCGAGGCAGAGCACGTCCCCCTCGGGGGTGCGGAACCGTCCGGCGCGCAGCAGCGGGCTGCCGTCCATCGCGAACGGGCGACCCACGTAGTCGGTGAGCAGTTCCTCCAGGTCGGCCCGGGTGACCTCGTACTGGTCCAGCGTGATGGTGATCTCGGTCGGGCCGAGGACGTGCCGCAACAGCCCCGCCGGGGTGTCGCGGAAGACCGTACGCAGCGTGGCGTGCCGTTCCAGCAGTCGGGCGAGGGTCTCCTCCAGCTCCCAGTCCCCGAGTTCACCCTCGACGTCGAGGGCCACCGCCAGGTTGTTGACGCCGGAGCCCGGGACGAGTTGGTCGAGCATCCACAGCGCCTCCTCTTTGCGGGTGGCGGCGGCCGGCCCGGTCACGACCGTGCCCCCCCGTGGACCCGTACCCGGCCGAGCAGCTCGCGGGTGGCTGCGGCGACCGCCGGGTCGGCGAGCATCCCGGCGTGCTCGACCGGGAAGGTGATCTCGTTGCCGGCGAGGTTCGTCGGGGCCTGCGGGTTGATCGTCCGGTACCCGTTGAGGCCGCTGGTGGGGCTCGCCGAGGTGAGCACCGTCGCCCGCGACCACGCCGGCAGCGGGTCGAACTGGCCGGCGGCGCAGAGGTAGCTGATGAAGGAGCGGAAGAGGGTGACCACCTCGGCGCCGCTCGTGGCGTCCAGGCCGAGTCGGGGGAAGGCCACCGCGCCGACCTGTCCGAAGATCTCGCTGAGCCGGTCCGCCAGCGGCTCCAGGCCGGCGAGGTCGCGTTGGGCCTGCCGGCCCGCCTCCCGCGCCTCGTCCAGCTCGGTCGGCGTCAGCGAGGAGGTGGCCACCTCGATGATCTTGGCGAACTGCCAGTACATGGTCAGCGGCGTGACGGTCTCGGGGTCGAACAGGATCAGCTGGGGCTCCGCCTGCCACTGACCCACCTGCGCGGCCAGGGCCGGAGCCAGTGCGCCCCCGGCGCAGAATCCCATGACCGCCGTCACCGTACGGCCGCTGTCGCGGACCTCGTCGGCCCAGCGCTTCACGTATCCCTCGCCGCTGGGCCCGGCCAACGCGTCCATGCCGAGCGGAACGGTCTCCCACACGCTCGAATCCGGCCCCAGGTGCGGTGCCAGGTCGGCGAACCGCGCCTCCGGGCGGCCGGTGGCGTCGAAGTCGATGGCCAACGCGACCTCGTCGGTGCTGCCTGTCGTCAATGCTCGCCAGGTGGTCGATTCATTCATCGTGTTTCGGTCCCCTCGCTCCACTGTCCGTCTGGGGAACGCTATGGCCGGTCACTGAAACCGTTCTAAAGCCGGACCCCGCGTCGATCGACGCCGATCTTCGCCACTGCGGACGGCAATGGGGGACGCCATCCGACCGACCCCGCTGCCTGTGCGCACCGGGGCCGGTCCGTGTCGATGGGGCTCAGCCCAGCCGCAGATCCGCCCGGATCGCCCGGGCCACCGGGGCCCAGTGCCGCAGCAGAAAGAAATGGTCGCCGGCGAACGGTTGCAGTCGGAATCCGCCGTCGGTGTGGCCCGCCCAGGCCCGCGCGTCGGCGAGCTCGACCCGGGGGTCGGAACTGCCGTGCAGCGCCGTCACCGGGCACCGCAGCCGGGGCACCCCGGCCCGGGGCGCGTACGTCTCGATCGCCCGGTAGTCGGCCCGGATGGCCGGCAACACCATCGCCGTCAGTTCCTCGTCGGCGAAGACGTCGTCATCGGTGCCGCTGAGTTCCGCGACGTCGGCGAGCAACCCCCGGTCGTCGCGCAGGTGGACCGTCTCGTGCCGGGACACCCCGGGCGCCCGGCGACCGGAGGCGAACAGCCACAGCGGGGCGACCCCGAGCTGTTCCAGGCGCAACGCCACCTCGAAGCCGAGGATCGCGCCCATGCTGTGCCCGAACAGCGCCACCGGTCCGGGCACGGCCGCCCGGATCACCTCGGTCAGCAGGTCGGCCAGGGCGTCGATGGTGCCGACCGGCGGCTCATTGCGGCGGTCCTGCCGGCCGGGGTACTGCACGCACGTCACGTCCGCCTCGGCGGCGAGTAGTTCGACGAGCGGCCGGAAGAACGTCGCCGCGCCGCCGGCGTGCGGCAGGCAGATCAGGGTGGGTCCGCCGCTGCTGCGGGTGCCGAACCGGCGTAGCCAGAGGTCGGGCTCGTCGGTGCGGTACGGCACGTTCGCCGTGGTCGTGGTCACGACGCCGCCGCCAGCGGGCTGACCAGAATCGACGATCCGAGGTCGCGGTCCTGGAGGATGTCCTGGTGCAGATCGCGCAGGGCCTGGCAGGGCTCGATGCCGATCTCCATGTCGAGCCGCTGGCGGGCGGTGTGGAAGACGGCCAACGCCTCGGCCCGGCGGTCCGAACGGTGCAGGGCGAGCATCAGGTACTGGTAGAGCTTCTCGCGTAGGGGCTGCTCGGTGATGAGGGCGGAGAGCTGGCCGACGATCTCACGGTGGCCGCCGAGGGTCAGCTCGATCTCCATCAGCTGCTCCAGGCACTCGATGCGCAGCTCGTTGAGCAGGGTGGCGTACGCGTACACGACCGGGCTGTCGATCAGTCCGCTGAACGCGGGTCCGCCCCAGAGCAGGAGGGCCCTGCGCAGGGTCTGGGCAGCCGGGAAGAACTGGCCGGCCCGGCGTAGCTGCTGGCCGAGGTGGGCCAGCCGGCGGAACTCGTCGGCGTCCAGGTCGCCCTCGGCGGTCAGGATGGTGTACCCCCGGGGCCGGGTCATGATGGCGGCGTCGTGGCCGCTGGCGCGTAGCACCTTGCGAAGCTGGGAGATGTAGACGTAGAGCGCGTCGTTGGCCCGGCTGGGCGTGTCCTCGCCCCAGATCTCGCTGAGCAACTGGTCGGAGGTGACCATCTGGTTCGTCTTCGCCAGCAGCACCGCCAGCAGGGTCTCGGTCTTGCGGGTACGTGGTGTGACGACACCGCCGACGCCATGGACCCGTATCTCGCCAAGGATCTCGTACTTCACGGATGTTCCCCCCGTCGAGTGGGCCCGCCGGCGCGGTGTCGGCGGTGCGTGGCATCGGGTGGAGTGCCGGCGCTGTCGTGGCGAGTCAGTCCGCCGTCTGGTCAACCCAAGTCACTACGCCACTGTGGCGCAGGTCGATACCGAATCAGTCCCGATCCGTTCCCGCCGGCCACATCGCCGCAGTTCGCGGTGGGGAGGGCGGGCCGCCGGGAGCCGGGAACGACGGCGGCGGGACGCCGGGCGGGTGTCGTCGGCCGGTGGCGGAGGCGGCACCCGGGTGCGGCGACGGCGGTCCACGCCGGCACACCATGTTTACCCGATAGACCGAAGTCGCCACAACCGTTGGTTTTGAATGCGTTTTGCGTCATGCGCCCATAAGTGCCGCACTGTCGTCGTCCTCGCCATCTGGGATCGCAATGGTATTCATGGGTAGCGATGTGGGATCGTTCCGGTAGCGACGGTTGTGACAGTGGCATTGTCAAAACGACCGACGAGCATCGGGGGAACGTCATGTTCAAGATCCGCATCCTGGTTCGGGCCGCTGTCGTATTGTGCCTGGCTGTTGGGGCCTCCGCGGTTACCGGGCTCGGCGCAGATCGCGGTCAGGTAGCTGCCGGTCAGGAGGGCCACACCGTTGTCACGGTGGTCGCCGACGGGCCGTTGCTCGACAATGGTGGACCACGCTGAGGCGCCCGCCGACCGAATAACGTCATCGATCCGTAGCGGATTCTAGGACGCCCCACCATGGCAACGCATTGATCGATGTCGTCGGGCGGTGCTGTTTCGAGGTGCGGATGCCGTGCCCCGTGACGGTGGCCGCCCGGCATCGGGCCGGCGGTCAGTGCGCGACGGCCGACCGGGACTGCTCCAGCCGCCCGAGGTGCTGCTCCAGATCGTCGCCGGTGACGCCCATGGCACGGTAGAGGCTCAGCGCGGCCTGCCAGTCCGTCATCGCCTGATCCAGTTCCCCGAGACCCGCGTGGGCGCGTCCCATACCGTCCAACGCGCGCGCCTGTTCGAGACGCAGACCGATCCGGTCTGCGTTCTCGTGGGCCGTCCGGTGCCGGGTCAGGGCACCGGTGAAGTCGCTGCGTTCCGTGCAGACCCGACCGAGGACGTTCTCCACCTCCGCGCGCAGCGCCGGGTTCTCCAGGCCACCCAGCAGGCTCAACGCGCTCAGTCCGTGCCGTTCGGCCTCGGCGAGCCGACCCAGCCGCATCAGGACCTCGGCGTACCGCGTCTCGAGCATGGCCCGGGCCCGGCGGCTGTTCGTGGTCTGCACCGGAACGGCCGCCCGGGTCAGCGTGGCCAGCGCGGCGGTCCCCTCGCCCAGGCTGCTCTGCGCCGAGGCGAGCCGGGTCAGGGCCGAGGCGAGGTCGGCCGGCTGGTCACGGCCGTCGAGCAGGCGTACCGCCTCACGGGCGCTCGTCACCGCCTCGGCGTGCATGCCGAGGACGTTCTGTAGCTGGCTGATGTTGCTCAGCGCATTGCCCTGCTCGGCCAGGCCGCCCATCGTACGGTGGATGGCCAGCGCCCGTTGCTGGTAGCTGAGCGCCTCCTCGAACCGGCCCATGCTGGCACAGACGATGCCGATCCGGCCCAGGCAGGTGCCCTCCCCGACGGTGTCGTTGGTGTCCTGGGCGATGGCCAGCGCGTCGGCGTAACACTCCAGCGCCTCGGTGAACTCCCCGAGATACCAGTGCGCGATCGCCACGTTGATCAGATTCAGTCCCTCGTGGACCGGCTCGTCGATGCGGCGGGCGGCGGCCGCGGCGTTGCGGAAGGTGGCGACGTGCTCGTGCATCTCGCCCCGGACGTAGAGGAAGAAGGCCATCGTGCGGGGCAGGTGGCACAGGTGGAAGTCGTGCCCCCGGTCGGTCGCCAGGTCGATCGCGGCGAGCAGGTTGCGTCGTTCGGCCTCGAACCACTCCAGCGCCTCCGCCTGGTCGTCCAGCGGCGGAACGTCCTGCGGCGGATGCCGTACCCGGGCTTCGGTCACGAACCGACCGGGCTGGACCCGGTTCGCCGCGGTCTCCGCCGTGACGACGTAGTAGTCGAGCAACCGGTGCAGGGCGGTGGCGTTCTCGTCGTCGTCCTGGGCGAGGACGGTGCGGACGAAGTTGCGGACCAGGTCGTGCATCTCGTACCGGTCGAGCTGCCGCTGGATGAGCAACTGCGAGTCGAGCAGGTCCTCCAGGATCTGCTCGGCCCGCTCCTGCGCGACGCCCGCGAGCGCCGCGGCGGTGTAGGCGTCGCAGCTCTCCCCGGGGAACATCCCGATCAGGCGGAACATCTGCTGATGGTCGGGACCGACCCCGTGGTAGGACAGGCCGATGCTGGCCGCGACGCTGCGGTCGTCGAGGACCAACTCCCGCATGAGCCGTCCCTCGCGGCGCAGCCGGCCGATCAGATAGCCGAGCGTCCACTTCGGGCGGTTGTGCAGCCGGGCCACGGCGATGCGCAGGGCCAGCGGCAGCCGCCCGCACGCCTCGACCAGGGCCTGCACCTCGGCCTCGGTCGCCCGGTGCCGGTCACCGAGCAGCCGGTGGACGATCGCGCTGGCCTCGTCGTCGAGCGGGGGGTCGAGGGTGATCGAGTGGGTCCCGTCCAGCCCGTTGAGCCGTGACCGGGTGGTGATCAGTACCAGACTGGTGGCCGAGCTGGGCAGTAACGGGAGGACCTGCTGGGCGCTGCTGGCGTTGTCCAGCAGGATCAGCAGCGACCGGTCGGCGGTCTTGGCCCGCCACAGCGCCGACCTGCCGACCTGGTCGGTGGGGAGCTGCTCGCCCGGGGTGCCCACCGCCCGCAGCAGGATGCCCAGCGCCTCGACCGGGTCGACCGGCTCCCGGCCGTAGGTGAAGCCGTGCAGGTCCAGGAAGAGCTGACCGTCGGGGAAGCCCTTGCCCAGGCGGTGTGCGGCGTGGATCGCCAGGGTGGTCTTGCCGACACCGCCCATTCCGTTGATGGACACGAGGGTCAGCGCCGTGGCGTCCGGTCGGGCGTAACCGACGAGCGACTCCAGGGTGTCGACGTGCCCGGTGAAGTCGACCAGGTCCCGGGGGATCGTCATCGGACGGTTCGACGACGTCACGACCCGGGCCGCGGGTGCCGACGCCCGGGTGGCGGCGCGCGGGTCGAGGACCGGGTCGTTGCGCAGGATCTGCTCGTGCCGCCGGTTCAGCTCCGGCCCGGGGTCGATGCCCAACTGGTCGGCGAGCGACTGCCGGGCGTCGGCATAGACCTGGAGGGCCTCGGCCTGCCGGCCGGCCTGGTAGAGCGCGGTCATCAGCAGGACCAGCAGCCGCTCCCGCATCGGGTGCTCGGCCGCCAGCGCCCGGAGCTGGCCGACCAGGTCACCCTCCTCGCCGATCTCCAGTTGCAGGGTGATCAGACGTTCGACGGTCATCAGGCGTCGTTCGTCGGCGCGGGCCGCAGCGGTGCGTACGGTGAGGCCGTTCATGCCGCTCAGCGCGTCGCCGCGCCAGAGGGACAGGCCGGTGGACAGGGCGTCGATGGCCTCGTCGGGACGGCCGCCGTCCTCGGCGGCCCGGGCCCGGACGAGTTGTCTCTCGAAGATCTTCAGGTCGACCGCCGTGTCGTGGACGTCCATCCGGTAGCCCGGCCCGTCCGTGACGATCAGCCCGGGGGGCAGCCGCCGACGCAGGTCCGCCACGATCTTCCGGATCTGGTGCGCCGCCGTCGAGGGTGGTTGCGTCTCCCAGACGACCTGCACGAGTTGTTGCAGGGTGACGACGCATCCGGTGGCCAGCAGCAGGGCCGCGAGCACCAGTTCCTGCCGGGTGCCGCCGAGGGGTACGCGGACGCTGTCCACCCACACTTCCAGGGGACCGAGGAGTTTGAAGACAATTGGTTGATCGGCGGTGATCAACGACTCTCGATCATCCCCGGATGGCAACGTGTCCCTCCCCAAGAGATGTGACGAATCGCAATTAATCATGTTTCGGCGAGAGTGTCAACCTGCTTTATTTCATGTTGTCGATATGGTCGTTAAGACCGTTCCGAGAATTTTGCCGAAGGTGTTTGTGCGGGAGGGCCCGGGCCAGCGGTGTCGGGTGCCGGGAACGACGTGCACGGGAGCGTTTCGAATAGAGGTCTCTTGTCGGCGATGCGACTCGCCCGCGCTGTGACTCTCCCTCATGAAAAGCCGCCCCGCAAGTACCGACACCTGCTCGTTCGCCACGAGCGGGCGGGCCCGGACCGACGGTCGGGGCGGTGCTGGCGGCTGCGCCGACCGGATCCGTCCCGCCGGGTGGGGCGCCGGACGGGCGGGTGCGCCACCACCGGCCCGTACCAAGATCCTCTTTAGGTCGCCGTTAGGCGGGCCGGGGACCGTTGGGGATGTTGGCCGCACCATTTCCCGAAAGCGGGTGGCAATGAAAGTCCAGAACGTCTTTGTCGCTGGTGTCGGCACGTATCTGCCGGACCGCATCACCACCGAAGAAGCCGTGAAACGCGGTTGGTACGACGAGGCGAACCGCACCCACAGCGATCTTCATTCGATCGCGGTCGCAGCGGACATGCCCGCCCCCGACATGGCGTTCCAGGCCGCCTCGGAGGCGATGAAGCGGTCCGCCCACCGCCCCGAGGACGTGGCGGCGCTGATGCACTGCCCGGTCCACTACCAGGGGCCCGACACCTGGTCCGCCCCGCACTACATCCTGCACGAGACGCTCGGCGGGCGGGGGGTGCCGGCGCTGGAGATCCACCACGGCT
This sequence comes from Micromonospora sp. NPDC049081, assembly GCF_040648835.1. Lineage (NCBI taxonomy): Bacteria > Bacillati > Actinomycetota > Actinomycetes > Micromonosporales > Micromonosporaceae > Micromonospora > Micromonospora sp. NPDC049081. The sequence continues at coordinate 3,614 of NZ_JBEZEK010000024.1, read as the reverse complement.
GCAACGGGATGCTGTCGGCGCTGCGGCTGGCGGCGGCGCAACTGATGGCCGACCCGGAGTCGACCGCCGTCCTGCTCACCGCCGCCGACAACTTCTCCACCCCGGTCGTCGACCGCTGGCGGATCAGCTCGCACTACGTGCTGGCCGACGGCGCGAGCGCCGCCCTGCTGTCCACCCGGGGCGGCTTCGCCGAACTCCTCGCGGTCGGCTCGGCGTCCAACCCGGCGGCCGAGGTCCTGCACCGGGGCGGCGAACCACTGTTCCCGCCGAGCATCACCACCGGGCAGCGGGTCGACCTCGAGGCGCGCTCCCGCTACTGGGCCGAGCAGTGGGCCAACGGTGTCACCCCACCGGTGTTCCACCTCGGCGACCTGGTCACCGAGACCGTCGACCGGGTGCTCGACGAGGCCGGGGTGACGATGGCCGGCATCGCCCGGGTCGCCCACAGCGGGGTGGCCCTCGACCAACTCCAGAACGGGATCTTCGACCCGCTGGGGATCACCGCCGAGCAGACCGTGTGGGACTTCAGCCGCACGGTCGGGCACTGCGGCGCCAGCGACCAGATTCTCGCCCTGGACCACCTGGTGACCACCGGTGCCGTCGGCCCGGGCGACCACGTCCTGCTGCTCGCGGTCGGCGTCGGCATCGAGGTCGGCTGCGCGGTAGTCAAGATCATCGAAGAGCACCGTTGAGTCGACCGGAAGGACCCACCGTGCAGCAGGAAACCACGGCAACCACACGTGAGGAGATCCGGCAGGCGATCGCCGTCGTGATCGGCCTCGACGCCGCAGCCATCGGCGACGACGCCAACCTGGTCCAGCTCGGCCTCACCTCCCTGCAACTGATGCGGCTGGTCAACGGCTGGCGTCGCGCCGGGATGCGCGTGCGCTTCGGCGACCTCGCCGCCGCACCCACCGTGACCGCCTGGTCGCAGCAGCTCGCCGACGCCGTCACCGCACCCTGACCCGCCTGCCCCGAACCGGTCCGACCCGACCGCCCTGACGGCCAGCGCCCCCGACCACCGGTCGGGGGCGCTGGCCGTGCCGCCGGTCACCCGGCCGGCTCACCGAACCACGACTTGAGCGCGCCGGACAACCCCTCGGCATCCGCGACCGGATCCCCGGCCCAGGCGACGTGACCGTCCGGGCGCACCAGGACGGCGTCCACCGGGATCTCCCCGGTCGGGTCCGCGCGAACCGCGTCCACCCGGTCACCCAGCGCCGCCAGGGTGCGTCCGGCCGCCTCGGGCGTCCGGCCGGCCAGGTCCAGGTAGACCCCGCGCCCGCCATGGTGCAGGTCGGCCACGCCGCCCGACGTCGTCGCCCCCGTCGCCGGGGCGGCCAGGGGCCGTACGCCGGTCAGCGGCACATGCGGCAGCCGGCGACCCGCCGGCACCGGACCGGTCGGCTCCACCCCGACGTCGTAGCGGACGTCGAGCCCGGTGGACAGCTCCAACAGGTAGGTGTTGACCTGCGGCAGGCGCAGGAGATCGGCGAAGAGGCCACGCAGCGGGGTCACCCGGTCGATCGGATGGATCAGCGCGAGCTGCGCATCGGTGGCCGCTGCCGCCCGGACCGCCTGCGGATGGCGCTCCTCGTGGTAGGTGTCCAGCAGGTCGGGGCGGCCCCACCCGGACAGCTCCGCGGCGAGCTTCCAGCCCAGGTTCACGGCGTCCTGCAGACACAGGTTGAGGCGCAGGCCGGCCAACGGATAGAAGGTGTGCGCCGAGTCGCCGGCCAGGAAGACCCGGCCGCTGCGCATCCGGTCCACGGTCCGGGTCTGGCCGCCGTAGCGACGGATCCAGCGCACCGGCGCGTCCGGGAACTCCGCCCCGGTGAGCCGGGCGATCGCCGCCCGCAGCTCGGCGGTCGTCGGCGCGGTGTCGGCGGGAGGCGCGACGTCGAACTCCGCCGTGATCACCCGCAGCAGCCCCGGCCCGACCGGCACCGCCGAGTAGACGCCCCCGCCGGGGCAGAACTTCGACCCCCGGTGCTCCGGTGGCAGGTCCGCGACCGCTACCTCCACGTCGGCCACCAGGCCGCAGTTCGCCGGGCCGGCCCCCGGGAAGTCGATGCCGGCCGCCGCGCGCACCGTGCTGTCCTCGCCGTCGGCCGCCACCAGGAAGCTGCCGTACAGGTGGTACTCGCCGGTGGGGGTGGCGACCCGGACCCGTACGCCGTCGTCGTCCTGGTGGAAGGCTGTCACCCGGTGGCCGTGGCGCACGTCGGCCCCCCGGGCCACGGCGGCGTCGCCGAGCCGCCGTGCGATGAACTGGTGCCCGAGCAGCATGGCCGGCTGGTGCCGGCCGTCGAGCGGCGACATGTCCAACCACATCAGCGAGAAGTGGGTGCCCTGCACGGGGGAGACGTGCCCGCGCAGGCCGGCGAGCAGACCCCGCTGGTCGAGCAGCTCGGCGGTGGTGGTGTTGATCGCCTGTCCGGGCGACTCGTCGGTCAGGCCGGGGCTGCGCTCCAGCACGACGACGTCGATCCCCCACAGGGTCAGCTCGTGCGCGAGCATGAGCCCGGTCAGGCTCCCCCCGGCGATGATCACTGGTGCGGTCATGTGCGACTCCTTCAGCCGATGCCGAGTTCGTTGTCGATCAGGTCGAAGATCTCGTCGTCGGTCGCCGTCGAGATCGCGGTCACCTCGTCACCGGTCTCCGCCACCACGGCGGACCGCTGCTCCTCCACCCGGTCCTGGAAGCCGGCCAGCCGGGCGGCCAGCCGGCCCATCGCCGCGGCGTTGGGTGCCGCCACCGTCAGGTCGGCGGTCAGCCGGTCCAACTCGGCGAACAACACCGCGAACGGGTCCTGCTCCCGGGGCGTCAACCGTTCACCGAGGTGCCTCGCCAGCTGTGCCGGGCTCGGGTGGTCGAAGATCAGACTGGCCGAGAGCCGCAGCTGGGTCGCCGTGGCGAGCCGGTTACGCAGCTCCACCGCCGTGAGCGAGTCGATGCCGAGGTCCTTGAACTGCCGCTCCGGGGGGATGCCCGCCGTCCCGGCATGGCCCAGGGTGATCGCCGCGTTCTCGCAGACCAGGGTCAGCAGCAGGGCGTGCCGATCGTTGTCGGTGAGCCCGGCGAGTCGTTCGGGCAGCGGCCTGAGCGTCGCCGGACCGTCCCGCTCCGACGAGGCTGCGTCGACCGGCCCGGTCAACGCCCGGAAGAGCGGCGCGAGCAGCCCGTCACGCGCACGGGCGGCGAGGGTGGGCAGGTGCAGCCCCATCGCGACGGTCACCGGTTGCCCCAGGTCGACGGCCGCGTCGAGGGCGGTCAGGCCGTCCGCGACGTCCATCGGCCGTACGCCGATCCGGCCGAGCCGCTGGAGATCCTGCTGCTGGAGGCCGGCGCCCATCCCCGACTCGGTGTGCCACAGTCCCCACGCGATCGTGGTGCCGGCGAGCCCCAGGGTGTGACGGTGGTGCGTCAGGGCGTCCTGGAACGTGTTGGCCGCGGCGTAGTTGGCCTGACCGGCGTTGCCGAGGGTGCCGGTGGCGCTGCCGAAGACGACGAGATTCACGTCGGGGTGGTGTTGGAGTGTGGTGTGGAGGGTGTGGGTGGTGTCGATTTTGGCGGTGAGGGTGGTGTGGAGGGTGTGGGGGGTTTGGGTGGT
>NZ_JBEZEK010000023.1:0-109735 GCF_040648835.1 Micromonospora sp. NPDC049081 | reverse complement strand
TCCCGGTTGACCCCCATCGAGTACGAGACCATCATGACCCCACCGGCCAATCAGGCCGCGTGACTGAAACTGTCACCTATCGGTGCAGCAGACCCTGGTGCGGGCCGACTCACCCGTCATCACGTTTGGTCCGTGTACTGCCCGCCGCTTGTCGTCGTCCTGCAGCGCTTGACGGGCCTGTTCGGCGGCTGCGGTTGTAGCGGTGTGCTGCGCCCTAGCCGCATTCCATGCCTGGTAGGCGGCCTGAAAGGCGGCACCTGCCTGGCGATGCTCGACGCTGTCCCGTTTGGTCGTGGCGACTGTGGCACTGTGCCGCAACGCATCCGCGCCGCTGGACCGGATGCGCTGCCGCAGCTGCCTCAGGGCGTCGACCTGGTGCTCGTGGATCGCTCGGTCATCAGTCGAGAGGAGGACCGATTCGGATTGCCGGCCGCGCAGCGCGCGATCGGCGAGGTCACGCATGGCCTTATCGGCGTGATCGATGTCCACCGGGGTGGTGTTTTGCTCGGCGCGGACCCGTCGCTCGAGCCACCTGATCGTGGCGGTCAGCGACTTCACCGCCGCTTCGACCTCGGCCACATCGTCGGCTAGTTCCTCGCGCAGCTCGTTCTGTGCCTCGCGGATCTCCTGGGTGGCCTGGTCGAGCACATCGAGCCGGTCGTCATGGAGTTGGACCTGTCCGTCGAGGGCTTCGTGCTTCTCCTGCAGCTCGTAAACCTCGCCGGACGTTGTGGACACTTGGCGACTTAGCCGTTCGACGGTGTCGGTCAAGTTCCGGAGATCCGTCTGCTGGTAGGTGGAGTACGTCATTTCGTGTCCTCCGCTTCGGTGCCGTCGTAAAGCCAGCAGACCATCGACATCACCAGCAGCGGCAGCAGGGCCGACAGCCAGAACGCTGATAGCAACCGAAGCACCGCGACGACCACCAACGCAGCGCAGGCCACCACGATGAGCGCGCCGACGGCCCGGCTACGGTGCCCGATTCGCTGGGCGTGAGGTTCGCTCAGCGTGACGACCACGGCCACCAAGCCCACCACGATGACCGGCACCAGATACCAGCGACTGAACCAGCCGGCCACGACGAACCCACCCATGACCAGCATCGCCGCCGCAGCAGCTCCACCGGCGACGTAGACGACACGGCTACTGATCTGCCGGCGCTGCTCGTCGATCAACACCGGGATCCGCGCCCCGAAGTCCAGCAGCTGCGTCGTGGCCGCGAAAACCTCCGCCCGTTGCGAGCAGTACGCCGCCGTCCCGGGCTCCGTCGCGGCCAGATCCTCGTGGCGCTTACGCAGCACTCGTTGGAGCCGCTCCGCTTCCCCTTGATGATCCAGTTTTGGCTTACCCACAGGCTGCACCACCTTCTTCGACCACCACGTAGACCGCACGCACCATATCGGCCACTGTCACTCTAGGCGGTGGGCCTGACACTTAATGAAGTGTCGATCAAGGGCTCGAGAGTCGTCCGGCGCTGTTGGCGGATCGGTGGACACGCCGAGCCGCCTCATCTGGGCACTGATCAGATCCCTCGTACCAACTCCGTGAACGCGACCGTCACCCGCCGGGCGGGCAGGACGTCAGTGGCGAGTTCGTAGTGTCCGCGTGCGCACCGCAGACGCGGCGCACCGCGAGGCGGAACTTTCTCCCGACCGTCAGAAGGATGCGGTGTACGGGCGCTCGGGCGTGTTGTCGAACGGTTCGAACAGGCTGGCGATTGTCTTGGCATGTAGCTTGCCGGGGTTGGTCATCAGCATGGTGTAGTCGCTGTCCTGGAAGAGCGTGTCCAGGATGCCCTCCCAGTCGTAGTCGGTGGTGGATTCGCGTAGCTGCTCCAGGTCGTCGTCGAAGGCGCCGAGTTCGAGTTCGACGGTGGCGCGGTCGGTCATGAGGTGCAGAGCCATCTCTTCGGCGTTGGTGCGGGGGTGGGGTTCGGCGCCGTGGGCGAGGTCGGCGGCCAGGTCGAGGAACGCGGTGCGGAACCGCTCCAGCGCGACCGGGGACAGATGCCGGAAGAACGGCGGGAACTCCTCCCAGCCGTCCGGGTCCTCCAGCGCCGCTGTGACTTCGTCGCTGAGGATCTCCGCTGCGGTGTGCAGGATCAGGGCGGTCCGGGGGGTGATCACCGGGGGCATGCAGGTGTCGCACTCGCCGCTGTCGCAGGCCGCGCAGTCGAGGCATCCATCGGCGCAGGTCGTGCAGGTGTCGCATCCACCCGTCGGGCAGCCGGTGACCGGGAAGCTGGCGAATCCTGCGGTCGCTCGGCGTCGCAGGTGCACGGCCAGGGCGTGAGGGTTGGTATCGAGGGCCTCGACGATCGAGGTGACCGCGGCGCGGACCGGGCCCGGCTCGGCGTCGAGTGCGGCCAGTAACCGGTCCCGGGTCAGCTCGGGCGGGTGCCCGACAGCCAACAGGTTCAACAGATCCGCGACGGTGTCGGCCCGCTCCGGCGTGGGGAACGTGGCCAGGGCCTCCACCGTTTCCCCGCCGCCGTGGTCAACGATGGCGAACACTCGGTGGGTACTGGCGGTGTGCTGCGGCAGGAAGCCGTGATAGATCGTCCTCATCTGGGAGTCCTTCTAATGGGTGGGCCCACTCAACGGGCGGGCTCCGCGAGGGAGAGAGCATGACGGGGCTGCACGTCGCGGTACGTCCACAACGCCGGTGCCCAAGAAGATTCGCGGCTGCCTGCCGGGGTTCGACCCTGGCCGCGTGACCAGATACCTGACTATCAGAGTCGGACCTACCAGGCAAGCTCGGTCTTCAACAGACCGCCGCTGCGTCCCTCGCCGGATCCGACTTCCCAGCATGGCCGAAGGGGTGGCCGTCGCACGCCGCCCTGGTCGGGGTGATCGGGGGTGCTCCGTGGGTGCTCGGACGTCGGGGAGCTGGCCCGGACGGACTGGACTGAGCCGGATTCTTTACTCTACTTTCGAGTAGAACACATATTGATGAATGCCGCGATAGTTCCGCACCTGCAATAACGCATTCGGATCGGGGTGGACGGGGCTGGACTTGACTGGAGCCTTCGCCTTACGCATAGGAGCACATGACTACGGATCAGAAGGTTAGGGGTTCGAGTCCCTTCGGGCGCACAAGATCACAAAGGGTCTGACCTGCCGATACGGCGGTCAGACCCTTTCTGCTGTCTGGCCCGTGTGGACGGCGGGTGTCACGTGGGTGCGATGTATGCAGCCCCGGAAGCGGCCTTCTCGTGGGTTCGCTGGGAGGTGACCTGCGGCTTTGCGGCCTGCTCGCGCTTCGGCGGGGTTGGAGCACCTGTTTTCGGTTTCGTCGGCGCCGGTGTGCCGGCTTTGGGGCTGCGGTCGGGCCGGTTCTTGCGGGCGCTGGCTTTGATCTTCCGGCGGGTGCGGCGGGTGGCGTTGAGGACCAGTTGGGCGGTGGCGTCGGCGCAGCGGCGCTGGATCTGCGGTAGGACGCTGGTGTAGGTGTCGGCCGTGATCACGATGCTGGAGTGCCCGAGGAGGTCCTGCAGGGTCTTCCGGTCGGCGCCGGCCTCGTGGGCGAGCGACGCGGCGCCGTGATGTCCGGGCGTGGCCCAATCTCCGCGGCGGTGCTGCTCGTGAGCCAGGGCCGGCGGCTGATCCGGGGCGACGCGCCGTTACGGTCAAAGATTGCCGCGGCTTTCCTGCTCGCGTTCGATGGCCTCGAACAGGGCCTTGAAGTTGCCCTTCCCGAAGCCTGCCGAGCTGTGCCGCTCGATCAGCTCGAAGAACACCGTCGGGCGGTCCTGGACCGGCTTGGTGAAGATCTGCAGCAGGTAGCCGTCCTCGTCCCGGTCGACCAGGATCCGGCGCCGGCGCAGATCCTCGATCGGAACCCGGACGTCGCCGACGCGCGCGCGAAGCTCCGCGTCGTAGTACGAGTCGGGGGTGTCGAGGAACTCGACGCCGGCCGCCGTCATCGCGTCGACGCTCGCGACGATGTCGGGCGTCGCCAGCGCCACGTGCTGGACCCCGGGCCCGCCGTAGAACTGCAGGTACTCGTCGATCTGCGAGCGCCCGCGGGACACGGCCGGCTCGTTGAGCGGGAACTTCATCCGGCGCGTACCGTCGGAGACGACCTTGCTCATCAGCGCCGAGTACTCGGTGGCGATGTCGTCGGCGACGAACTCGGCCATGTTGGTGAAGCCCATGACGCAGCGGTAGAACTCGACCCACTCGTCCATCGCGCCGAGCTCTACGTTGCCGACCACGTGGTCGACGGCCAGGAAGAACTCGCCGGCGGCCGGTGCCTTCGGCGGCGCGCACGCGACGAAGCCCGGCAGGAACGGTCCGGTGTACCGGGAACGGTCGATCAAGGTGTGTCGGGTGTCGCCGTATGCGGCGATCGTGGCCGTGCGCACCGTACCGTGCTCGTCGGTGAGGTCGTGCGGCTCGGCGATCGCCGTGGCACCCCGTTGCGTGGCGTACCAGAAGGCGGCGTCCACGTCCGTCACCTCGATCGCGACGTCCTGGATTCCGTCGCCGTGCTTCGCGTGGTGAGCCGCCCCGTCTGCCTCGGCGTGCACCGCGCCGGCGAGGACGAACCGGGCCGTGCCGCTGACCATCACGTATTCGGCGTAGTCACGGTACCCCTGATGCGGGCCGCGCATCGCGACGCAAGTCATGCCGAACGCGGTGCGGTAGTAGTGGGCCGCCTGTACCGCGTTGCCGACGACGAACCGGAGGTGGTCGAGGCCCTCGACCGGGAAGGGATCGTCAGCGGCGCGCTCGACGGCGCCGATGAGGTCGGCGACCGTACGATCGGCGGCGGCGACCGCCGGCGTGGCTTCCGGCTTTGTTGCGGCCGGGGCCTCCAGCGTTGTCGCGGCTGGCGGGGCCTGCGTCACCGTCACGGCCGTCGCGGCCTCCGGCGCTCCCGAGGCATGAGCCTGGGCTCGGGCTCGGCTCGCGAGCCACAGGCGGTGGCCGAACAGTGCCGCGTAAGCGGCCAGGACGACGCTCAGCACGGCGATCGACGTGCCGCCGGCCCCGCGCCGGGCGGCGTCGAGGACCATGCCCAGCATCGCCGCCGCGACGATGAGCGACACGTGGTTGGACGCCCAGAACACGACCGGCGTCATCCGGCGCGGGTCGAGATCGCGCATGGCGCCGCCGCGCAGCTGCACGGCGAGCCACCAGGACAGCGGCGCGGTCACCGTCATCAGCGCCCAGACGAGCCACGGAACCCAGCCGGCCAGCGCGAAGGCGGTCAGGGCCAGGTAAGCGACGGGCTGCACGCCGACGATCACGGTCACCGCGCGGCGGTAGCCGAGGATCACCGGCAAGGTGCGCTTGCCGACCAGTTCGTCGGACTGTCGGTCGCCGAGGTTCATCACCATCATCCGGGCCGCCTGCAGCAGCGCGGTCGGGGCCAGCACGGCCAGCAGGAGCGTTGGTACCCGCCCGGTCTGCAGCACCACCGCAACCGCGGGCCACAGGCCGTTGAGGATCGCAGCGACCGTGAACTCCCCCGCCGCGCGGTAGTTAAGCCGCAGTGGCGGCGCCGTGTAGAACCAGGCCAGCACGACGGTACCGGTCGCGAGCAGTCGCGTGGGCCAGGTCGGCATGACCGCCACCATCACGATCGACGCGCTCAGCAGCACGAACGCGGTGCCGAGCGCCACCAGCGGTGGCACGAGCCCGTCGACCAAGGCTCGGCTGCCGCCGGTCCAAGGCGTGAAGTAGACGTTCGCCCGGTCGGCCTCTAGGTCGAAGTACTCGTTGCAGTAGTGGGTGGTGACGTGGACGGTCCAGGCGAACACCTGGGCGAGCAAGTACCACTTCACGTCTATCGCATGCCCCTGGTGGACCGCCACGGCCACCCCGAGGCCGACCGGCAGGACGTTGTACAGCAGGAACCGCAGGCGGGCCAGGCGCACGAAGCCGCGCACTTTGACGCGCGGAGCGATAAATCCGGTCGATGCGGTGGTCAGGCGGTTTCCCGGTACAACACTCATCGGGACCATCTCTTCGTAGGCGGACGGTTGCCTGGACCGTACGCCACCGTCGAGGGCCTGCACTATCGGCGACATCAATGTTTTACATTTAGCATTATCGGGGTGATTACATTAATCCAAATGACGCTGATTAATCTGTTGAACCTGCGACGCGGCTCTGCCGGTCGTGTGTCAACGTCCTACCGGCTGGCCGGGATCCCCAGGGCGATTGCGTAGTCGGGTAGCAGTGCCTTGAGCTGGGAGCCTCCGAGGTCGGTGGCGTCTGAAGCACTGCGCACTGCCGGCACGCCGCGCACCCCGCCAGGCGGGCGTCGACGAGGGCCGGCAATGGCCAGTTCGACGGCCTTCCCCAGGCGGACGCGGGCGACGCGACGGTGTCGCCGCGCATCAAGGCGACCTCGCCGAGACCGTGGTCAGCGTAGGCCCAGCTGAGGGGCCGCCGCCGTCGGCCTGGCCGCGCTCGTAGCGAAACCCGTGCTCGGCGAGCACCCGCGGGCGTGAGGTCATCCGACCAGTCGGTCATCGCCGCACCGTCATCGGCGCCCCTGGTGGAGTGGCCGTCGCCGACCGGCCGGGACAGGGCGGGCCGGCGACGGCGGCCGATCAGAAGTCGCTGTCGGTGTCGTTCCGGCCCCCGCTGGGGATGTCGTCGATGGTCTTCGACGAACCCCCGACGTCCCGCCTCGGCAGGCCGCCCAGCATTCGGGCGAGCTGCTCGTCGGCCAGTTCCACGCCGCCTGCCGGAATCGTGTCGATCCGTACCGTCTTGCGCCTCATGTCGTACCCCTGTTCACCCTGAGGGAGCGCCCGGCTGCTCGGCCGGACGAACGCCAGTGTGTGGCCGCCGGGAACCGCCTGGGACCAGGGATCTCCCTGGTTCGGGACCCCAGTCTTGGCTGGCCGGGTGTCCGCCGGACGCGCGGCCGGGCCGGCGCTGGAGCGATCGTCGCCGGGGTCCGACTCACGACGGGGGTCGGGCCGAGGTGTAGGCCGGCAGCGGCAGCGGCTCGTCGCGCAGGAACGCGCGGAGCAGCGCGTCGTACGCCTCCCGCTGGCCGGAGGTGATGTCGTGTCCCGTATGCGGCAGGTAGACCAGGGTCGCCTGCGGCAACGTGCGCCGGTATTCGTACGTTTCCTCCCACGGGACGAAGTCGCACTCGCCGCGCATGATCAGCGCCGGCACCCGGGCCTGCCGGAGCGCGGGCCGCGGATCGGGGATGCGGGCGAAGTCCTCCACCGTCAGTTGGTTGGCGTAGAAGCCCTGGTGGTTGTCGTGCACCCCGGCGGGTGCCGAACCGGGGCAGCGGGCGGTGTCCTTACCGAGCACGGCGACGGCGTGCATCAGCGCGTCCGCCTCGTCGTCGCCGACGAGCGCGTGCGCCGCGTTCGGGTTGACGCCCTGCAGGACCGCCTGGGCGACGACCCGGGGCGAGGCGAACAGGTCGTCGCGCTGCCGACGCTGCTCGGCGGTCATCCGGGCCCAGGGGTCGCCGCCTCCGCCGTCCGGGTAGGCGCCCGCCCAGATCGGTCCGGGCGAGGTGAACACGACCCGGGCGACGTGCTGCGGGTGGGCCGCGAGATACTGCGCCGCGAGCGACCCGCCCCACGACTGCCCGACGAGAACGACGCGCTCGGCGCCCAGCTCGACACGGATCGCGTCGAGGTCGGCGACCTGCCGGGCGACGGTGTAGCCGGTGACGTCGGCGAGCCGGGTGGACCGGCCGGCGCCGAGCTGGTCGTAGGCGTAGACCTCGAAGCCGTCGGCAGCGAGCAGGGCACCGACGGCGGGCACCCCCTCCCCCGGGGTGCCGGGGCCGCCGTGCAGGAAGAGCACGGGCGTCGGGCGGGGCGTGCCGGAGGCGGCGGCGTGGACGTACGCGATCCGTGATCCGGTGGGCAGGTCCCAGAACCGGACGCCGGCGGGCGGGGGCGGGGCGGTCGGGTGCGGGCCGGGCCGGAACACGGTCACGGCGGCGAGCCCGGCGACGGTGACGGTGACGGCGGCGGCCAGCGCCGTCGCGGCGCGGCTCCGGCGGCGTACGCCGAGCAGCGCGAACGCGGGCCGGGCGAAGAGCTGGGCGACGGTGCCCAGCAACACGAGCCCTACCGCGCACAGCAGCGGTATCCAGGCGGTGACGAGCGCGGTGGCGACGAAGCCCGCGCCGCCCACGGTCACGGCGGTGGCCACGGCGACCGGCAGCAGCAGGACGCCGATGCTCCGGCGAACAAGGGAACGAACCATGAAGATCATGCTGGCCGGTGCCTGGCGCAGGCGCGTCGTGCCACAGGACGGCTTCCGCGCGCCCCACCCCCGTCTCGCGGCGGGGTCCCGACCGGCCGGGCGGCCCGTACCATCGGGGGATGCGACGCTGGGCCCCTGACCTGGGCGACACCTGGGCTCCCGGCGCCGTGGCGGTGTCGCAGGCGCTGTGGTGGCTCGCCGCCCGGCCGGACCCGCGGCTGGCACCCGGCGTCTGCGCCGTCGCCTTCGTCGCCGTGGTCGCGCTGCTCTACCGCAGGCGGGTGCCCGGCCCGGCGCTGGCCGGTGCCGCCCTGGCCACCGCGCTGGCCGCCCCCGTCGTCGGGGCCGCCCCGGCCGGCCCGGCCGCGGTGCTGCTGACGGCGTACGCGCTGGTGGTGCACCGCACGGCGGCGGTCTCGGCGGCCGGCGTCGCGGCCGTGGTGGCCGGGTTCGCCGTGACGGCGGCGGCCTCCGGCGCGTCGGCGCGGGCCACCGTCGCGACTGCGCTCGTGCTCGGGGCCGTGGCCGCCGGGGTGTGGGCGGTCGGGCGGTTCCGCCGTCGGGTCCGCGCCGACCGGGCCTCGGCCGAGGCCTTCCGGGCGGCCGTGGACGGTTTCGCGCCGCTCGCGGTCGCGCAGGAACGCCGGCGGCTCTCGACCGAGCTGCACGACGTGGCCGGTCACCGGCTGACCGCGATCCTCGTGTCCGCCGGTGCGGCGCTGCGCCTCGCCGACCCGGTGCTGCGGGAGCGGGCGATCGAACACGCGATCGGCGCCGGGCAGGCGGCGGTCGACGACCTGGACCGGGTGGTGGCGTCGGCGGGGCGGGACGACGAGGTCGGCATCGAGGCGGTCGACCAGCTGGTGGCGGGCCACCCGTGGGTGCACTACGAGCGCACCGCGCGGGTCGTCCCGCCGGCGGTCGCGGCCCTGGCGCACCTGATCGTCCGCGAGGCGCTGACCAACCTCATGCGGTACGCGCAGGGCGCGGCGGCGACGGTGCGGATCACCGCCGACCCCGGCGGGTGCACCGTGACGGTGCTCGACGGGGGTGGCAGCCGCGCGGCTGGCGACGTGGGCAGCGGGCTCGGCATCGCCGGGCTCCGCGCCCGGGTCGAGGCGGTCGGCGGCGACCTCGACGCCGGGCCGGCCGGTCCGGGATGGCGGGTCCGGGCCCGGCTGCCGTGGCGGCCCGGGGCGGCACCGGGTGCCCCGCCAGGGACCGGAGCGACGCCGCCCGTCCGGGCGACGACGGGAGCGCCGCCGGGCGTCCGGACCTGGGCCGGGGCCGGCGCGGCGGTCCGGGACGGGGCGATGGTCGTCCTCGCGCTCGGGCTGTCCACGGGCACGGTGCTGCTGCCGGGCGGGGACGGCCCCGATCCGCTGGCCGCGCCGATTCCGGCGACGCTGCTGGTCGCGCTGCTGGTGCTGCACGCGCTGCCGTTGGCGTGGCGCCGGCTCGCGCCCGGCGCGGCGCTGGTCGCGGCGTTGACGGTCCAGGTCGCCTGGCTCGCCGGCACCGCTGCCGGCTGGACCCGGCACGACCCGGCGGAGACGTTCCTGTGGTGCTGGTGGGTCGAGCTGGCGCTGGTGTACGCGGTGGCCGCCTACCGGCCCGCAGCCAGCCTCGGGTTCGCCGCGCCGTTGGCGGTGGCCGCCGTCGGCGGGGTGGCCCTGGGCGCGGGCGCCGACATCACCGGAAACCGTGCCGCGGCCGGTGCGGTGCTGGGCGTCGTGCTCGCGATACCGCTGGGTGCCGCCTGGCTCGCCGGCAGGCTGGTGACGACGCGGCGGTCCCGCCGGTCGACCGCCGAGGCCGCCGCACGGGAGACCGTGCGGCGGCACGCCGACAGCGCGGCGCGGGGCGAGCGCGCGCGCATCGTGGACGACCTACGCGCGAGCGCGCGGCTGCACGCCACCTCGGCGCTCGCCGCGGCCGAGGCGGGCCGGCTGGACGAGGTCGCGGCGCAGGCCCGCGCCGGCCTGGTCGCCCTGCGACGGCTGCTGCACGGGCTGCCCCAGGACCGGCCCGACCCGCCGCCCGCCGTCGCCGCCCTGTCCGACCTGGCGGCGCGCCGCCGGTCGGCGCTGCGGTTCGTCGGCGAGCCACGGTCCCTGCCCGCGCCCCTGGAGGTGGCCGCGCACCGGGCGGGCGCGGCGCTCATCGCCGACGGCGCGGTGGCCACGGTGACGTACGTCGCCGGCGGGATCGGCCTGGAGGTCCGCCGCTGCCCGCCCGTCGGTGCGGAGGTGCTGCGGTCGCTGCGGGATTCGACGGACGCCGCCAGCGGTTCGGTGGCGGTCGACACCGACCGCACCACGGTCCGCGTCTGGTTGCCGGAGGCGCTGCGATGATCCGGGTCATCGTCGCCGACGACGAGGCCACGGTGCGCGCCGGCATCGCCGCGATCCTCGACGCAGAGCCGGACATCGCGGTCGTCGGCCAGGCCCACGACGGTGACTCGGCCGTCGCGCTCGTCGCGTCGACCACTCCCGACGTCGCCGTCCTGGACGTACGCATGCCAGCCCGCCGGCCCCCCACCCCGGGTCCTCCGGTTCGGGGGCTCCGCCCGGAGGGCCCGCCCTCGGGCCGGCCGACCTGCGCCGACGGGATCGCGGCGGCCGCCGCGATCGGGCAGCGGCATCCGGCGACCCGGATCGTCATGCTGACGACGTTCGGCCTCGACGAGTACGTGTTCGCGGCGCTACGGGCCGGAGCGGCCGGGTTCCTGCTCAAGGACGCGGAGCCGCAGCGGGTCATCGACGCCGTCCGGGTCGTCGCCGCCGGGGACGCGATGCTCGACCCGGGGGTCACCCACCGGCTCATCGACCGGTTCGCGACCGGGCCCGGGCCCGAGGACGCCGCACGCCTCGGCGGGCTGACCCCCCGCGAGACGCAGGTGCTGCACCAGGTGGCACGCGGGCTGTCCAACGCCGAGATCGCGGCGGTCCTGGGCATCAGCGCGTCGACGGTCAAGGACCACGTGGCGGTCGTCCTGGGCAAGCTGGGGGTGCGCGACCGGGTGCAGGCGACGATCGCGGCGTACGAGGGCGGGCTGATCCGCCCGGGGGTACGCGAGCAGCAGGCCCCGGAATCGTCGGGGCACCACGGGTCTCCACCGTCGAAGGGCCGGCTGCTCGGATGAAGGTCCGGCCGGTCGGCCATGCCGCACCCGGCCCCTACCGCCCCGTCGACTCCCTGAGTCACGCACGGCTTTTTTCAAGATCTCCTTCTCCAGCTCCAGCTGGGTAACCTGCCGCCGCAACCGGATCAGCTCTGCTCGCTCGTCAGCGGCCAGGTCGCTGGGCCGGCCACCGTCGCGCTCCTGCCGAAGCCGATCCACTCAGTTGCGCAGCGTCTCGTGATTGACGCCCAACTCCCGACCCACGTCCCGGATCGTGCGACCGGAGTCGAGCACCAACGCCGCGGCCTGGCTCCGGAACTCCTCGGGGTACTTGCTCTGTCGAGCCACAGCGGTTTCCTCCTCCTCGGCAGGATGCCAAGTCAGGAGATGTCCGGTCTCAGAGGGTCACTTCACTCGGGGGCTGGGTGGTGACTCCTGTCGAGGGGCCGGTCCGAGACCTTCCTTGGCCGCGCGGTGAGACCGAGTGAGGCGCGAACCACGCATCAGATACCCCCCGGGGGTATAGGATGGATGGCGAGGAGGTGACGAGATGTCCCGTCACACGCACCAGCACGGCGATCACTCGGCCGCTGCGGGCCATGAACAGCACGGCGCGCCCGGGCACGGGGGACACGACAAGCACGCCGGGCATGATCCGGAGGCGTTCCGCCGCAAGTTCTGGCTGAGCCTCGCGCTGACTGTGCCCATCGTGGTGACCAGCCACATGGTGATGGACTGGTTCGGCTATCGGGTCGACTTCCCCGGGATGAACCTGGTCGGGCCGGTGCTGGGCACCGTCGTGTTCGGCTATGGCGGCTGGCCGTTCCTCCAGGGAGCCGTGCGGGAGGTCCGGGATCGCGCGCCCGGGATGATGCTGCTCATCGCGATGGCGATCACCGTGGCCTACGTGGCCTCGCTGGCCACCGCGCTGGGCGCCTTCGACCTGGACTTCTGGTGGGAACTGGCCGCCCTGGTCACCATCATGCTGCTCGGTCACTGGCAGGAGATGAAGGCCATCGGTCAAGCCCAGGGGGCCCTCGCCGCGCTCGCGGCGCTGCTGCCCGACGACGCCGAACGCGTCGGCGAGGACGGCCAACCGCGGCCGGTGGCGGTCGCGGACCTGCGCGTCGGGGACGTGGTGCTGGTCCGGCCGGGCGGGCGGGTACCGGCCGACGGCCAGGTGGTCGACGGCGGCGCCGAACTCGACGAGTCGATGATCACCGGAGAGTCCCGGCCGGTCGCCCGGGGCGTTGGTGACCGGGTGGTGGCCGGAACGGTGGCCACCGACGCGGCGATCCGGGTCCGCGTGAACGCGGTCGGCGAGGACACCGCCCTCGCGGGCATCCAGCGACTGGTCGTGCAGGCGCAGCAGTCCAGCGGGCGGGCGCAGGTGCTCGCCGACCGGTTCGCGGCCTGGCTGTTCTACATCGCCACCGCCACGGCGGCGGTCACCCTCGTCGTCTGGACCGTCGTCGGCAACCTCGGCGAGGCGGTGGTCCGCACCGTCACGGTGCTGGTGATCGCCTGCCCCCACGCCCTCGGTCTGGCCATCCCGCTGGTCATCGCCCTGTCCACCGCCGTGGCGGCCAGGGCTGGGATCCTGGTGAAGGATCGGCTCGCGTTGGAGCGGATGCGTACTGTGGACGCGGTGCTGTTCGACAAGACCGGCACCCTGACCCGCGGCGAACACGCGCTGACCGGCGTCGCGGGCGTCGGCGGCACCGCCGACGACGAGGTCCTCGCGGTCGCGGCCGCGGTCGAGGCCGACAGCGAGCACCCCCTGGCCCGGGCGATCGTGTCCGCCGCCCAGGCACGGCAGCCGGCCCGCCGGGCGTCGGGGTTCCGGTCGTTGACCGGGCGGGGCGTGCGGGCCGAGGTCGACGGCGTCAGCTACGCGGTCGGCGGCCCCGCGATGCTGCGGGAACAGGGCGTGGCAATACCCGAGGAGCTGACCCACCGACAGCGGGAGTGGTCCGACCGGGGAGCCGCGGTGTTGCACCTGCTGCGCCTGGACGGCGACCGGGCCACCGTGGTCGGGGCCCTCGCGTTGGAGGACGAGGTCCGCCCGGAGGCCCGGCAGGCCATCGCCAATCTGCGGGCCCAGGGGGTACGAAAGATCGTCATGATCACGGGGGACGCGCGGCCGGTCGCCGAGGCGGTTGCCGCGGACCTGGGCTTCCGGGCCGGCGACGATGAGGTGTACGCGGAGGTGTTGCCCGCCGACAAGGATGACGCCGTGGCCGACCTGCAGCGGCGGGGCCTGCGGGTGGCGATGGTCGGTGACGGGGTCAACGACGCCCCGGCGCTGGCCCGCGCCGACGTGGGTATCGCGATCGGCGCCGGCACCGATGTGGCCATCGAGTCGGCAGGGGTCGTGCTGGCCTCCTCCGACCCGCGTGGGGTGACCGGGGTGATCGCGCTGTCCCGGGCCTCCTACCGCAAGATGATCCAGAACCTGGCCTGGGCCGCTGGCTACAACGTCGTCGCACTTCCCCTCGCGGCGGGCGCGTTGGCGTGGGCCGGGGTGACTCTCAGTCCGGCCGTCGGGGCGGTGCTGATGTCGGCGTCGACGATCGTGGTGGCGCTGAACGCCCAACTGCTGCGCCGCGTGCGTCTGCGCCCGGAAGAGATGACGTGACGAGGTTGGCGTCGAGACCCGGCAGGAGCCCGGTAGCGTGATGACCGTGACCGGTATGTCGGCGGTGCGAGGCGGACGGCTCGTCCGCTTCGTGCTGTTGACCGCCACCCTGATCGGGCTCGCCGCGATGCACAGCCTGGGTCACGAGCCCACCATGGCTGACCACCACAACCGGTCAGGCATGTCTGCGATCACGCACATGGTGGTGCAGCCCGCGGCGGCCTTGACGAAGACGGGTGCGGCGACGAGCGTGGCTGCCCCGAGCGGGTGTGCCGGGGACGGGTGCGCAGGCCTGAGCTCCGCTCGGGGTGACTCGCCCGGACATGTACCTGGCTGGGCCGTCTGCCTGGCGGTCGTCGGCGCGTTCGGGGTGGCGCTGGTGCTCGCGGCAGCGCTGCTGCGGCGCGCGACGGGCACCACGCCCGGCGACCGTCGCCGGCCGTCCGTGGCGGTTTCCCGTGGCCCGCCCGCCTGGCCCCGGATGGGGCAACGCGTCGCCGCAGTGTCGGTGCTGCGCATTTAGGAGCGACCCCGCGGCGGGCACCCGGCTGGGCCCGCGCGACCGCTTCCGCGCATCCTCACCGACCGAAAGGCTTACCTCGTCATGTCTCGTACCATCCTGCGCCGTGCCCTCGTGGCCGGCGTGAGCCTCACCGCCGCTGCCGTCCTGGCCGGCTGCGGCAGCGGCGACGACCACAGCGCGGTCGGCGGCGGCCACGGCTCGCCCACCGCCGCCGTCCCGTCCGACACCGCGACCGCCTCCGCCCACAATGCGGCGGACGTGATGTTCGCGCAGATGATGATCCCGCACCACCAGCAGGCTGTGGCCATGGCCGATCTCGCCGCCACCCGGGCCGCCGACCCGCAGGTCAAGCAGCTCGCCGCCCAGATCAAGGACGCCCAGGCACCGGAGATCGCGACGATGAGCGGCTGGCTGAACGCCTGGGGCGCGCCCATGCCGCCCGGCAGCGGCAGCACCGGTCCGGGCACGAGTCACGGCGGCAGCGGCATGCCGGGCATGGGCCACGGTGACAGCGCCAGTCCGACCAGCTCCGGGATGCCGGGGATGGATCACGCCATGCCGGGGATGATGTCCGACGCGGACATGGGCCGGCTGGCGGCGGCCTCGGGGCGGGACTTCGACAAGCAGTTCCTCACCATGATGATCGCCCACCACGAGGGCGCGATCACGATGGCGAAGACCGAGGCCACCCAGGGCACCAACACCGACGCGAAGGCCCTCGCCGAGCGGATCAGCACCAGCCAGCGGGCCGAGATCGACACGATGAAGTCCATCCTGGCCAGGATCTGACCGGGAGCGCGGTGGCCGGGATCCGCGTGGACGCCCGGCCACCGCGCCATGCTCAGGCCAGGTACGCGAGGTTGGCCATCATGCCGGTCTCGGCGTGGCACGGGTTGTGGGAGTGGGTCATCCACTGGCCCGGGTCGGCCCCCGCCGCGGCCGACTGGGCCCGGTCCCGCGCGTCATAGCCTGTACCCTTCACACATCACAGTGGATCATGGACAATGCGTACATGCTGGCAATGGGGAGTGCCGACAGTCCCGCCCCGATCCATCTGGCGACACCTGGCCGGAGAGCAGTGTCTGGCGGCTCGGCGACAACGGACCCCGAACCCGTTTCTTCCTGGTGAACTTCCGCCTTGCTCACAACCGTGCCGATGAACTGGAATTCGTCCTCGGAGCTATGGCGGCTGCCAACTATCGCATTAAAGCCCGTCTCGATCTCGATCTCGCCGGAGATCTAGTTCACAGTTCAGAGCCTCACGCGGTCGAAGACGCCGCGCCAACTGGCGTCGGTTCGCACCCGAGGAGGCAGGCGTTGCGCTTGGTGGATGTCATCGTCCGAGTCCTTCCGCCAGACCAGCGTGCCCGATACAGCGAGGAGCTCCGCGCCGAACTGTACGGCCTCGCCGAGAAAAACTGGCGATACGGGGCGCAGCTGCTCTACGTCGCAAGGCAGTTCAACCGGGTATTCGAACTCAGGCACGAGTTGCGGCGCCCCTCCCCTCAGAAGTCGAGCCCGTAATCGCGATGTTGGGCCGCACCGGCGATGCGCACATTCACCGCTTTCAGGAGAACACCGATGCTGACCGCCAGCACGCCGCCCGCTACGCCCCCGTCCTCGCCTCGAGCACCTCGGTGGATGTGGCTGCTGCTTATGCTGCTCTTCGCCGGAATCATCGGTGGGGTCGCCGGACTGCTTTCGTACGCATCGGACGGTAACATCCCCGCCGCTATTCTCACCGGCGGCAGCGCATTCGCGGGTGCACCAGCTTTGCTTTTGGCTATCGCTCATTACACTAGCGGGGGGTGAGCATTAACACTGCACCGACCTGGCCGATCAACCGGGATGTTCGACGCTGGTAACGCTCCAGAGCCCCCGCAAACTGCTCCTGGAACGGGATGTCCCGTCGCCGGTGATCGGCCGCACCCGCAGCCAGCGGCGCCGCTCGCCCCGACGGGCACGTACGCGGCCTGATGCGCGGGTCCTATTCCTCTCGGGTGGGACGGAGCACGTGGCGCACGGCGTCACGCAGCCACTGGTGGGCGCCGTCGACGCTGTGCCGGGGGTGCCAGGCCATGCCGATCGTCAGTGGTGGCAGCGGCAATGGGATCTCCAGCAGGCGCAGTCCCAGCGCGTGCGCCGCGTCGCTGAGCCGTGACGACGGCTCACCCGGCAGCGCGGTCGGTACCAGGCAGACCACGTTCTCGGCTGCGGCCAGCATCATCGCGGCCAGGTGTCCGGGTAGGACGGCGCTGACCCGCCGGCTGAGCCCCTGCGCGGCCAGGGCCGTATCCAGCGGCCCGGTGAAACGTCCGCGGCGGCTGACCGCCACATGCTCGGCCGCAGCGAGCCGGGCGGCGGTCAGCGTTCCCTCGGTGAGGGGGTGCCCGGCCCTGACGCCAGCCGCCATCCGCAGGGTGACGAGTTCTTCGACGCGCGTTTCCGGGTCGACGTGGTCGATGGCCCCGATTTCCAGGTCGATCCGTCCGTCACGCAGCGCGGGGCCCGCCTCCCACTCCTCGGCCAGCACGCGCAGCGAAACGCCCGGCGCCCGCTGTCGGGCGAGCCGGATCAGACCGGGCGTGACT
The DNA here is from genome assembly GCF_040648835.1 of Micromonospora sp. NPDC049081. Taxonomy (NCBI): domain Bacteria; kingdom Bacillati; phylum Actinomycetota; class Actinomycetes; order Micromonosporales; family Micromonosporaceae; genus Micromonospora; species Micromonospora sp. NPDC049081. The sequence goes on along the minus strand of NZ_JBEZEK010000023.1, from coordinate 92,655 downwards.
GCGGCGCCGACCAGGTCCGCGGTCTGGACGGTGAAGGTGCGCCGCAGTGCCGCGGGATCGATTCCGCCGCTCGGGGCGAGCAACGCCTCCAGCCGGCGCACCACCGCGCCGGCCTCGTCCCGCAGCGCCTCGGCGCGCGGCGTGGGCACCATCCGCTGTCCGGCCCGCACCAGTAGTGGGTCTCGGAGTGCCCGACGCAACCGGGCCAGGGTGCGGCTCATCGCTGCGGGGGAGGTCTGCAACCGCGCGGCGGCCCGGGTGACGCTCTGCTCGGTCAGCAGGGCGTCGAGAGCGACTGCGAGGTTGGCGTCAAGGTTCGGGGGTGGGCTGCTCACCGAAGTTATTCCATTTCAGGCAATGATTGGATGCTGAAGTTCCCATTGTGGCAATGCGGTGCCCGTCCGCACGATGAACGAGTCCTACCGATCCGACAATCGAGGTTTCATGATCGTGATTACCGGCTCCACCGGGAACATCGGGCGACACCTGCTGTCGCTGCTGATCGAGGCCGCTCCCGCAGGCCGTGAGGAGTTGCGTGTCGTCGTGCGGGATCCGACCCGGCTACCCGAGGGCGTCCGTGAACGGGTAGAGGTGGTCGTCGGCTCGCACGGCGACGCCGCGACCGTCGAGCGTGCCTTCGCCGGGGCGGACGCCGTGTTCTGGCTGGTGCCGCCGGACGCTTCCGTCACGCCCGACGACGCCTACAGCGGCTTCACCCGCCCGGCCGCGCGGGCTTTCGCCGCCAACGGCGTCGGCCATGTTGTCGGCGTCTCCGCACTCGGTCGTGGCACCCCGCAGGCCGCCCAGGCCGGGCTGGTCACCGCCTCCCTGGCCATGGACGACCTGATAGCCGGCTCCGGCGTCGCCTACCGCGCCCTGGCCTGCACGTCCTTCTTCGAGAACCTGCTGGAGGACGTCGACGCGATCCGCGACGACGGCGTCTTCACCGACACCGCCGCCGCAGACCGTCCGGCCCCCATGGTGGCCGTCGCCGACATCGCCGCCGCCGCGGCCGCGCTGCTGCTGGACCGCTCCTGGACCGGCGTGGGCACCGTCCCTGTGCTCGGCCCGCAGGACCTCTCGCCCGACGACCTGGCCCGCATCATGACCGAGGAACTGGGCCGTCCGGTCCGCTACCAGCGTCAGTCGCTCGACGAACTGCGCTCCACCATGCTCGGCTACGGCCTCAACGAGGCGTTCGTCGAGGCCATGGTCGACATGAAACGCGCCAAGGACGAGGGCCTGGACTCGGGCGTCGACCGCTCACCGCAGGCAGGGTCGGCCACCGCGTTCGCGCAGTGGTGCGCCCAGACGCTCCGGCCCGCCGTCCTCACCACCCGGGGGGCCGTCGATGCCCGCTGACCGAACCGAGCCGCCGGTCACCGCTTTCATGCTGGTCAAAACCATGCCCGAGTGGCTGACGATGACCGTGGCCGAACGCGTCCAGGCCTTCACCACCCACGTTCTCCCCGTCATCGAGGCCCGCACCCGCGGTGTCCGCTCCCGCTTCTACGACACGGAGTTCTACTCGGCGCGGGTCACCGACATCTGGGTCTGGGAGGCGGACGACCACGACGCCTACCGCCTGCTGATCGACGCCTTGCGTGAGACCCCCTTCTGGGACCGCTACTTCCAGGTCGTCGACCTGCTCGTGGGCACCGAGAACGGCTACGCCCATACCTACGGCCTGACGCCGCTGGCCACCGTCACCACCTGAGGCACCGCCGGAACGGCCGGTGCCGCCGTCGCCCGACGGCGGCACCGGCTCGGCGGACGACGATCCACCCCGATACCCCCCGTTGCTGTTCAGCGGGCGGCGGCCAGCCGGGCCAGCTGGCCGTCGCCCAGCGGCACGTCCACCGCGTCGACGGCCTCGCCTCGCTGCGCGAGGCTGCTCACGCCGGCGATGGGCCGGATGCCCTGCCGCAGCAGCCAGGCGAGCACCACCTGGTTGCGTGTCGCCCCCGGTCTCGACGGTGATCTGGTCGAGCACGCCGAGGACCCGGCTCGTCCCCGGGTGGTCGTAGGCCTCTGGGAGGGGTTTGTCGGGGCGCACGTAGCCGCCGATGATCAACTGGTGTAGGCCCACACGTCCAGGCCCTCGGTGTGTGCGTAGTCGAGGTCGTCGGCGGCGAGGAGTCTGTGCCCTGTGCGTGGTCCTATCGACGCGGAGGACGTGCGCGAGCAGGTGGGCGTCGCCGCGGTCGGACTTCTTTCGTTGCGCGGCGAGGCGGGAGCGGTAGTTGGCGACCTGAGTTGGGTTCAGCACGACGTTGGGCTGGCCTGCCTTCAGCAGGCCGGCGACCATCAGACCGCGGCCGGTCTCGATTCCGATCGGAATCGACCGCCGGTTCCGCCGGATCGCGGCGAGGGCGGCCAGGAGGCGTGCCAGCCCTTCGGGGTTGTCGGGTAGGCGAGTGTGGGTGATGAGGTGACCGTGGTCATCGATCACGGCGAGATCGTGGTGGCTTTCGCCCCAGTCCTGCCAATCTGGACGACCGGATCACGCCCCGGCATGCCAGGTTAATCAGGGCGAAGAGCCATTTCCTGGACACCGATAGTGGCCAGCAGGTCCAGTTTGCTTCGGGCGTCAGTGCCCGGTCGCGCCGTCAGCACCACGACCCGCAGATCGCTGTCCTGCGTCGGAAGAATGTTGGCGTCCAAGGCGATCTCACCAACCTCCGGATGGACAGCGGTCTTGTGCGCGCTTTCGTGAGCCGCGACGGTCGGACTCGCCCACAGTTCCCGGAACCGCGCAGTGCGGTTCAGTCGATCGATCAACGATGCGACATCGGGATCGTTCGGGTATCGGCCGGTGGTGGTCCGCAGGTCCGCGACGAGGGACTGCTCGAACCACACCCGTTCCGCCGCGGTCTGTCGGACCCGGGCGTTCCGCCGTTCGAACTGGGTGATCATGGCGTTCCGGTCCTCAGCGCTGGCTCGGCACGGGTCACCCCAGGTCGCCGCGAACAACGGGTTCCAGTGCAGCAACTGCCAGGCGGCGTCGTACACGGCCAGAGGGTTGGCGCTGAGCTGGTCGGTAACCCGGCGCACACTGATCGGGATCAACCTGGGAATGCGATCCGGGTTGGCGGTATGCCCAGCCAGACGCAGCAGGTGGGCCTGCTCCTCGTCGTTCAACTGCAACGCGCGAGCCAACGCCGAACACACCTGAGCCGACGGGGTCTTCGCCCGGCCCTGCTCGAGCTGCGCGACGTACTCGGTCGAGACGCCCGCCAGCATCGCCAGCTCGCCGCGGCGCAGTCCGACGACCCGCCGCGGTGCGTGGTGGACCAGCCCGACGGTGGCCGGCTCCAGTCGGTCTCGCCAGGCGCGGAGCGCGGCACCAAGGTGGTTCATCCTCTTCATGATCCCGTATCCGGTTGCCCGTGTCCTGGTACCAGCAGTACGAGGAAGATCTCTGACTCCCTCGGAACGTATCGGTGTAGGAGCATCGATGGATGCTCAAAGTGACGCGAATGAACCACATCGGCGTGCCCGTCAGCGACCTCGACCGGTCGGTGCGGTGGTACGAAGATGTTCTCGGGGTCGCCGCGAACGGCGTGACCATCTCGGCCGACAACGCTGCGCTCGGCGCCGTGGTGGAAGTGGAGAACCCCGCGATGCGCGCGGTGTTCTCGCTCGCCGGAGACAACGTCCTGCTGGAACTGATCCAGTATGACCGGCCTGTGCCGAAGCCGTTCGAGGGCCGCAACTGCGACGTTGGGGTGATGCATCTCTGCTTCGAGGTCGACGACATGGACACGGCGGTACGCCACCTGAGGGAGCGGGGCGTCCACCTCAACGCTGATCCGGTGATATTGGCCAGCGGTGACGGAATCCACGCTGGCGAGCTCGCCGGCACCAAGATCCTGTACCTGCGCGACCCGGACGGCATCCAGTTGGAGCTCTTCGAACTCACTCGGTGACCACACGGCACGCTACTCAGCCACGGGTAGGGCGGCCGCCGCAGGCTCAGGAACGCCCAAAACCCGATCCACGGATCGTGGGTTAGCTACGGTACGTGAATGTGTAGGTGGGCTCAGAGCGGCGCTATTGCATTGGCGGATCGGTGGGCACAGCGCGCCGCGTCAGCGGTATTGGTCAGATCGCTCGGGCCAGTTCGGTGAACGCGGCGGCCACCCGCAGCGTGGGCGGGACGGCGGTGGCGAGTTCGTAGCGTCCGCGTCGGAGGTTCTGAACGAAGGCGTGGCCGGTGACGATCGTCTGGGCGGTGCGGAGTCCGCGCATCGGTCCGACGAACGCCGACGACGGCGGAGACCAGGACCGGACGCGGGACGACAACCTCACCAGGCAAGGAGACCACACCAGCCAAGCTGAAATCGATCATGCTTCCCCCAGCGCAACAGACCCGCGTCAGCTCGAGGAGGACAGGTAGTCCGCGAGGCGGGCCGAGCCGGTGAGCATCGCCCGACCGCGATTCGTGATCCGCTCGCGCCACTGGTCGATCGACGCTGCCAGCGGGCCGGGGCCGCCGGCGGCGTGGACTTGCTCGATCACGGCCGCGATGTGCTGTAGTGGGTAGCCGCCTCGGCGCAGCAGGTGGGCGAGTTCGGCGTCGCGTACGTCGTCGGCGTGGTAGGCGCGTGCGGTCCGTGACCGGGTTGGGGCCAGGATTCCGGCTCGTTCCCATTTACGCAGGGTGGCCGGGGTGACGCCGAGCCGATGAGCGAGGACTCCGATCGAGACGGGCCGATCTGAGGCCAGCGTGGCCGGCGGGCCGGAGGCGAGCAGGACGACCGCTGAGGCGACTCGTTCCACGGTCTCCCGGTCGCGGTGCAGCTGTATGTGAGCGGTGTCGAGCACGGCCAGCGCCGTCGGGAGGTCATCGCCGAGCACGGATTTCATGATCTCCCCGGCGGCGCGGTGGCCGTATCCCGCGATGAGCGCGACGTAGGCGGACAGCGCGCGTACGTGGTCATCGGTGTAGACCCGGTAGCCGCTGGCCGTGCGGGCGGCGGGCGGGATCATCCCGGCCTGCTCGTAGTTGCGGACCGCCTGCGCGGACAGCCCGACTGCCCGGCCCAGATCCACCGGCCGGTACCGCACCGTTTGAGGCTTCACGTGGCAGTCTCCGAGCGAGAGATTGGTGAAGTTTCACAGGTTGGTTCAACGATACGGTCGAGGTCATGGCTTTCGACGCCGAGTTGCTGTCCCTTGTCCGTGCCCGCCGGCCGCACCTGCTCGCGATCGGTGAGCCCTACCACGGGGAGCCGGCATTCCCCCGCCTGCGTAACCGGATCCTCGAAACCCTCGTCGGGCACGGCTTCCGGTCGATCGCGATCGAATCGGACCGGGCCGCCGGCCTCGCCGTCGACGACTACGTCCAGGGCCGGCGCGACGAGGTGGACCTGAGCACCGGCATCAGTCACGGCTGGGGTGCTCACCCGGCCACCCGTGAACTGGTGGACTGGCTGCGCGAACACAACGGGAAACTGCCACCGGCAGAGCGCGTCACCTTCCATGGCTTCGATGCCCCGACCGAGATCACCGGTGCGCCGAGCCCTGGCCCGCTGCTGCGTGAGCTGTGCGAATACCTCGGCGCAGCGACGACCGACCTGGACCGCCTGGTCGGCGAGGAAGACCGCTGGAGCGCCCCGGAGATCATGTACGACGCGTCGCGTTCACCGGGCCGCTCACCGCAGGCCGCCGCGCTACGCGGCCTCGCCGAGGACCTGCGATCCCAGCTGTACGCCGACGCGCCCCATCTCATCGGCGACACCTCCGCCCAGGCCTGGAACCGCGCCAGGGTGCTCGCCACCACGGCGATCGGCCTGCTCACCTACCACGGCGCAATGGCCGAGCCGGGCACCCAGTCCCAGCGGATCGGCCGCCTGCTCGCGGCGCGGGACGCGCTGATGGCGCAGAATCTGCTCGACATCCTCGCCCTGGAACGCGACCGTGGACCGGTCCTGGTCTCCGCCAACAACGCCCACCTCCAGCGGCACCCGAGCCGGTGGGACACCCACTGGGATGGTCAGGACCTCGCAGCACAGTGGAACGGCGCCGGCTCCATCGTGTCGCCACTGCTCGGCGACAGATACCTGTACGTGGCCGGCAGCCTCGGGGCAAGCGGGCCGGTCGGCCTCGGCCAACCGGACGTCGGCACCTACGAGGAACGCCTCGGCCCGCAGAGCGGCATCTTCGCACCGCCCGTCGGCAGCGACCTGCGCCCACGCGCGACGGACCTGCTCGGGTACTTTCCGCTGGACGCGGCCACGGTCGAGACCTGCGACGCGATCCTGCACATCGGTTCGGAGCCCGGCGCGGCTGACGCGGCCCGGATCGCCGGCCGTCCCGCGGTGACCGAGACCCGGATCGAAGCGGCCTCGGAGATGCCGTCCTACACCTGGGGCGACCGGTTCTTCTTCGCCGGCGAGGACCGGATGCGGCCGTTCGCCACGATCGTCGGGCACGACGTGCCCGGTTTCGACGAGCGATCCCGGCTGTCCGAGCCGGGACGATACCGGCTCAACATCGAGGTCGGGCGGGCCGAGTTCCGCAACCTGTTCGGCTACGGGCCGGAGGAGTTTGCCGCGCACAGCGACACACTCGATTTCACGCGGACCGACCAGCTGATGCCCCATCCCGCCTACGCCGTGCAGGGCTGGGTCAGCGTGGTCAACCCAGGACCAGCAAGCGCGGACGAGGTAGAGCGACTGCTGGAACGGGCACGTGCCCGTGCCGCTGATCGCGAGCACCGCAGGAACCGGGGATCGAAGTAGGTGCTGGGAGAGCGCACTGGCTTCCACAGGTGCGTAGCCGGGAAGAGAATTCATGACGTCCTCCTTCCCGTGCATCCGGAGTGCGACGGTTGACGACACCCGCAGCCCTACATCTGGTCCCGGCGCAGTTGCAGGGCGGGGTGGCGGGGTGGTGCGAATCCGAGGGTCCGGTAGAGGCGTTCGCCGCCCGGGGTGGCGTTGAGGTCGACCACGCTGACCGTGGTGTCGTCGGCGAACCAGCGCAGGAGCGCGTTCAGGCAGTCCCGGGCGTGGCCGCGTCCGCGTGCGTGGGGCACGGTGCTGATGTTGAAGACGTGACCGCGTAGCCCTCCGGGATTGCCGGGTCCCGGCGCGTGCCGGTCGCAGAGGCCGGAGGCGTTGCTGACGATGCCGTGTTCGGGGTCTTCGATCACGAAGGCGGCGAACGTCTGCGGATCGTTCAGCGAACGGGTGAACCAGTCCAGGGCGGCGGCCCGCCACGGTGCCGTGGCGTCGCCGACGGGTGCCCCCATCGCCTCCAGCATGGTGACGCGGAGTCGTACCAGCGCAGCCGCGTCGTCGGGGCCGGCCCTACGTGGTCGTGCCATTGTTCGTCCTGCTCCCTGCGGCTACCGGCCGATGTCGAGGACGACCTTGCCGCGCACCCGTCCCTCGTTCAGCGCCCGGATCGTGGTGCCGGCGTCCCGCCAACTGTCGCGCCTGGCGATGTGCGGTGTCAGCGTATTGTCCGTGACCCGCGCGGCCAACCAGGTCAGGTCCTCGGACAGCCCGGCGTGGGCGCCCAGGAAGAAGGAGGTGATGGAGCGGTCGTTGCGCCCGTCGTGGCCGGAGAAGGCGAGGGCGGGGAAACACTCACCCGTACCGCCGACGTTGCCGACCGACACCAGGGTGCCGTGTTCGGCGAGTTTGTCGTACGCCTGCACCAGGGTTTCGCCGCCCACCACGTCGATGACGCCGGTCACCGCCCGGTCGAGCTGCCCGGGGGACCGGATCACCTCGTGGGCACCCAGTTCCCGTAGTTCGCCGCCGTGGGTGTCGGGGTCGCTGGTCGAGGCCGTGACGTGCGCACCGCCGAGCCGGGCCAGTTGCACGGCGTACCGGCCCACCGCACCGGTGGCACCGGTCACGAGCACCCGGCGTCCGATGATCGGGCCGAGTCGGTGCAGGGCGCGCAGCGCGGTCGTGCCGGCGACCGGCACCGTGCTGAGGGCCCCGAGGTCGGCGTTCGCCGGTGCCACGCCGATCCAGTCGGTGCGCACTGCGCGTAGCTCCGCCCAGCCGCCGGCGAAGCCCAGCGTCACCACCGGCGTGCCGACGGCCGGACCGGAACCGTCCGCGGCTGCCCGTACCACCACTCCGGCGGCGTCGTAGCCCGGCACGGCTGCGTCCGGGGCGTTGTCCAGGTACAGGTCGCCCGGATTGATGGAACTGGCGACGACCCGGATCAGGGATTCGTTGGCGGCGGGTAGCGGGTCGGGTGCCGAGCCGAGCCGGAGACTTCCGGGCACGGTGCGATCAACGAGCAGAGCTTGCATGACGTCGCCTCTCCGGTTGGACTTGCTCCCGAAGCAGAATGCCGCTGAGTGGCATTAGCCCGCAAGTGGCGTACGCCGCTCGGTAGTATCACCGCATGGCCACCGCGTCGTCGTCCTCCCCCCCGCCCCGGCCCTCGCTGCGGGAACGCAAGAAACAGCGCACCCGTGAAGCGCTGACGGACACCGCCCTGGACCTGTTCACCCAGCGCGGCTTCGACGGGGTGACGCTCGACGAGCTGTGCGACCGCGTCGAGGTCTCCAAGCGCACCTTCTTCCGCACCTTCGCCAGCAAGGAGGAGGTGGCGATGGCGCCCTACGAGGACCTGTGGAGAACGTTCCTCGATGACCTGGCGCTGCGGCCGGCCCCTCCCGGGCGGCCGGTCCTGCTGGTGTTGCAGGACAGCGTGCTGGCCGCCATGCAGATCATGGACTCAGGTGACTGGACCCGCCGGCTCCTGCTCTGCACGCAACTGGCCGGCAGGACCCCCGCGATCGAAGCCCACTGCCTGTACTTCTGCGACGTCACCGTCCGCGCCGCGCTCGACGTCCTGCACCGCAGGTTCGGTCTCGCGTCCGACGACCTCCGCCCCCGGCTGGCGCTGGACGTCCTCGTCGCCGCGTTCCACCGCGGACTCGAGACCTGGACCACCCGGGCACCCGAGGCCACCGCCGACCAACTGGCCGCCGACACCCGCGCCGCGTTCGCGGCGGTTCCCGGCGTCCTCACCCTCACTGCTGCGACCCCGGCAGAACGGGCCTGATCGCGGCGTGTCGCTGTCGACCGGTGTGGTCAGCGCGTTCGGGACGCCGGCGCGAGTCCCGTGACGGATCTTCGCCGACGACCGCAGTTCCAGGACGACGGGTGACTCCCGGCCATCCGTTCCGGTCACGCGCCGATCCTCGGTGTCGAGTTGGGGTGCCACCGCTACCGCGGCTGTCCAGCAGGCTGGATTGAGGGCTTTCGTGCGGTTCCGCAGACTCAGGTAGTTCGATGTCGTAGGACCCACGAGGAGCTGTTCAACGTGCCTACCGTCCCCTTCCCGAAGGATCGACCCACCCGGCGGCGTCTCCGTGCAGTCGCCATCACAGCGGTCGCCGTGACCACGGTCGGCGGTCTCGCGTTCACCGGCTCCGCCTCCGCCGGGCCGCCCGAGACCCGCCGCGACAGCATCCAGCAAGGTCTGGACAAGCTCGTCGGCACCGACCGGCACCCGGGCGCGCTGGCCGCGGTCCGCGACCGGCAGGGCCGGACCCGGCACTACACGGCCGGCACCGGTGATCTGCGTACCGGCGAGAAGGTGCCGGTGAACGGCAAGGTCCGCATCGGCAGCGCCAGCAAGATGTTCGCCTCGGTCGTGATCCTGCAACTGGTGGGCGAGGGCACGGTGAAGCTCGACGAGCCGATCGAGACCTACCTGCCCGGCCTGGTACGGGCCGAGGGCGTGGACGCCACCAAGATCACGGTACGTCAGCTGCTCCGGCACGACAGCGGGCTGCCCGACTACACCGATGCCATGTTCTCGGCCATGGGCGACCTGCTCACCTACCAGCACGTCTACCTTGAGCCCCGCGAACTGCTCGACCTGGCCAACGCGCGCACGGACGGCAGGCCCGCCGGCGGCGGCTGGTCCTACAGCAACACGAACTACCTCCTGGCCGGCCTGATCGCCCAGCGGGTCACCGGCCGCCCGTTCAACGAACTGGTCACCTCCCGCGTGATCGAGCGGATCGGCCTGCGCGACACCTACGCGCCCGGGGTCGGCGACAAGCAGATCCGCGGCCGGCACCCGCACGGCTACCAGCGTGACCCGGCGACCGACAAGCTGGTCGACTTCACGACGATGGACCCCAGCTGGGGTTGGGCCGCCGGTCAGCTGATCTCCACACCGGGTGACCTCAACACGTTCGTGCGGGCCCTGCTGGACGGAAAGCTGCTGCGGCCGGCCCAGCTGGCCGAGATGCGTACGACCATCGCGGCGTACCCGGCGGGCCGCAGCTACGGACTCGGCCTGTTCCGCATCGAGCTCAGCTGCGGTGCGGTGGCGTGGGGCCACGGTGGTGACATTCCGGGCTACTCGACCGCCAACGCGGCCACCGACGACGGCCGCGCCGTGACCGTCGTGGTGACCTCCCTCAACGGGTCGGTGAAGGACGGGTCCGTCGGCGCGGACCGGGACGCGCTCGTCGACGCCGCACTGTGCGGGCGGTGACGGCGGTCGCGAGAGCGACTCACTACGCATAGCGCCTGGGTACGGTGTGTCCACACCGTACCCAGGTTGCGTTGGCGTGGTGCCGGTCGGCGCGGGAGGGTTTGCTCCGCCCGGCAGGCGATGCCGATGGTGAGCCCCGACCTGCCCGCGTTCGAAGACGATTCGGCGCACATTCCGATGCCCGACCCGGCCATCGGCCGCTGGTGTGCTCCCGATCAGATCGAGTAGTGCTGGCTGTACCGGTGTCGGGTAGTGCGGGGGATCGTGCGGCGTGGATATGCAAACAACACTGAGTGGGTCAGCGCGAATCAAATAAATGGGAGTTCCCGTGTTCAGTATGGTGAATCGTCCGACGCGTGAGTCGCGTTCCACCGGCGGCTGGCGCCGGGGTGTGATCGCCGCAGCGATGGTCTCGGTGGCGGCGGCCGGCGTTGCGGTCGCCGGCGTGGCGTCGGCGGACGTGTCGAAGGCAAGCACCGGCAACGGCCGGGACAAGACGCTGCAGGCGGCACTGGACGCCGCGGTCGAGGACGGAACGCTTCCCGGGGCCCTGATGTCGGTCCGGGATCGGCACGGACGGGTCACCAACTACACCGCCGGGGTGGGTGACATCCGGACCAGGGCGAAGGTGCCGACCGACGGATACGTGCGGATCGCCAGCAACACGAAGATGTTCACCGCTGTGGTCATCCTCCAGTTGGTGGGGGAGGGCAGCATCGCGTTGACCGATCCGGTGGAGAAGTTCCTGCCGGGTGTGATCCGGGGGACCGGTGCGGGCGCGGCGATCGACGGCCGCCGGATCACCATCGAGCAGCTGCTGCAGCACACCAGCGGGCTGGGCACCTACACCTTCCTCGACAAGGGGATCCTGCCGATCCGGAACCGGTTCTTCGAGCCCCGGGAGTTGCTCGACTCGGCCCTGACGCAGCCTCCGACGTACACCCCGGGTGAGGACCCGGTGTGGGAATACAGCAACGCCGGATACGTGGCACTGGGTCTCGTGGCGCAGCAGGTGACCGGCCGGCCGCTCGCCGAGGTGATCACGGACCGTATCCTGAAGCCGGCCGGACTCCGGGAAACCTACTACCCCGGCCCGGGGCAGCGTGGCATCCGTTCACCCCACCCGCAGGGCTACCTTTTCGCCCAGGACGGCAAGCTGCTGGATATCACCCGGTTCGACCCGTCGATCGCCGGTGCGGCGGGGCAGATGATCGCGACCCCGACCGACATGAACAAGTTCCTGGTCGCCCTGCAGGATGGCCGGTTGCTCAAGCCACGCGAGCTGGCGAACATGCGTCGGACGGTGTCGGCCCCCGGCTTTCCCGAGGGGTGGAGCTACGGGCTGGGCACGATCAGGTTCGAGCTCAGCTGCGGGGTGACCGCGTACGGCCACGGCGGTGACGCCGACGGTTTCCAGAGCCGCGTGGGGATCACGACCGACGGCCGGGCGGTCACCCTCGTCGGAACGAACGACGACGCCAAGGTGGAGGAGTTGCTGGCCCTGTTCGACAAGGCGCTGTGCGCCGACAGGTGAGATCGACCTGCCTTCTCCGGGCCGGCGCGGTGGAATCCACCGCACCGGCCCGTTTCCCTGTGCCCTGCTGGTTCGCCGCGCCCGGGGTTCGCCTGGCCGAGCCGGCCGGCCCGCCGTGGGTGCGGCGGTCGGCCTCCCGGGCAGGCGGTGCAACGCAGGACGGGCGCGGCTACGGACGAGGATCTCGTCGTGACCGCGCGGGACGACCTGGTTCTGAAGGGCCCGGTCGGGGCGTACCTGTTTCGAGGGCGGCTCAGCTGCGGTAGGCGCGATGCAGGAAGTACAGCCCGGCACCCACACCGCCGAGCAGCAGTGCGGTGCTGCCGACGTGGCCCCACCAGTGGTCCAGCAGACCGTCGGCCAGCGTGCCGGAGCGCAGCAGTTCCTCCGTCACGACGGCTGCCGCGAGGACGGCAATCGCAGCGGCGATCCACCCCCGGCGGCCCGTGTTCCTGTCGCTCGTCATAGCTGAGGTCGTCTCCCTGTTTTCGTTTCGACGGTATCGTGCCGCAGCCCGGGCTGGCGGTCCCGGCGGTCCTGGTGCTGTCGGCCTATGTCGAGCAGGCATTCGCCACCGAGTTGCTCGCCGGTGGCGGTGAACGGCTCGGTTACCTGCTCAAGGAGCGGGTCGGCCGGGTGGAGGAGTCCCTCACCGCCCTGCGCCGGGTCGCCGGGGGTGGCACCGCGGTCGACCCGGAGGTGGTGGGGCAACTGCTCGCCCGCAGCCGGCCGGACACCGTCCTGGGCCGGCTCACCCCGCGTGGGCGTGAGGTGCTGTCACTGATGGCCGAGGGACTCGGCAGCACTGCCATCTCGGAGCGGCTGTTCGTCCCCGGGGGGGCGCGGTGCACGAGAACATTCGCGGCATCTTCTTCGCCAAGGACGATGAGGGTGGCACCGCTGCGGCCATGTGCTCAGGCCCGTCGTCGCCCTGACGTCGACGGGCGGGCCCGTGTTGCGGGCCCGCCCGTCGCGCGTGTTCGGCCGATCCCCGACCGGCCGGCCGTGGCCGGCTACTCCTTGATGCCGATGCCGGCGACCGGAGGGACGCGGAGCAGTCGGGCAACCGGCAGGATCGTGGTGAACAGCGCCAGCAGCGTCGTGCCGCCGATGATGGACACCCATCCCAGCGTCGGCACGTAGGGCACCAGCTGCCCGGTGAGCGTGTGCACGATCGACACCAGGGTGACGGCGGCGATGGCTCCGCCGATGAGCAGCGAGACGCCGAGCAGGCCGGTCTGTTCCGCGTGGACCATCCGCTTGACCTGCTTGCCGGTGACACCGACCAGGCGCAGCAGGGCCAGCTCGCGGCCCCGGGCGAGGGCGGCCATGACCATGGTGTTCGCCGCGGCGAGAGCGGCGTAGCCGACCATGATGCCGATCAGGAGCTTGTTGAGCCAGGCGCTCAGCGCGAGGTCGTCGGCGAGCTGACCGCTGACGTCGGCCGTGTTGGTCACCGAGCTGCCGGGGTACTGGCCGATGACCTCGTCCAACGCGGCGGAGATGTCCTTGCCGGGCTCGGTGCGTACCAGGATCCGCTCGTAGCCGGCGACGGCGGTGTGCCCGTCGACGACGTCCTTGACGACGGTGACAGCGCCGAACGCGAAGCCCCGGTCGTAGATCGCCACGACGCGCAGGTCGGCGGGTGTGCCGTCGCCGAGCCGCACCGTGACCTGGTCGCCCACCCGCCAGCCGCTCGACTCGGCCTGCAGGGTCGATGCTGCCATGGCCGACCCGCGCAGGTCCGCCAGGCTTCCGCTGCGGACCTTGAGGTCCATGGTGAGGTCGAGGCCCTCCGGGTCGATCGCCTGCGCGTCCGCGCCCTCGACGGCTCCGTCCGGGATGATCGAGGTGTTCCGTACGCCGGTGGCCGCGAGCACACCGGGGATGTCGCGGATCTGCGCCAGCATGGTGTCGGGCAGTCCGGTGGCGGAAACCACGGTCTGCTGGGCCAGCACCCCACCATGGTTCTCGGCGACGATCTGCTTGTCCAGGTTGTCCTGGAGGAACCAGATCGAGCCGCCGAAACCGACGGACAGCACCAGTGCGGTCAGCACCGTGACCATGCCCTGGGCGTTGGCGCGGAGGTTCGCCGCGGCGAGGTAGCCGCTGTCGCCCCACACCCGCCGCAGCACCGGGGCGAGCAGCCGGGCGGCGGCCCGGTTGATCCACGGCCCGAGCAGGGCGACCGCGAGGACGAGCAGGCACAGCAGACCCATCGCGGGCCCGAGGGCGGCGGTCCCCTTCGCCGCGCCGGTGAGGGCGATCAGGATGAAGCCGCCGGCCAGGGCGGCGAAGCCGAAGATCAGGCGAAGTACGCCGTTACGGCCTGATTCCACGGCGATCTCACCGAGCGCCTCCGTCGGGCGGATCCGCACCGTCCGACGCGCTGCGAGCAACGCCGCACCGGTCGCCACCGTGACCGTTGCCACCGTCACGGCGATCGCCGCCCAGCCGCCACCGCGAACCGGGAAGGTGTCCGGGATGAACGCCCGGTCCACCAACTCCTGGTGCAGCCAGCGGCTGGCGAGCCAACCGACGGGCACACCGATGACTACCGACAACAGGCTGAGCAGTCCCACCTCGGCGAGGATCAGGCGGGCGACCTGGCCGGGGGTGGCGGCGACGGCGCGCAGCAGGGCGAGGTCACGGCGGCGGTGCCGGACCGCGAGCCCGATGGTGCCCGCCACCACGAACATGACCAGCAGCGCGACGTAGCCGCCGAACACGCTGCCCAGCTGGACCAGCATGAGGGAGGCCGTCTGGTCCGCGGACTGTTCCAGCAGCCCCCGCTCGTCGCCGGCGTAGGCCTTGACGCCGGCTTCGGCGGCCAGCCGGCGCACGTCGGCCACCACGGCCGGGGCGGCACCGGGTTCGGCCAGGACGGCCACCGCGTCGACCTGTCCCAGCCGGGGGTGGATGACCACCGCGTGCGCGTCGGTGAAGAACACCGCGGGTGGCGCGTGCGGGTCGGGCCGGGGGCCCGCGTGGCGGACGAAACCGCTGACCCGGTACGTCCGTGCGCTGCCGTTCACCAGGACCGGCACCTCGTCGCCCGGAGCCACCGAGGCGGCAAGACGTTCGTCCAGCGCGACCTCGGTGTCGCGGGTGGGTCGGGCACCCTTGGTCAGCTGGTACGGGGTGATGGCGGTGCTGCTCCAGCCGTGGCCGGTGGCGGCACCGTTCGGCAGGATCGCCGGCACCGTCCGGTCGGCGACGACGGCGGCCACCCCCGGCAGTTGCCGGATCTGGTCGACCATCGCGGCCGGGACGGTTCCGCCCTCGGGCAGCGCGACGGTGTTCGTTTCCTTTTCGCCGAGCATGGTGGAGGTGAGGGTGATGTCCCGGTTGGCGACGACGACGTCGGCGGCCGCGTAACGCTGTGGGGCGGCGGTGAAGCGCAGGCCGGACTCCACGAGCACGCCCAGCGACATCAGAATCAGCACTCCGGCGGTCATCGCCAGGAGGGTGGCGGCTGCGCTGCCCTTGCGGTGACGCAGCATCTGTCCGGCCAGTTTCAGCACGGGTCAGCCCTCCTGCGTCAGCTGCGGACGACGCCCGAGCGTCGCGAGATGCTCGGCGATCCGCTCCGCGCCCGGCTGCGGCATGTCCTGCACGATGCGCCCGTCGGCCAGCACCATCACCCGGTCGGCGTAGGACGCCGCCACCGGGTCGTGCGTGACCATGATGACCGTCTGTCCCGCCTCGTCCACCACCGAGCGCAGCAGGGCCAGCACCTCACCGGCGGTCTGGGTGTCCAGCGCGCCGGTCGGTTCGTCACAGAAGATGACCTCCGGCCGGGTGGCCAGTGCCCGGGCGATCGCGACGCGTTGCTGCTGCCCGCCGGACAGTTCCGAAGGGCGGTGGGACAGCCGCTCGGTGAGCCCGACCCGGTTGACGATCTGCTGTATCCAGAGGGGGTCCGCCCGCTTTCCGGACAGCCGCAACGGCAGCGTGATGTTCTCCTGCACCGTCAACGCTCCGACGAGGTTGAACGCCTGAAAGACGAACCCGATCTCCGACCGCCGCAGCTTGGTCAGTTTTGTCTCCGACAGCTTCGACAGTTCCGTGTCGCCGACCCACACCAGGCCGCTGGTCGGGCGGTCCAGACCCGCTGCGGTCTGCAGCAACGTGCTCTTGCCCGAGCCGGACGGGCCCATCACCGCGGTGAACGTCCCCCGCTGAAAGGCGGCGTCGACTCCGGCGAGCGCGGTCACCGCGTGCCGATCCCCGCCATAGACCTTGCGCAGTTGCTGGACCCGCACCGCCGCCACTGGCGTCTCTCTGTCAACTGTCGACCCGGATTCGAGTCGTGCACTATTAACCGACATCGCCGGACTCCCATTTTCGTTGATTTCTTCTGCAGAGAAACCATATTTTTGGGAATCGCCTCCAGCAATCCAGGTGGCGGGCCGACCGAGGTAGCGCTGGCTGTACCGTCAGGGCCCGGTGCCGTCGTCAGGCCATCGCCACGGACCCGTCCGGGCGCGAGCCGGCCCGGCCGGACATCCGGCCCGCGAGCCGGCCCGGCCGGACATCCGGCCCGCGAGCTGGCCCGGCCGGACATCCGGCCCGCGAGCCGGCCCGGCCGGACATCCGGCCCGTGAGGCGTTCCTCCCCGGCGGCTCCGGACGGTGCCCGTCGCGCGTCCGCCATGGCCCCTGACGGGCAACTGTGCGGCGACGACCTTGATTTATCGATGTGTATGCATCTATCCTTTGGCGGCCCGTCGGCTGCCGGGACAGGCAGTCGAAATATCGTCGAATCGCTTCGACAACCCAGCGTGACTATGGGCTCGAAGACGGGAGACTCTTGTGAAATCGACCCTCAGGAAGGTGCAGTTCGCCGTGCTCTCCGGCGTACTGGCGCTGGCCGGCTCCACCGCCGTGCTGACGAGTTCCGCCTCGGCCGACAGCATGGCCCAGGTGAACGCCACCCAACTCGTCGCCGACATGGGGGCGGGCTGGAATCTGGGCAACGCCCTGGAGGCCAACGCCAACGGCATCCCCAGCGAGACGGCCTGGGGTAACCCGGTCGTGACCCAGGCGTTCATCGACCGGGTCAAGGCGGCGGGCTTCAAGACGATCCGCATCCCGGTGTCCTACCTGGGCAACATCGGGTCCGCCCCGAACTACACGATCAACTCCGCCTGGCTCAACCGGATCAAGGAAATCGTCGACTACGCCTACGGCCGCGGCCTGTACGTGCTGATCAACATGCACGGCGACGGCTTCAAGACCGTCAACGGCTCGTGGCTGATCTGCGACTCGTCCAACCAGACGACGATCCGGGACAAGTACCAGAAGGTCTGGCAGCAGATCGCGACCAGGTTCCAGAGCTACAGCGAGCGACTCATCCTCGAATCCATGAACGAGGAGTTCGACGGGCAGTACGGCAATCCCACCCAGCCGTGCTACTCGAACATCAACGCCTACAACCAGATCTTCGTGGACACGGTCCGCCGCACCGGCGGGAACAACACCTCCCGCTGGCTGCTCGTCCCCGGCTGGAACACCAACATCGACTACACCGTGGGCAACTACGGCTTCGCGCTGCCGACGGACCAGTACCGGTCGTCGTCCGTGCCCGCCAACGAGCAACGGCTCATGATCTCCGTGCACTACTACGACCCCTGGGACTTCGCCGGTGAGGAGAACGGCACCATCACGCAGTGGGGGCCGAACGCCACCACTGCGTCCCGGAAGTCGACCTGGGGTCAGCAGGACTACATGGACGGGCAGCTGAAGAAGGTGCGCGACACCTTCGTCTCACGTGGTTACCCGGTCTTCGTCGGCGAGTACGGCTCGGTCGACAAGACGTCGGCCGACCCGACGAACAACAGGTACCGCGCGGACTACGCGCGCACCCTGGTGGCCGCCGCCAAGAAGTACGGCGCGGCCACCGCCTACTGGGACAACGGCTACAACGGGGCGTACGGCTTCGGGCTGTTCAACCGCAGCAACGCCACGGTCACCCAGCAGGGCATCATCGACGCCATCATGAGCGCCGTCGGCGGCACCACCCCCACCACGCCGCCGACCACCACCCCACCCCCCACCACGACCCCGCCTCCGCCGACCACCACCCCGCCGCCCACCACGACCCCACCGCCGTCGACCGGGCGGTCCTGTGCGGCGTCGTACACGGTGACCGGTCAGTGGCAGGGCGGCTTCCAGGCCGAGGTGCGGGTGACCGCCGGCAGTTCGGCGATCACCGGTTGGACGGTGACCTGGACGTTCGGGAACGGGCAGCAGGTGACGCAGGCGTGGAGCGCGACGCTGGCCACCAGCGGCCCGACCGTCACCGCCCGCAACGTCGGCTACAACGGAGCGCTGGGTGCCGGTGGCAGCACGACCTTCGGTTTCCTCGGATCGTCGGGTGCCGTCAACGGCGTACCAACGTTGTCCTGCGCGGCGAGCTGAGCAGGCCGTGAGCTGACGGGCCGGGCGTCACGGACGCCCGGCCCGTCGGTCCTACGCACACGAGATGCAGTGGCGGGCGGACGGCCGCACGGCGGGTCGTTCCGCACCGATCGGCCGCTGGCGGCGCGCGCAGCTCCCGAAGGTCTGCGCCCCCAGCCTGAGCAGGACGTCGTCGCCCGTAACCGCAGCAGCGCCTCCCGGATCATCTGCCCAGGTTGGTACCGGACGTGGCGGTCGTACGGCTCCCGGCGGCGGGCGTGCACCGAGGTCTTCGACGCCGGGATCGGCCGGCCGGTTGGGCAGCACCACGCCGACGGTCAGGCCCCCGCCGACACCGGCACACCCGTCGACCTGCGGACCGGCGTAGGGATCTCGGCGCGGTGCAATGGTGGCAAAGTTCCGATTATAGTGGCGGCGGTCTCGTCAATGCGTGGTGCTGGAAGGGTGGCGATGGAACGGCCGGAATGGGCACCAGCAGATGTGGATCTCAGCCGGCCGAGCGTGGCCCGAGCCTACGACTACTGGCTCGGCGGCTCGCACAACTTCGAGGTCGACCGGGAGTTCGCCCGCCAGGCACTGGCTGCGGTGCCCGATCTCCGCCTGGTCGCGCGGGCCAACCGCGAGTTCCTGCACCGGGCGGTGCGGTTCATGCTCGACGAGGGGATCCGTCAGTTCCTGGACATCGGGTCCGGTATTCCGACGGTGGGCAACGTGCACGAGATCGCCCAGCAGGTGGACCCGCACTCCCGGGTCGCCTACGTGGACATCGACCCGGTGGCGGTGACGCACAGCACGCACATCCTCGCCGGCCAACCGAACGCGGTCGCCCTGCTCGAAGACCTGCGCCATCCGGAGGCCATCCTGGACCATCCGGAGGTCCGCCGGCTGTTGGATCTGGACCGACCGGTCGGCCTGCTGCTCGTCTCGGTGGTGCACGCGGTCCCCGACCACGACGACCCGTACGGACTGATCAGGCGGCTGTGGACCGCGTTGGCCCCCGGCAGTTGCGTGGCGATCAGCCACGTCACCACCGACAGCCGGCCGGACGAGATGGGCGAGGGCGCCCGGCTCAGCGGCCGGACGAACACCCCGGTCACCGCCCGGACCCGCGCCCAGGTGGAGGACTTCTTCACCGGCCTTGACCTGGTCGAACCCGGCGTGGTGTGGTCCCCGCTGTGGCGTCCCGAGTCGGAGGCCGACGTCGGCGAGCACCCGGAACGGATGAGTTTCTACGTCGGAGTCGGACGCCGCAGGTGAACGACCGGCCCGCCGCCGACGGGGCCGACGACCGGCCCGCCGCCGACGGCCGGGGCGTCGGGGAGTTCGTGACGGCGTGGGCCACGGCCCTGCACCGGGCCCACTACGTGCCGATCAGCGCCGAACAACGGCACCGCATCGTCACCGGGCTCGCGGACCGCGTGGTCACCGCGGTTCTCGCCGGACCGGGCGGGCCCGGCGAAGGCCGTCGGATCGGTGCCGACCTGGTGGCGGCCGGCTTCGGGTCGCCGGAGGCGCTCGGTGGGACGATCGCGGTCCTCACCTCGCGGCTCCTCGGCGACCTCGGCGTCGCCGCCGACCCCACCCGGACGGCCCGGCTGAACGACCTGCTGGCGGAGCTCGCGACGGGCTTCACGTCGGCCGCGCACGACCACAGCCTGCGGGCCCAGGACACGGTCCGGCTTGCCGCGTTGGCCGCCCGCACCCAGGCCGAGGAGGCGTTACGGGTCAGCGAGGTCAGGTTCCGCCGCTTCGCCACGCACGACCAGTTGACCGGACTACCCAACCTGACACTGCTCACCGAGCAGTTGGGACGGCTGTCCACCGCCGAGGCACCGACCGACCGGGTCGGGGTCTGCTGCCTCGACGTCGACGACTTCGCGGCGGTCAACGACGTACTCGGGTACCAGGTGGGTGACCTGCTCCTGCGCGAGATCGCCGCCCGGCTCGGCGCGCTCGCCGACGGGCGGTTCGACCTGGTGGCGCGGCTGGACAGCGACCGGTTCGCGATCCTGGTCCGCGACACCACCTGCGCCGGGGACGTCGTCAAGATCGCTGATCGGGCGCTCGCCGTGCTCGCCGCCCCGTTCCGGGTCAACGGCACCGAGGTGCCGCTGACGGTGAGCGCCGGGGTGGCCGAGGGCACCGTCGCCGACGGCGGCGCCACGCGCCTGATGCGCGCCGGTGAGATCGCGCTGCACTGGGCCAAGGCGGACGGCAAGGCCACCCTGCGCCTGTTCGACCAGGACCGCAGCAACGCCGACGCCGAGCGTTACCGGCTGTCGGCGGCCATGCCGGCGGCGCTGCGACGGGGCGAGTTCACCGCCGCCTACCAGCCCGTCACCGCGCTACGCTCCGGGCGGCTGGCCGGGGTGGAGGCCCTGGCCCGCTGGCGGCATCCCCAGCTCGGGCTGCTGAGCGCCGCCCGCTTCATCGAGCTGGCCGAACGCACCGGCCTCGTGGTGGCGCTCGGCAGCCAACTGCTGGAGCAGGCGTGCCGGCAGGCCAGCCGTTGGCAGCGGATCCAACCCGGCCTGTACGTGAGCGTGAACGTCTCGGTACGCCAACTGCACCGCACCGGCCTCGCCGGGGAGGTGGCGCAGATTCTCGACCGGACGGGTCTGCCGCCGCACCTGCTGCACCTGGAAGTCACCGAGCAGGCGGTGATCGACCTGACCGGCGTGGTGACGCAGACCCTGGCGGCGTTGATGCAACTCGGCGTCCGGATCGTCATCGACGACTTCGGTGTCGGCTATGCGAATCTGGCCAACCTCCGCTCCCTGCCCCTGTACGGCCTCAAACTCGACGCCAGTCTGACCCGGCCGTCGGCGCAGCCGGCCCGCTGGCCGGGGGCCCGCCGCCCCGGCACGGACGACGACTTCCTCGGCACCGTCGTGTCGCTCGGGCACAGGCTCGGTCTCGTCGTGACCGCCGAGGGCATCGAAACCACCCAGCAGGCCCACCGGCTGACCGCGGCCGGGTGCGACAACGGGCAGGGTTGGCACTTCGGTCGTCCGGTGCCACCCGACGAGATCACCGCCGGCATCGTCGCGCAGCAGCACCGCGAAGCTGTGCCACCCGGCCCCGAGCTGCCGGTGATCCCGGTCCAGCGGCGCTGACGCCCCCGCCGGCCGCTGCTGCCGGAGGGTCAGGGGCCGGTGTGGACCAGCGCCGCCCACAGTTCCGGGCGCTCCGGGTGCGCCCGTCGTACCCGATCTATGGCCGCGTCCAGCGCGACGGCCGCACCGTCGGCGTCCAGGTGGTCCCCGGCGCTCAGCCCGGCGTAGACGTCGCCGGCGACCTGGGCCGCCACCCGGTCGGAGACCGCCCACTGGCTGCCGATCACATGCCGGAAGCCGGCCATCTGGAGCGCCGCGGTGAGATGGATCGCCTCGTCGGGCAGGTCCCGGCCGCCCGCCGCGGTGCGACACGCCGAGAGGTAGGCGAGGTCGGCCCCACCGGCCGACTGGCTGCGGGCGGCGAGGCGGCCGGCCAGGTCCAGGACGCTGAGCCTGCCGTCGACCAGGCGGAGGGCGGCCGCACTGGGCCGCTTGAAGTCCTGGTCGCCGTGGCAGGCGAAGTGCGCCCAGCTGTGCCGTTCGAGCGCGCTCAGCACACCCTCGACGGTGGCGCTGCGACCGGACAACACCCGCAGGCCGGGCACGTGCGAGCTGACCGCGCGCAGTTCGTCGCTGACCGCCGGCAGCGACGGCTGGCCGGGTAGGGTGCCGAGCCCCACCGCGAACGCCCGCGGCGGCCCGGCCGGCGCCGGGGTGGTGCGGGCGCGCAGCAGCGCGGACAGGCTCGGGGTGTAGGACGACACGCAACGCGCGGCGATCGAGATCCGGCGTCGCGCGGCGAGCGGGGCGCTCGCCCCGAACCGGCCGGCGGCGTGCAGCGGCAACATCGTCAGCGGCCCCGTCGGGCACCACCACACGCGGTGCCGTCGCTCCGGCCCGACGTCGAGCAGGTCGTCGAGGGCCGCACAGACGGACTCCCCGACGGTGTCCCAGAGCCACCGCTGCAACGACACCAGCGTCTGGTGCAACGCGGCCCGCTCGGCCGGCCCGCCGCCCCCCTCCACCGCCCGCTGCACCTCGAGGAACGCCGCGGCACGCCGCTGCGCCGTGTCGTGCGACAGCCACGGCAGCGGCACGGCCCGTACCCCGTCGGCGGTGACGACGATCGCGTCGCTGCGCCACCGCGAGGTGTTGACCAGCACCGCGGCCCCGCCCCTGGTTGCGGGCTGGAGGGCGGCGAACGACGGCGGGTGCAGGAAGTTCTCGAAGCCGGGCTGGCGGCGGGCCTCGGCCGCCAGCCGCTCCCAGCGTTCCGCCAACCGGCGGCGGTGACCGGCGTCCTCGGTCTCGGCACGGTGCGGTCCACCCAGCGCGCTGGTCAGCAGGTCCCGGCCCAGCTCCCAGCCGGGCCGGGACGGTAGCGCGACGATCGGGGACGCCCCGGCGCCGTCCAACTCCCGGCGCGTCCGGTCGAGTTCGTCGGCGAGCGTGGGTGCGACCGCGGCCAGCGCGGACAGGTCGCTGCGCGTCTGCAGGGCCTGTGACCACAGCACCTGACGACCCTGCTCCAGGAGTTCCACCGCACGTTGCGGCTGACCGGCGGCGATGGCCCAGGCCGCCGCGTCGCCGGCCAGGCCGGCCACCGAGGTCAGCCGTTTCTCCTGCACGGTACGGTCCAGGCCCCGCCACGCCAGCAGCGGCAGCAGACCCACGGCGGTGCCGTACGCCTCCAGGGCCAGCGCCGCGTCACCGGCCTCGGCGGCGGTCTGCGCCCAGGTGCGGGCGGCGGTCATCCGGATCTCGATCGCACCCGCCCGGGAGGCCGACGACGACCGCCACATGCCGACCGCGGCGTCGAGGTCGGCCGGGTCGTGATCGATCAGGTAGCGGATCCGCAAGGCGGTGCCGAGCACGTTGAGGGCCCGTGCCCGGTCCGGATGGCCCGGTGAGAACCCGGCCAGGGCGGCCATACCGGTGTCGACGGCGTCGCTGACCCCGGCCGGGTCGCTGCTCATCCGGGCCCGGACGAGCAGCGAGTGGGCCAGGCTGACCAGGTGGCCGGCCCGTTGGGTGCCGGCGGTCGGTGCGTCGACGGCCTCCCGGGCGCTGCGGATCGCCTCGTCGAGGTGCACCGACGAGTTGTTGCTGAGGCCGTGCAGGACCAGCAGCACCCCGTGGGTGGCCAGCAGTTGCGCGCGGACCGTGCCGATGGCCGGCAGGTCCGCGACGACCTGCCGGCTGACCCGGACCGCCTCGTGCAGGTCGGTTTCGTCCGCATGGTCGGTGCTCACCCAACGCTGCACCAGCGCGATCACCAGCACACCGTTGAGGGCGGCCCGGTCCACGTGCCGCGCGGGCATGGCGGCCAGACCGCTGCGGCAGTGCTCGATCGCCTCGTCGATGTCGCGTGGACCGCCCGTCCGGGTGAAGCGCATGACCAGGCACAGCGCCAGCAGTTGGCGGGCGGTGAGCAGGTGGTCCGGGTCGGTGGACCGGTGGACCTCCCGGCTGAGGCGTACGGCCGCGTCGATGTCCGCCAACTGGCCGAACCGTTCGAAACTGAGCCGGTACACGTTCACGCAGCGGACCAGCACGTCGATCCGGATCGGGTCGTCCGCGCCGACGGCGGCCACCGCGACGTCCGCGTGCCGCTTCGCCGTCGACAGGTCCGCCACCTCACGCCGCTGCTCGAACCGGAAGCCGACGACCAGGGCCAGCTGGGCGTTGACGTACGGCCACCACGGATCACCGGGCGAGGTCAGCGCCGTGGCCTGCTCGGCGGCGACCACCGCCGCGTCGAGGTGCTTCGGGTCCGAGGCCCGGCCCCGCAACATCAGGACGGTGGAGAGCGCGGCGAGCACATCCACCCGGGACGGATCGGACGCGAGCAGGCCCCGCGCCACGTCCTCGGCCCGGACCAGCAGCGACACGTCGCCGCTGTCGTTGTAGGCGACGATGAGCGGATCCATCGAATCGACGGATCCTGCTTCGGATGGCACGGATTCAGTAGATTCGACGGCAGCTCGGGCGTCAATCGACAGGAGTGTCGTGTATGGAGCAACGTCGTCTGCTGGCCGCGTTGTGCGCCGCCGTACCGACCCTGCGCGAACGGGCCGAGGCGGGGATGTGGACCGACCTGCTCGACGACCTGCTCGACGAGCTGGCCGCCGGCCGGCCGGTGGAGGAGGTCTGCCGGCAGCTCGGCTGGACCGTCGGACCGGAGCCCGAGACCGAGCGCGGCATCGGCTCCGGCCCGTCACTTCCCGACTACGCCGGGGGCGCCCGACTGGAGGGTCTCGCGCCGGTGGTGCTCAACGGTGACTACCGCTGTCCACACCACCGCTGTGCACGCCGGGCCCACCGCGACGACCGGGGTCGGGTGCCGCACTGTGCGCTCGCCGGTACGCCGATGACGTACCGGACCGAGCCATGATCGAGGTGCTGCTGGGCGAGGTCGGCCGACGCCTCAACGACCGGTGGCTGACCCGGGCGCTGGGCCCCGGCCTGCTGTGGTGCCTGGTCGCCGCGTTCGCCGTACTGCCGGGGCGCGGTGGGGTCCTCGACGTGCCCGGCGCGGCGCTCGCCGCCGCCGACGCGCTCGACCACCTGAAGGGCCGGGTCAGCCTGGCCGTGGTGGTCGGGTCGCTCGTCGTCGCGGTCGCCGCGGTGGCCGCCGTCGGCGCCCAGGCGGCCGGCCGGGTCGTCCGCCACCTCTGGCTCGGGTCCTGGGCCGGCCCGGCGGGGCGGATCGCGGCGACGCTGACCGCCCGCCGCCGGGCCGCTGCCGCGCGTCGGCTGGACGCGCAACACCGGGTGGTCCCGGCGGTGTACCTACCGGCCCGGCCGACGTGGATCGGTGACCGGATCCGCCTCGCCGACGACCGGGTCGCCGCGCAGTACGGTCTCCGCCTGGGCCTGATCTGGCCACGGCTCTGGCTGCTGCTCACCGCCGACGGCCGGACCGACGTGATGCAGGCCCGTGACCGGTTCGACCGGGCCGTCACCTCGGCCGGCTGGGCGGTGCTCTACCTGGCGCTGACCCCGTGGTGGTGGCCGGCGGCACCGCTCGGCGCGACCCTCGGTGTCGTCTTCTGGTGGCGGGCCCGGTCCGCGGTGGGCCTGTTCGCCGACACCGTGGAGGCGACCGTCGACCTGCGGCACCGCAGCCTGGTCGCCGAGTTGGGCTTCCCGGTCGAGGAGGGTCGTCCGCTGCCCCCGTCCACCGCCGCCGCCGTCAACGACCTGCTGCACAAGGGTGCCAGCGGTCACGGGCAGGAGGCCCGGGCCGGGGCGGCGAGCGAGCCCACGCGGTATCCGGCACCGTCCTTGACCAGTGACAGCCGGGAGCGCCAGCAACCGGATGACGAGCCTTCACCGCTCGGCACGAACACCACGTTGACCTGAGGGCTGCCGCTGGTCGCGGTGCGGATCCCGATGATGGTCGCGCCACGGAACGGGCCCCGGTCCGCCAACGTGGCGGCCCGCGCGGTCTGGGTGCTGCTGCGGTCGGCCAGGCGTGGTGAGTCGATGTTGATCCCGCAGAGGAAGCTGCCGACGGCGGCGACCGCCGCCTTCGTCCGGGCGGACGTCCGGTTGAGGCCGCGCCCCACCGTGACGTCGCTGAACAGGCAGGGCCTGGCCAGGGGAAGGAGCTTTTCGAGGTCGAACCGGGTCGGCAGCGGCAGGACGGGCGCTGCGGGCACCCCTGCCGGGTAGCGGGTGGGCAGGACCCGGGGGTAGGAGGGCACGGTGGTGGCGTCCCACCGCACTCCCGTGGGCAGACTCGACCGGGCCCGGGGGGTCGTGCTCGTCGTGTCGCTGTTGGCGCTGATCAGGCCGGCCATCACCACGATCGCGGCGATCGCCGCGACGAGCAGACCCCAACCCCGGCCGGCCGGCTGGGGGTTGACCACCCCGGGCCGGGGGACGTTGCGGCGTACGGGGTCCCGGCGGGGGGCGTTCGGGCGCGTCGACCCCTGACCGGGCGGCTCCGGGCCCGTCGGGGGAGCAGCCGGTGCCGTCGGCGGTGTGCGTCGGATGCCCCGCTCCAGGGCGTCCAGCCAGTGCTCCGGGGCCGGCCGGCGGTCCGGGATCGGGTCGAGACTCCGGCCGGCGAGGGTGACCAGTTGCCGGTCGAGCCGCCGCTGCGCCGCAGCCGGATCGCGGGTCTGCTGGTCACCGGCGAACAGGCGGACCGCGAGCAGTCCGAACTTGAACGCGTCGGTGGCCGGGGTGGCCAGTTCCTCGGCGTCCGCGTCCGGCACGTGCCACTCGGGGGTTTCGGCCTGCGCCAGCACCGAGTCGCCATCGAGGCGCATCGCGTCACAGTCGATGAAGTAGCACCGGGGCCGGGCGTCGAGGCTGAACAGCAGGTTGTTCGGCGACAGGTCACCGACGCAGACCCCGAGGCGGTGCAGCAGGGTCAGCGCCTCGGCGGTGTCCCGCAGCAGTTCGAGGCGCATCCGGTCGTCGACGTGCAGGCCACGGCCGCGCAGGTAGTCGTCGTTGTTGAGCAGGTACTGCACCTGTGCCAGCACGGTGTCCGGCCCGCGTGGCAGTTGGATGCGGACCCGGAACCGGTCGGGCACCCGGGGCATCAGGAACCCCCGCACCACGCCCTCCTTACGGACGACGGCGGTGGGCCAGGCGGCGAGACCGAGCAGCGCGTCCGCGTCCGGTCCGGCGTCGGCGGCGAGTCGGACGAAACGGTTCAGCGTGGTCACGTCGACGTCGTCGACGAGCCGGGTCGCGTACTCCTTGTAGACCCACCGGGGGTCCTCGGTGAGGGCGTAGACCGTGCCCTGACCGCCGACCCCGATGCGGTTACGCGGGCCGAGGGCGGACAGGCTCACCTCGGGCGGCAGTGGGCTGGTCATGGCAGTTCGGACGGGACCGGCCAGACGGCCAGCACGGTACGGTCGTCGTCCCAGGCCCCGCCGGCGAAGTCGAGCATCCAGGCGAGCCGGGTCATCGCGGGCGGCGTGGTCAGCCCGTCGCCGAACAGTCGCCCGAGATCCCCGGTGCCGTGACCGAGCGGCTCGGCGAAACCGTCGGTGGCCAGCACCAGCACGTCGCCCGCGACGAGGGTCACCGCCACCGGGTCGACCTCGGGGGGCACCCGGGGCAGGGCGGCGACGCCGTCCGGGAGCAACTCGTCCTGCGGGTCGGCCGGGTCGGTGAGCAGTGGCTCCCAGGTGCCGTCGCGCAACCGCCAGGCGGCCGAGTCACCGACCCGGACCAGGTGGGCGACGGCCCGACCGGGCCCGTCCGGCCGGACGAGGGCGACGACCACGGTGCTGGCCAGCAGCGCCTCGGCCCGCTGCGGATCGGGCTCACCCAGCTGCCGCCCGGCGTACTCCACCAGGGCCCAGCCCGCGCAGCGCAGCAGGTCGTGCCAGTCGACGGTGTCGTCGGCGCGCAGCAGGTAGTCGACGACCGTCCGGCACACCATGGTGGCGCCCAGGTGGGACAGCGGGGCGTTGGAGACCCCGTCGGCCACCACCGCGATCACCGAACCGTCCGCCGTGGCCAGCGCGAAATCGTCCTGCCGGGGTACGTCGGACGCCCGGTGGCCGGGCCCGCGCACCGAGGCCGCCCGCACCGCGAAGCCGTCCGTCGCCCACCCGTCGAGCACGGTGTCCGGCCGATACGGCTGCGTCTGCGGCGCGCGGGCCGGCAGCTCCGGGCCCGTCGCCCCGATCAGCGGAGGAGCCCAGTCGAAGCTCACACCACGTCCACGGCCATCCGGAAGCTGTCCGGCCGCTCCACGACCAGCTCCGCCGTGTCGCCACCGACGGCCTGCCCCGACCTGATGACGCTGCGGGTCAGGGCGGTGCAGAACTCGGCGATCGCGAACCCCACCTCGACCCCGGGGGTGGCCACGAACGCGAACTCCGGCCGGGTCGCCACGTGCAGGATCGTCTCGGCCCGTGCCTCGCCGATGCCACACGCGATGATGTTCGGCGCGGTCGGGGTGCGCTCCCGGTCGGTCAGCTCGGCATAGACCGGCTCCCACTCGCCCGGGTCGGTCGGTTGGCCGTCGCTGAGGAAGAACACCGCCGGCCGGTGCACCGCGAAGCCCTCCCGTTTGAGGGCCCGCACGTCGGCCGGGATCCGGTCGACCAGCAGGCTGAACGCGACGCCGTAGGCCGTCCCGGCCCGTACGGACAGCTGCGGCAGCGCCGACTCGTTGCGCAGGTCGGACAGTGCGGAGTGGACGATCACGTCCTCGGAGAACCCGATGATCGAGAAGCGGACCTTGGCCGCTGCGAGCGGCTCACGTAGCAGGGCGTCGTGGAGTGACTGGAGGCCGGCGTTCAGCTCGTCCACGACCGGAGTCATGGAGACGGACTCGTCCGCCACCAGATAGACCGGCAGGACCCGCCCCTTGGTCTCGGCCATGCACACCCCCTCGACGGTCGCTAGTGGACCGCTTCAACGTAACACCGCCTGTCTATGCGAGTGTCGCGCTCCGCAACGGCCCTGACCGCCCCGCCCCGACCGCCCCCGTTCCGGCCGGCCTGCTCAGGCCGGGCGATCCGCCCGGTCGGGGCGGGGAGGGGTTCAGGCGGGCCGTCCGGCTTTCAGTGCGGCTGCGGTGTCGACCACGCGCCGGGCCTGGTAGCGGGCTGCCTGGAGGGTGACGTCACCGGGCGGGCCGCTGCCGGCCACGTGCGAGGTGCCGTAGGGGTTGCCCGACTGGAACTGGATCGGGTCGGTGTAGCCGGGAGGCACGATGATCCCGCCCCAGTGGTAGAAGACGTTCGACAGCGACAGCAGGGTCGACTCCTGCCCGCCGTGCGAGGTGTTCGACGCGGTGAAGGCCGAGTAGACCTTGCCGGCGAGCCGGCCCTGGAACCACAGCGGGCCGAGGGTGTCGATGAACGCCTTGAGCTGGCTCGACACGTTGCCGAAGCGGGTGGGGGTGCCGAGCAGGGCCGCGTCTGCCCAGTCCAGGTCGTCGCCGCTGGCCACTTCGACGTCGGCGGTGTCCTGGACGTGCTGGGCCCACTCCGCCCTGGCGTCGACCGCCTCGGCCGGGGCCGACTCGGCCACCTTGCGCAGGCGTACGTTCGCGCCGGCCTGCCGTGCCCCCTCGGCCGCAGCCTGGGCCAGGGTGTGCACGGTGCCGGTGGCGCTGTAGTAGATGATCGCCAGGTTCACTGGTCCCATGATCGTTTTTCCCCCGTCGCTGGGATAGTGTTCGGTGCACTGATACGACGACACAGCCCTGCCGAATGTCAGGCGGCGTGCCGGGGTCGCCACCGCTGGCGCACGTCGGTCGAGCCGGTGGGCGGGGAGCGGGCGAGGGGGCCGGCGGCAGCATGACCAACCCCACCGGTCCGGGGTCCGACCGGCCCGGCCCGGCCCCGAGCGGGCTCGTCGGCGAACGGCGTCAGCTCGTCAATCTCGCGTACCGGCTGCTCGGGTCCCTGGCCGACACCGAGGACGTCGTGCAGGAGACGTACGCCCGCTGGTATGCCCTGACCCCCGGCCAGCGGGACGCCATCGCGGCCCCGGACGCCTGGCTGGCCAGGGTCGCCGGTCGGATCTGCCTCGACCTGCTCGGCTCGGCCCGCGCCCGCCGGGAGCGCTATGTGGGCCAGTGGCTGCCGGAGCCGCTGCCCGCACGTGCGGAGTGGACCAGCGACCCCACCGGTGGTGACCCGGTCGACCAGATCGCCCTCGACGAGTCGGTCGGGATGGCCTTCCTGGTGGTGCTGGAGTCGATGACCCCGGCCGAGCGCGTCGCGTTCGTCCTGCACGACGTCTTCCGCTACTCCTTCGCCGAGGTGGCCGAGGTTGTCGGCCGTACCCCGGCGGCGTGCCGCCAGCTGGCCTCGTCCGGTCGCCGCCGCGTGCGCGGGGCACCGGCACCCGGCGTGCCCACCGCCCGCCAGGCCGGCATCGTCCGGGAGTTCAGGGAGGCGTGGCAGGCCGCCGACATCGACGCGCTCGTCGGTCTGCTGACGCCCGACGCGACCGCGACCGGTGACGGTGGCGGGCGGGTCAGCGCGGTACTCCACCCGATCGAGGGTGCCGGGCAGGTCGCGCGTTTCTTCGCCGATCGGGGCGGTGCGGCCTCCGGCGTCCGGCTCCTGGAGTGCACGGTCAACGGGCGGCCAGGTCTGGTGGCGCAGGTGGCGGGTGTCGTCGGGGCGGTGCTGGCGTTCGACGTCGAGGGTGACCGGATCAGGCGCATCTGGACGGTCCTCAACCCCGACAAGCTCCGCGCCTGGACGGCCGGCTGAGCTGCGGGCCGTTCCCGGACGCAGGCGTCCGGGAGCGTCGCGGGCGGGCCACCCCGGGCCCGCCCGCGACCGGTACGGCGGTTACCTGGTGCAGGTGACGCCGTTGAGGGTGAAAGTCGTCGGCGCGGCAGCGTTGCCGGTGTGGTTGGCCTGGAAGCCGATGCTGACCGAGGCGCCGGGGGCGATGGTCGGGTTGTAGCTGACGTTGCGGGCGGTGACCTGGCCGGAGGCGGGCGTGTAGGTGGCGTTCCACCCGGAGGTGATGCTCTGCCCGCCGGGCAGGGTGAAGATCAGCGACCAGCCGTTGACCGGGGTGCTGCCGGTGTTGGTGACGGTGAGGTCCTCGGTCAGGCCGGTGCTCCACGCGTTGACCGTCGCGGTGACCGCGCAGCCCCCGCCGCCCGGCGGTGGGGTGGTCGGTGCGGGTGTGGTCGGGCCGGGTGTGGTGGGCGCGGGGGTGGTGGGCGCGGGCGTGGTCGACGTGAACTGGGTGAAGAACCGCCACGTCTCGGCCGGCAGCCAGGTGCGGGTGCCGCTGTCACCGGGCGCGCCGTCCTGCGGGGCGGCGATGTGCCCCTCGTCGAAGGCCGCCCACACCACCGGGTACCCGGCGCGGCAGCCCGAGTAGGTGGTGCTGCGGTGGGTCAGGCTGCCCTGGCTCGGCTCGGGCGGGTTCTGCGCGGTGCAGCCGTTGTTGCGGACGAACCGGTCGCGCAGCGTACGCCCGCCGGCGATGGAGAGCACGCCGTCGCGGATGCCGTGCGCGCCGAAGTAGGCGATCGGTTGGGTGCCGCCGCTGCATCCGCTGAGCTGCCCGCCGGAGTAGACCGCCACCGCCCGGAAGACGGTGGGCCGGGCGCAGGCGACCGCGTAACTCATCGCGCCGCCGTAGCTGAAGCCGAGGGCGAACCGCTGGGTGGTGTCCACGCACAGCCCGGCCTCGACCCGGCTGAGGATGTTGTCGACGAAGGTGATGTCCTCCCCACCGGCGTTGCCCCAGCCGTTGTTCAGGCCCTGGGGCGCGACGAAGATGGTGCTGTTGTTCGCCAGGCGTTGCAGGCCGTAGTAGGACCACACATCGCGCTGCACGGTCTGACCGGTGGCGACGTCGGTGGCGGTGCCGCCGACCCAGTGGAAGCCGAGCACCAGCCGGTACTGCCGGTTGGCATCGTAGCCGTCGGGCACCCGCAGGATGAAGCTGCGGTTCTTGCCGTTGCTGGTGATGGTGTGGGTGCCGCTGGCCAGGGTCGGGGCCTTCCCGCAGCCGGCCGTCGCGGCCGTCGTCCCGACGTCCGCGGCGCGGGCGGAGGCGCCCAGGCTGCCGCTGACCATCGCGGTGCCCAGGCCCAGGGCCAGCAGCATCGTCGCGGCTACCGACCCGAGTCTCGATCTGCGTCCTGTCATCAGGTGTCTCCTCGTGCGTGGGGGTGGAGGTGGTCACCGCCGGCCACGGTGGGACGGGCGGCCGGGCGGCGGGGCGTCAGCGGAACTGCCACCAGTTGACGTTGAAGAGGTTGCCGCTGCCCCCGGCGAACCGCAGGTACACGTCCTGGGTGCCGGTGACGCCGCTGACCGGGCAGGTGACCGTGGTCCAGGTCTGCCAGCCGCCGGTCACCGGGACGGTGCAGGTGCCCACGGTGGTGCCGGTGACGCCGCCGAGCCGTACCTCGATGCGGCCACCGGTGGTCGCCGAGGCGACCCGGGCGGTGAACGAGGTGGCGCCGGCACCGAAGGCGACCCCCTTGACCTTGATGTGGTCGCCGTTGTTGAGCCAGCCGACGTTCATCCCGCCCTCGCTGGACGGCTCGGTCTCCACCCCGACCGACCAGGCGATCGTCTCCGCCTCCTGGCGGACGTACGGGTTGAGTGTGCCGACCTGCGGTGCGCCGGAGGCGGTCATGGTGATGGTGGGGATGGTGCCGTCGGCGCGGTAGGCGAACTTCTCCACCGCGACCGAGCGGGTGAAACCGCCGCCGCCGGGCAACGCGCCGTTGTGGTAGAAGAAGTACGAGCCGCCGTTGAAGTCGATGACGGCGGCGTGGTTGGTGAAGCTGGCCCCCTGCCTGGGCATGATCGTCCCCCGGTAGGTCCACGGCCCGGTCGGGCCCGGCGCGGTGGAGTACGCGATGAACTCCGAGCAGCATTCGGCCGCGAACACGTTGTAGTAGAGGCCGTTGCGCTTGTAGACCCAGGGCGCCTCCTCGTACAACGTGGGGCGGCTCGGGTTGCCGCTGCGGGTGCCGAAGCCGGCGGTGGTCAGCGGAATCTGGGTCGGGCCGCCGGAGAACGAGACCATGTCGGTGTTGAGCCGCACGTACCACAGGTTGGGGTTGCCCCAGTACAGGTACGCCTGCCCGGTGTCGTCGACGAAGGCGTGCGGGTCGATCTCGCCGTTCTCCACCAGTGGCCGGCCGATGGCGTCGCGGAACGGGCCGGTGGGGCTGTCGGCGACCGCGACGCCGATCGCCATCCGTCCGGTCGCCCGGTTCTTGACCGGGACGTACCAGTAGAAACGGCCGTTGCGGTAGACGGTCTGGCCGGCCCACGCGTCGGCGCTGGCCCAGCTGAACGTGGCCAGGCTCATCGGGGAGCCGTGGTCGGTCCAGTTGACCATGTCGGCCGAGGAGTAGACGCGCCAGTCCTTCATCGTGAAGTACGTCGAGCCGTCCTCGTCGTGGCCGGTGTAGAGGTAGACCCGGCCGTTGTGCACCAGCGCCGCCGGGTCGGCCGTGTAGACGGTCTGCACGATGGGGTTGTCCGCGTGGCCGGCGACCGGGGTCAGCACGACTACGCAGAGCAGGCTCGCGAGCAGCGCCGCACCGCGGCGCAGCAGGGTCCTGGTCATGGTGTCCTCCTCGGTCAGGGCGTGATGCGGAAGGTGGCGTCCTGCCGGTCGTTCAGGGCCGAACCGGCGCTGAGCGGGTCGATCCGCAGCAGGTTCCCGGCGTGCCGCAGGTAGCGGTCGGGGAAGTTGGCGGAGCGGAACGACGTCCACGCCGCGTCGGCCAGGCCGGCGGTGCGGTGGAAGGTGGCGTCGGCCCGGAACGTCGCCGACCCGTCGTTCGGGTCGAGCCGGATGGCGTAGTTGCTGTGCCGCAGGAAGCTGCCCGGCCGGTTCACCGACTCGAACGAGACCCCGGCGGCGTCGGACAGGCCGGCCACCATCCGCCACAACTGATCCTGGTACGGGTCGAACGGGAACGGGTCGATCCGGCCGACGCCGTTGCTGTGCCGTACGACGTAGTCCGGCAGGTTGGACGACTTGAGCCGGACCCAGTTCGGGGTCCCCCAGCGGGACACCATCGCGTTGTACTCGGCGTCGCTGATCCCGACGATCGAGCCGTGCTTGGCGTTCAACGGCGGGGTGTAGTCCCGCTGGTTGAGCGCCGTCCACGAGTTGCCGCCGATGTTCGAGGTGGACCAGATGTAGTAGTCGGCGTTGACCGGGCTGAACGAGTCGCCCCACAGCCGCCAGCCGCCGCCGTCGTTGTTCTTGACCAGGAGCGGAGCCTCGATCGCGTTGCCCATCCGTAGCCCGCTGGTGTAGGTGGTGAAGCTGTTCGGCGCCCCGGTCGAGGAGCGCGCGCCGTGCAGCAGGCCGGTGGAGAGGTTCTTGTAGTACAGGTAGGTGGTGCCGCCGTCGACGACGACATCGCCGTCGAGCACGCCGAACCCGGGGCTGAAGAACACCTGCTGGGGGCCGATGTTGACGAAGTCGCTGGTGTAGTTGATCATCAGCACGTCGCCGCCGCTGTTGCAGGAGTAGACGATGGCGTACTGGCCGCGGGCGGCGTCCCAGAACGCGGTCGGCGCCCAGGTGTGCGAGTTGGGCAGGGTGTGCATCCTGATCCGGCGGTAGCCGGTGAAGTTCGTCAGGTTGGTCGAGTCCCACACGTGCAGGTACTGGCTGTTCAGGCCGAAGTTGGTGCCCTTGAGATCGGTGGCCAGCACCACGAAGGTGCCGTCCTGCTTGCGGAACACGAACGGGTCGCGCAGGCCGAGCTGCCCCTGGGTGGGGGTGACGACGGGGTTGTTCTGGTTCAGCGGCGTCCAGTTGAGACCGTCGCGGCTCACCGCCAGGTGCAGGCCGTAGTCCGCGCCCTGGAAGCTCGGCGTCTCGGTGAAGTAGGTCATCGCGTACGCGGTGTTCGCCGCCCACGCGACGCCGGGCAGCCCGGCCACCGATGCTGCGGTGAGCGCCCCGGATGCGGCCACGGCCTTGATGAGTGCTCGTCGGCTGATCGCCACGGATCGGACCCCTTCTGTCGTGGTGCCTGGTGGTGTGCGGATGGTGTGCGGGCGGGTCGTCGTGGCGCAGGGTGAGGCTGGCCGCCACCTGCGGCCCGGACGGGTGGGAGGGCACGCTGACGCCGACGGTCGGTGGTGTCCGCCGTCGTCGGTTCCTGGTGGTGTTCGACGGCCCGTCGACCGTCGCGCTGTTAGCGTTAACAGGTGCTGCCCGGGCACCCTCAGCTGCGGCTGGGCGACGCCTCGGCTCCCGACCGTGCGCCACGTCCGCTGATATGGACTCTCGTGGATGCATACGTGGTCCGTCAAGATGTGACACGGACTTTCTCGAAACTTCTTCGGCCTCGGTTCTCGGCTGTCAAACCGGCTATTCCGGCCCCTCTGCCAGGCTGTAAAGCTGCTCTACCTGCGTTTATTCGATCGGGCGGGAGAAGTGGCCGCCAAACAAGTCATGTGATGTTTGCGTTAACAGTTTCGAGGTATGGTGAGTGTGGCGGTGGGTGGCTGTCGTGCCCGGCGTCGGTACCGGCCGGGTCGGAGCTGGCCGGAACCGCGCACCGGATGATGTAAGCCGTTGACAAGCGTCGATGTGTTGCCGCACGGTGGACGCATGCCAGGGGTCCGTTCGTCCGCGCCGCGCCGCCGCGTGCGGCCCGGCCTGCTCGCCGCCGTCGTCTCGTCGATCGCCGTGTTCGGCCTGGGAGCGATCGCCGTACCGGCCGCCGGTGCCGGCACCACGACGCTCCCCTTACCGGCCGCCGGTGGGCTCCCCGGGGTCGCGCCCGCACCCGTCGCGGCGCCCCTGGCGGTAGCGGCTACGACGCCGCCGCCGACCGCGGCACCCACCACCCCGCCGGGCACACCGGACACCTCGCCCTTCCCGCCGGGCGTGCCCACGAACGTCACCGCCAGCCAGGTCAGGACGAGGTCGGTCACCCTCACCTGGACGGCCGCGACCCGTGGCTGCTGCGCCATCGCCGGCTACGACATCACGTACTACAGCCCCTTCGACGACGTCGTCATGGCGGCAAGCGTCGGCGACGTCACCACCACCACGATCAGCAACTACATCACCCCCGGCCGGCAGTACCTGTTCCGGATCTCCGCCCGGGACGTCGTCGGGCACCGCTCCCTGTCGTCGGAGCCGGTCACCGTGGTCACCCCGGTCACCGACACCGGACCGGACACCACCCCGCCGAGCGCGCCGCAGAACCTGACCCTCGGCGACGTGACCGACTCGACCGCCACGCTCTCCTGGTCACCCTCGACCGACGACGTCGGGGTGACCGGCTACAACGTCTACCGCTTCGACGGCTGGTACAGCTCGTTCCTGGTCGCCACCGTGTCGACGACGACGTACCCGATCGCGCTCCCGCCGCCGCCCCCGCCGTCGACGCCGCTGCGGTACCAGTTCTACGTGCGGGCCCGGGACGCGGCCGGCAACCTCTCGATCGCCTCCAACGCGGTCTTCGCGCCGACGACGCCCACTCCACCGACGACGCCGATGCCGCCGCCGCCCACCTGCCGGGTGACCTACCAGAACCAGTCCGAGTGGCAGGGCGGATTCGTCACCGTCGTGACGGTCCAGAACACCGCGACCGCGCCGGTGGACGGCTGGACGCTCACCTTCAGCTTCCGGGGGGACCAGCAGGTCACCTCCGGGTGGAACGCGACGACCAGCCAGAGCGGGGCCACGGTGACGGCCCGCAACGTCGACTGGAACCGCGTCGTCGCGCCGAACGGCTCGGTGAGCTTCGGCATCCAGGGCAGCTGGAACACCAGCAACGCGCCGCCGACCAGCTTCGGGCTCAACGGCAGCCCCTGCACCGCGGGCTGAGCCCGGCCCGCCCGGCTCACGTCCGGGCGGGCCGCCGGGTCCGCGGGTCACCCTCCTGCACCGCCTCGACGACGGCGAAGACGACGCCGAGCACGGTCAGCAGCAGCAACGAGAGCACGGACGGCAGCGCGACGGTCACCGGCGCGAGGACGATGACCACCCCCGCGCCGATGAGCCGGTGGGGGCTGACCGTCCGGAAGATCCGCAGCCAGAACATCTGGTTGCCGAGCAGGTACAACGCCACCCCGAAGAACAGCATGTAGTGACCCAGCAGGGCGCTGTGCCGCTCCTGGGACGCGGCCAGGGTCTGGTGCAGGCCGTAGGCGACCAGGACGATCCCGGCCATCATCGGCAGGTGCAGATAGGTGTACGCGTCCCGCGCGGCGCGGACCCGACGATCGCCCTCGTAGGCCCCGAGGGTGATCCGGGCCGCGTCGATGCCGGTGAAGTAGCTCCACCAGATCGTGCCGAGGGCCACCACCGACGCGACGACGACGACCAGCGTGGGGGCGGAGATCGGCACGTTGTTGATGGAGATGCCGACGGAGAGGACCGCCTCGCCGACGGCGATCAGGATGACCAGGGCGTGCCGGTCGGCCCAGTGCCGGACCAGCCTGATCCGCCACAGCCGCCCACCGGCCCAGTACCCGGCGACGTACTGCACGAGCAGCGCGGCCACCCAGAGCAGCGTGACGGCGGGGTGCCGGGCGACCGCGTCGGGGGCGACCACCTCGACGACGGCGATCACCAGCAGGATGGCGATGGTGGCGGTCGTGGCGACGAACCGGGTCCGGGTGCCCCGCAGGTCGGAGTTCTCCCGGACGAGCTGCCGGAAGATCAACCCCTGCATGAGCTGGACGCCGATGTAACACCCGACGACCAGCAGCGGGCCGGGGAGGCTGCCGGGCAGGGGGACGAAGGCCTGCGGGATCGCCAGCCCGATCAGCAGCACCGCCGTCATGATGCCCGCCGTGCACAGCCGCACCACCGTGCTGTCGTGCCGCACGGCGTTGGCGAGCCAGGTGTACGACGTCCAGGCCCACCACAGCAGCGCCAGCAGGATCATGCCCTGGGCCAGGCCGAGTAGGGTCGGAAACCGGTTCATCACCGCGGTGACCTCGATGAAGGCGTACACGAACACGAGGTCGACGAAGAGTTCCCGGGGGTCGACCGTCCCGACGTGGAGGCTCTCCTGCTCGACCGACTCGTGAAGTTGCCGGTGTTTCCGCCGGAAGAGGGTGTTGTCCAGCACCAGCATCGTGCAGACGGCGGCGACGAGCACCACCAGCGCCTGCACCGCGGTCAGCCGTCCGACCACCGTCAGCAGCGCCGTCAGCAGCGCCACCCCCACCAGCGGACCCCGACCCAGCAACCGGACCGCCCGCCACTCCACCACGACGAGCGCGCCCAGATAGAGCAGCACACCGCCGTACAGGATGGCGACGCCGGCCGACGGCCACGGCTGGGTGCTCTTCGGGGTGGCGTGCGTGTTGAGGTACTTCAGCCCCAGCGCGAAGAAGATCAACCCGCCGATCATGGGCAGGTGCAGCCCGCTGTAGACGTCCCGACCGACCCGGGCGCGGTCCCGCCCGGAGCTGGCCCGCAGGGCCCGTTCGATGATCACCTTGGCCAGGTCGAAGTAGCTCCACCACAGCGCGAAGACCACGGTGATGCCCAGCACCGCCCCGACGGCCAACTGGGAGGTCACCGGGCGGTCCACGCCGAGCCCCTCGCTGGCGCCGATCGAGATGATCGTCTCGCCGAGCGCGATGAGCACGATCAGGGCGTGCCGTTCGGCCAGGTGCCAGGGCGAGACGACCCGCCAGCCGCCCTTGCTGGCCGCCACGAGGATCAGCGAGTCGATCATGAGAGCGCTCGCGAACAGCACAGCCTGCACCAGGGCGGCGTCGACGACCGCCGGCAGCAGCGGCGGCACCAGATAGGAGGCGAGCAGCACCAGCCCACCGGCGATGAAGATCAACCAGGCGGCGACCACCGACGGCTGTCCGCCCTCGCCCCGGTGGCTGACGAACGTGAGGACGACCATGGCGGTCGCCCGGATCAGCAGATATCCGCAGATCAGCACCATCGGGCCGGGCAGCCCGCCCGCCCGGTCGGTGAACGCCTCGGGTATCGCGACCCCGATCGCCAGCAGGGCGGCGGCGATGCCGAGCATGATCGGGGGCATGATCCCCCGGTCGAGGTGCACCACGTTGCCGAGCCAGACACACGGGGTCCAGCAGTGCCAGAGTAGGAGGATCACGAGCACGCCCTGGACCAACCCGAGGGGGCTGAAATGCTCGGCCATCAGCGTGGTGACGGCCAGGAACGCGAACACGAAGAGTAGATCGACGAAGAGCTCGACCCAGCTCACATCGCCGATGGCCCCGGGGTCACGGGCCACCAGACGCCGACCCCCGGCTGTCGGGTGTGGCGCGGGATCATCCCTCCGCACCCGATAAGCCTCGCAAACCGGACACGGCTTGTCCCGCCAACGTCGATTAGCGGTGCGAACGGTCGGCGCCGGGCGGAATTCACCTCCGCCGCGTACGCCACCGGGCCGGGCCGGCGTCTCCCCGGATGCGGGAGACGCCGGCCCGGTCCGCGTGCTGCGGGAGCGGTCGCCGGTCGACCGTCAGGTCAGGGGCGTCAGGGTGAACCGCTGGTTGGTCTGCCCGTGACAGTCGTAGAGCTGGACCTGCGCCCCGTTGGCCGTGCTCCAAACGTCCAGGCACCGCCCGGACTGCACGCTGCTGATGGTGCCGTTGGCGTTGACGTTCCACTGCTGGTTGGTCTGGCTGTGGCAGCCGTAGATCTGGACCGCCGCACCGTTACCGGAGCCAGCCGCGTCCAGGCACATGTCGCCGTACACCCGGAGTTGTTTGTTCGTGGTGTACGTCCACGACTGGTTGGTCCCGCGGTTGCAGTCCCAGAGCTGGACCCGGGTGCCGTTGGCGCGGGAGGCGTTGGGCACGTCGAGGCACCGGTTGGACTGTGCGCCGACGATCAGGCTGGCGGCACCGGGCGGGTTGCTCGGCGGCGGCGTGGTCTGCGGCGGGGTGGTCGGGATTGGCGGCGGGGTGTCCGACGGGATCGGCGGCGGGGTGGTCGCGGTCGGCGGCAGCAGCGGGCAGGTGCTGCGGTAGCTGACCACGCCGCTGTTGTCCGCCAGTGGGCAGAGGAACTGGCTGTACCGGGCGTCGTTGTCGACGAACATCTTGAGGAACGGCAGCATGGTCCGGATCAGCACCGGGTTGGACCGGCCGACCATGAACCCGTGGTCGGCCCCCGCGACCTCCAGGTAGGCGCTCTCGGTCGTGGCCGGGAGGCTGTTGTAGAGCCCGGTGGCGTAGGACGGGGTGACCACCGTGTCCGCCTGCCCGGCGAAGACCATCGTGGGCACCCGGTCGTTGGCCAGGTTCGACGACGGCGAGTACGGCGCGATGCCGACCGCCGCCTTCAACGCCGGGCGGCGCAGGGCCGCGCTGAGCGCCCCGCCACCACCCATCGAGTGACCGGAGACGGCCAGCCGGGTGGGGTCGATCCGGTCCCGTACCGGGCTCTGCTGCACCAGGTAGTCCAGCGCGGCGAGCAACTGGGTGCCCCGGGCCGTGTCGAAGTCGTTGCGGCTGTTGGTCTCGATGCCGATCACGACGAAGCCGTGCGAGGCCAGCCACGGCCCCATCCAGGCCAGCTCGACGGAGAACAGCGCGGTGTAGCCGGGCGAGATGGCGACCGCCCCGAAGGTGCCCTGGCTGGTGTCGGTCGGGTAGTAGATCCGGCCGCCGTTGAAGCCGTACCCGGTCGGGACGGCGACCGAGGTGTTGGCGAACGGGCCGTTCACGGCCGCGACGCTGCTCCGGGTGGGGTCGGGGCCCCGCTGGTACGGGTTGTCGGCGGCCGACGCCGTCCCGGTCGCCACCGTCATGGTGAACAACCCGGCGACGGCGGCGGCGATCCCGGCCGTGACCAGCGTGAACAGCCTTCCCCGCCGACGGGGGGACACCCGGGCGGGGTGGGGCTGCTCCGGGGGCGGAGAGTGGGGTACGTGTCCGCGCACTGTCGGTACCTCCTGGTGGTGGATGGTGGGTGGCCCGTAGCGTGCTGTTTACGTTCACGATTATCGATGGATTTCAGGTTGGCAGGTAATCCCGGGGTTTTCAACCGGTAGTTTCGAGCAGGTGACCCGATAGTTTCGAGGTCGTCTCCGGGGTCACGAAACGGCCCTCCCCGGACGCCGTGGAGACGTCCGGGGAGGGCCGGTGGTCGGGACGGGGTCCGGGCGCTGCGCCCCGGCCGGTGACTCGACAGCGGCGTGCCGGTCAGCCCGTGGTGCAGGAGCGGATCTGTGGCCGGGCGCCGCTGTTGCCGTTCATCATCGTGGTGAAGCCGAAGGTGTTGCCGCTGCCGTTGGACCGCATCGTCATCACGTAACCGGAGCTGTCCCAGCTGGGCGTGCCGTTCCAGGTGGTGTTGACCTTCTGCGGCGCGGTCAGCGCCACCACCACCGTCCAGTTGCTGCCGCCCTGGACCGTCACCGAGGTGTTGTACCGGTCGCCCCACACGTTCGGGTACGTCGCCGTCGCGGTGCACGTCCCACCGGCCGGCGGGGTGGTCGGGGTGCCGGTGGGCGGGGTGGTCGGGGGGTTGGTCGGCGGGGTGCCGTCCGGGGCCACGGCCCGGCCGGTGCTCGGCGAGATCATGCCCGGGCAGAGGCCCCGGCTGTTCAGGTTGGCCATGATCTGCGGAATCGCGTCGCGGGTGTTCTGGATGCCGTCGTGCATCAGGATCACCTGGCCGTTCTGGAGCCGGCCGGCGTTGGCGACGATCTGGCTGACGCTCGCGCCGTTCCAGTCCTGGGAGTCGACGTCCCAGATCACCTGGCGCATGCCGAGCGACGAGGCGACCGACTGGAGGGTCGAGTTGGTCTCGCCGTAGGGCGGGCGGAACAGTTGCGGCCGTACGCCGGTCGCCGACTGGATCGCCGAGTTGGTCTGGGAGAGGTCGGACTGCATCTGGCTCTGACCCATCGAGGTCATGTGCGCGTGGTTCCAGCTGTGGTTGCCGATCCACATGCCGGCGTCGACCTGGGCCCGGGCGGCGGACGGGTTGCCCTGCACGTTCTGCCCGACGTTGAACATGGTCGCCCGGACGTTGTTGGCGCGCAGCACGTTCAGCAGCGCGCCGGTGCTGCCGGTCGGTCCGTCGTCGAAGGTGAGACCGACGTAGCCGTTGCAGGCGGCGGCGCTGGACGGGGTGGCGGAGACCGCGACGCCGACGGCGCCCAGCGCCACGGTGGTGGCGAGCACCGCCAGCCGGACGGTCAGGCGGGAGGCTCGGGAGCGGGACGGGTGACCGGAGTCACCGGTGCTGGAGATCATGCGCAGGTCCTCCTGGGGGCGGTGCTGCCTGGGGGTGCTGGGTTCTATCGAGATGCGTTGATGTCGCTGTGAATCGGAGTATTGCAGCGGCGTTTCGAACGCGTCAACGACTTTCGGAAACTTTCGGAAACGTGTTCGGTCGGGGGCGTCGAGGCCGGCGAGCTGCCGGATACCGCCGTCGTTCCCGGCAGCGTCCCGCCGCCCGGCGTCGCCCCGCGCCGGCTGCTGCCGGACAGTGGGACCGTGGACACCGTCGCGGAGTTGACCATCGTCCGGCACGGGCAGAGCGTCGCCAACGTCGCGTTCGCCGAGGCCCACGCGCGGGGCGTCGCCACCCACGGGCTCACCGGACGCGACGCCGACGTCCCGCTGTCACCACTGGGCCGGCGACAGGCCACCCGGCTCGGCCGCTGGCTCGCGGCGCAACCCGCCGGCCGGCACCCCGACCACGTCGTCTGCTCCCCGTACCGGCGGGCCCGGCAGACCTGGGCACGGGTGGCGGACACCGCCGCCGCCCTCGGCGTCACCCCGGCCCCGGTCGACCTCGACGGGCGGCTGGTCGACCGGCTCATGGGCGACCTGGAACTGCTGACCCCGCTGATGATCGCCGAACGGTTCCCCGCCGAGGCGGCCCGGCTCGCCGCCGACGGCCTCCACGCCTACCGGCCACCCGGCGGCGAGACGTTCGACGACGTCGCCGCCCGCGTCCGCGCCGCCCTGGCCGACCTGCACCGCCGGCACGCCGGCCGCCGGGTGTGGGTGGTGGCCCACGACGCCGTGGTCGTCGCCGCCCGGCACGTCCTGGAGGGGTTGTCGTTCGCCGACCTCGACGCGGTCCTCGCCACCACCCCGGTCGCCAACACCTCACTCACCCGCTATGCGTCCACCCACGGCCGCCTCGACCTCGTCGAGTTCGCCGCCGTCCCGCACGCGCCGTGACCGGCTCAACGGACCGGATCGGGCCACGACCCGACGGCACCGGGTACCCCGGCCAGCCGGGCGAACGGCCCACCGGCGGTCAGCAGCACCCGGGGCGGCCCACTCTCCACCAACCGCCCCCGGTCGAGCACCAGCACCAGGTCGGCGTCCGCGACCGTCGACAACCGGTGTGCGATGACCAGTCGGGTCATCGGCAGCGTGCGCAGGCTCGCCTCGACGGCCGCCTCGGTCACCGCGTCCAGCGCGCTGGTCGCCTCGTCCAGGATGAGCAGGGCCGGGTCGGCCAGCAGCGCGCGGGCCAGCGCGACCCGCTGCCGTTGCCCGCCGGACAGGCCGACGCCACCGTCGCCGAGGTGGGTGTGCAACCCCATCGGCAGGGCCGCCACGTCCTCGTGCAGCGCGGCGAGCCGCAGCGCCCGGGTGACGGCGGCGTCGGAGGCGTCCGGGCGGGACAGCGTCAGTGCCTCCCGCAGGGTGCCCGCGCCGAGGTAGGTCCCCTGCAGGACCACCCCGATCTGCCGGCGCACCGAGGACAGGTCCAGCGTGGCCAGGTCGTGGCCGTCGACGCGGATGCACCCCCCGGTCGGGGCGTACAGGCCGGTCAGCAGGCCGACCAGGGTGCTCTTGCCGCTGCCCGAACCGCCCACCACCGCCACCTTGCTGCCGGGCGGGATCACGGCGGTGACGTCGCGCAACGCCCAGGGCG
This sequence comes from Micromonospora sp. NPDC049081, assembly GCF_040648835.1. Lineage (NCBI taxonomy): Bacteria > Bacillati > Actinomycetota > Actinomycetes > Micromonosporales > Micromonosporaceae > Micromonospora > Micromonospora sp. NPDC049081. The sequence continues at coordinate 48,829 of NZ_JBEZEK010000023.1, read as the reverse complement.
ACCGCCGGTCGTACCGGAAACTCACCCTGTCGAGGGTGACCAGGCCGGTCAGCCTGGGCGCGGGTACGCCGGGGACGGGTTGCTCCAGCGGTGCGTCCGCGATGTCGGCCAGCCGGTCCATGGTGGGCGCGAGCAGGGTGAACGACGGCAACCGCTGGGCCAGCGCGACCGCCGGGGTGATCGCGGCGACCGCGAGCGCGGACAGCCCGGCCGCCCGACCCGGCGAATCGGCCTGCCCGACCGCCACCAGGAGCATGAGCACCGGGCTCGCCATCGACCAAGCGGCGAGCAGCGCGTCCGCGACCGCCGACAACCGGGCCAGCCGGTGCGCCGCCCACACGCCCCGGTCGAACGACTCCTGCCAGCGCTGCCGTACCCGCTGCTGGGCCCCGGCGACCCGGATCGCCGCCATGCCCTGCACCGCGTCGGCCAGCCGGGCCGCCTCCTCCCCGGAGGCGAGCAGCTCCTCCCGTTGCAGGGCACCGGAGCGGCGGCCCACCCACAACGCGGTACCCGCCTGGACGGCGATCACGGCGGCGGCCACCAACCCCAGCACCGGTGCCAGCACCGTCACCACGGTCAGGTAGCCGACCACCAGCAACCCGTCGAGCACGGTCGCCACCAGCGCCGACGCCAACAGGTCCCGGACACCGGCCACCGCCCGGACCCGGTCGACCAGGTCACCGGCGGACCGGCGGTGGAAGTACCGGTAGACCACCGCGAACAGCCGGTGCACCGTCTCGGTGCCGAGCCGGCTGCCGATACGCCGTTGCAGGGCGGTCACGGTCAGCCCCCGGGCCAGGGACAACGCCCCGGTGAGCACGGCCAGCGCGGCGACGGCGACGAGCCAGGACGCCGCCGGGGGCACGACGGCGTCGATGAGCGCGGCGGTCGCCCACGGTACGGCCAGGCCGGTCGCGGTGAGCAGCACCGAGGTCGCCGCCAGCAGCGCGAGCAGGCCGGTGTGCCGACGCAGCACCGGCACCAGCAGGTCGCGTACCGGTGACGGGGCCGGTGGGACCGGCGGAGCGGGCCCGTCGGGTGCGGCCAGCAGCACCACTCCGGTGGTCCCGGCGCAGAACTGGGCGGGGGACAGCCGCCGCCGACCCACGGCCGGGTCGACGACGTCGATGCCGCGCCGGCCCACCCGCTCCACCACCAGGTAGTGGTCGCCGTTCCAGTGCGCCAGCAGGGGCATCGCCAGTTCCCGCAGCCGGGTGGCGTCCCGGCGCAGTGCGGGCAGGGCGATCGCCCGGCAGCGCAGCCCGTGCTCCTGCGCCGCGTCGCGCAGGTCACGCAGGCTCAGGCCGTCCCGGCCGACATCGAGCCGGGCCCGCAGGTACGACGCCGGGACCGCCCGACCGCAGGCGGCGAGCAGCATGGCGAGCGCACTGGGCCCACAGTCGGTGGCGGCGACCTGGAGCACCACCGGCACCCGTCGCCGGCCGGTCACCGGACCCGGGTCGTCCGGTCCCGGGGCAGCCAGAACCACTCGATGTCGGTGCCGGCCCGCCGCCGCGCCAGCCACTCGTCGAACATGGCCCGCTCGACCAGCGCCCGGGTGTCGTCGTCGAGGACGGCCGGCTCGCGGTCGACCACCACCGCCGTCACCGCGATCCCCGCGATCGTGGTCGGCACCGGCCCGGTGGCGTCGCGCAGCTCCGCCGGGGCCGCGACCGCCACCGGCCGCAGGACGCCGGCGGCCCGGCCGGCGCGGACGGCGGCGGCCACCGTCGCGAGCGCCGTCGCGCGGTCGGTGGGGGGCGTCCCCTCGGCGGTCCAGGCGATCAGGAGCCGGTCGAACGTGGACCGGTGCGCGGCGAACCACTCCGGCAGCCGGTCACCCACCACCCGGGCCCGCAGCCGGGCGACCGCCACGGTGTGCGCGACCAGGTCGGCGAAGTCCTCGGCGGAGAGCCCCCGCTCGGCCAGCCACCGGGCGGTCGACTCGGCATCGAGCAGCCCCTTGGCCCGGCGGTACGCGTCGGCCGCCGCCTGGAGTTCACCGTCGTCGACCTCGACCGGGTGCTGCTCCAGCTCCTCGGCGACCAGACCGGTGTCGACCAGCCGGGCGAGCACGTCGTGGTCGTACCAGAGGAAGTCGAGGGCGGTGAGCGCCTCGCCCACCCGCAGCGTCCGGGTGCCGACCCGGGCGAGGTGGTGGTCGGAGTGCCGGACCGCCCCACGCAGCGGCCACGGCAGGGCCGGCGTCGGGCTGTACGCCACGGAGACCGTGCCGGCGGGTTCACGCAGCAGCACGTCGAAGGAGACGGAGCCGTCGGCGACCTCCTCGTCCCGCACGATCGCCGGATCGGCCCCGGGCCAGCGCTCCCGCAGCGGGGTGAGGCGTCGGCGGGCCTCGGGCAGTCCGGCCCGGTCGACGGTCAGCTCCCGCACCAGGGTGAGGGCCGCGTCGAGCAGGGCCGGGTCCAGGGTGGTCATGTGGTGGCTCCGGGGATGGGGGTGGGCGTGGTGAGCAGGTCGACCACGGCGGCGGTGATGGGCAGCCCGGTCTCCTCCTCCACCCACAGGTACTGGCCGCTGGGGTTGATCTCGAGGTAGACGTACCGGTCGTCAGGGGTGACGATCAGGTCGAGGGCGCTGTAGCGCAGGCCGAGCGCGCGGGTCAGCGCCACGCACCGGGCGGCGACGTCGGTGGGCAGGTCGTAGCGGCTCAGCGGGGTGTTCCGGTCGTCCTGGCGACGCCAGTCGTGTCGGGCGTGGTTGGACCGCTGGGAGTCGATGGCGGCGGTGAACACCCGGTCGCCGACGACGGTGACCCGCAGCTCGACCCGCTTGGGCACCCGTTCCTGCGCGATGAGGGGGCAGTGGCGTACCCCGTCGACGTGGCCGACGTCGCGGTGGGTGACCGGTTCGGTGAAGCGCATCAGTTCGTCGCGGAGGCTGGTCAGCCCGACCTGCTTGGTGATCATCCGACCGGCGGTGTGGTCGAACAGGTCGAGCACGGCCCCGGGGTCGTTGCCGACGGCGGTGGCCGGCACGTCGAAACCGAGGCGCAGGGCGAGCTGGAGCTGGCGGACCTTCTGCTGGGCCCGCAGCACCACCGGCCGGGCGGCGGGCAGCGCCGGCACGTCGAGGGTCTCCCAGACGTCGCCGACGAACTGCCGGCTCTCCTCGACCACGAAACCGGCGTGGGGTTCGCCCAGGTGGGCCGGGGCGACCGGGATGCCGGGGCGGCGGAACCAGACGGCGGTCACCGCGTCGAGGTCGACGGTCCGGCCCGGGTCGGCGTGCCGGACCAGGGTGCGGGTCAGCCGACCGTCCCGGATGGTCACCGACAGCGATGCGCGGGACGGCACGTCGGCCGGGTCGAAGCGGGCCCAGTGGACGCCGCGCCGGCCCAGCTCCACCTCGGCCGCGTCGGCGTGCACGTCGTCGGGGGCGGTCAGGATGAGGATCATGGGTGCTCCGGGCGGGGGCCCGCCGGCGGTCCATCCACCCGGAGGGCGGGCCGGATCGCCGACGGTGACGGATCAGAAGTCGGTGTCGGTGTCCGGTCGACCCCCGCCGGGGATGTCGTCGATGGTCTTCGACGAGCCCGCGCCGTTGCGCGGCAGCCCACCGAGCATCCCGGCGAGCTGCTCGTCGGCCAGCTCCACCCCGTCGGCGGGAATGGTGTCGATCTGTACGGTCCTGCGCTTCATGGTGTTACCTCTATCTGGTTCGCAACGCCGGCCGGCCGGCTGGACCGGCTGGTGCGAGCAGTCTGTGCCGACCGGGGTGAGCTGGGCACCAGGGAAATCCCCAGGGTTGGTCCCGGGTTCTACGCTCGGCCGGTGTCCACCGAGATCACGGCCGAGCGCCTGCTGTCGGCGGCCGACCGTGCCGACCCGGATCAGTCCGCGCGCCTGGTGTTCCAGGCGTTCCTCGCGCTGTCCCGCACCGCCGACCGCGACCGGTTGCTCGCGTTGCTGGACCGGGTGCGGCGGGCCCACGAGGTGAGCGGTTCGGCGCGGACCGAGCTGATCTACCGCACCCTGGCGGGGACGGCGGCGACCCGGGCCGGCCTCGCCGAGGGCCCGGAGCACCTCGACGCCGCCGTACGGATCTTCGACCGGCACGCCTTCGGTGACGACCCGGTGCTGGTCGAGTGTGCGCTGACCGCCGTGATGACCCTGATGCGTCCGCACGAGGCGCGGCGGTTCGCCCCGCTGCTGGCCGACCTGGACCTGACGCCGGTGGACCGGGCCCGGATGCTCGCGCTGATCGGGGTGGGCGACGCCTGGGCCGGCAACCTGGTCCGGGGCCAGGCCGAGCTGCGGGAGGCGGCCCGGTTGGCCGGGCAGTGCGGCAGCCTCGACGTGCAGGCCGAGGTGACCTCCTGGCTGGCCAAGTGCGACGCGCTGCGCGGTGACCTGGACGATGCCGCCGTCCACCTGGACCAGGCCCGCGAGCTGGCCGCGCGGGTCGGGTCGGCGTGGGTCGCCCACCACCTGCCCGAGTGCACGGCCGCGCTGGCGTTCGCCCGGGGTGACCGGGAGACCTGGGCCGGGCTGCTCGAACTCGTGGTGGCCACCGACGTCGGGGCGACCGCCGGCCTGCAGTACGAGCACCGCTGGGAGCTGGCCACCCATCACGCCCTGGCCGGCCGACCCGGGGTGGCCGGTGAACTGCTCGTCGGGGTCGACGACCCGCCCGTCTCCTGGCCGGGTGGGCCGGTGCTGCCGGCCTGGCGGGCCTGGATCCTCGACCCGGACGCGGTCGGGACGACGGCGGCGCTCACGGCTGCGCTCGACCTGCTGACCCGACCCACCGAGCAGTTGCTGGCCGCCCGGCTGGCCTGGCTGCTCGGCACGCACCACGGTCGGGCCGGCCGGCGGGGCGAGGCGGCCCGGTTGTTGGAGCAGGCGTGCGCGGGTTACGCCCGCACGGGTGCCGCCGGGATGCTGACGCTGGTGATGCGGGATCTCCGGGCGCTCGGCGGCGCACCCGTCGCGGGCCCGTCGGGGGTGGACCTCTCCCCGGCCGTCGGGCCGGTGTTCGGGGCGCCCCCGGGCGGGCCGACGTTGACCGAGGCGGAGGCCCGGGTCGCCACCGCGATCGCCAACGGGCTCAGCAACCGGGAGGCGGCCCAACGGCTCTTCCTGTCGGTCAAGACGATCGAGTTCCACCTCGGCAACATCTTCCGCAAACTCGGGGTCCGTAACCGCACCGAGCTGGCCACCCGGCGGGTCCGTGCCCGCTGAGGGCGACGTCGCCGGGTGGTCGGGCGGTGGCGCAGGGTGTCGGGTCGCCAGGACCCTCCCGACACCTGTCGCAGATCGAATGCATTCGATATAACATCACCGCAGGGCAGCGTCACCCCGCACGGGCGTACGACGCGGAGTGTTCGCGATCCACCGGGCGGACCGGGCAGCCGGCCGGTGGTCACCGATGAGGACGCGGCCGGGTGAGTGCCGGCCCGGCGTCCCCTGTGTCGTGCTGGTCCCGCGCGGCGAGTGCGGTGCTCCGGTCGTCGACCCCACAACGATCGGCCGGTTCCGTGCTGGTGCCGCGACGGACCAGACAGAACACCGAGAGGAAACGCACAGATGAACGACGTACCCGCTCCATCGAAACGCCTTACCAGGAGCAGCGTCAGGCTGCTGCTGGGCGGGGCCTGCGCCCTGGCGATCACCGTGACCTCGATGGTCGTGGCCACCACCGCCCAGGCCGACCTCAGCGGGCCGCCCGGGACCACGCTGAAGGCCGCCGCCGAGCGCAGCGGCAGGTACTTCGGTGCGGCCATGGGGGCGGACCGGCTCAACGACTCCGGCTTCCTGAACATCGCCAGCCGCGAGTTCGACATGATGACGGCCGTCAACGAGATGAAGCCCGACGCGACCGAGCCCAACCCCGGGCAGTTCGACTTCAGCAGGGGTGACGCGATCTACAACTGGGCCACCCAGCGTGGCATGCGGTTCCGGGGCCACACCCTGGCCTGGCACGCCCAGCAGCCGCGGTTCTGGGGCAGCCTGAGCGGCAGCGCGCTGCGGCAGGCGATGATCAGCCACATCAACGGCGTGATGGCCCACTACAAGGGCAAGCTCTACGCCTGGGACGTGGTGAACGAGGCGTACGCCGAGAACGGCAGTCGCCGGTCGTCGAACCTCCAGTCCACCGGCAACGACTGGATCGAGGTGGCGTTCCGCACCGCCCGGGCCGCCGACCCGTCGGTGAAGCTCTGCTACAACGACTACAACATCGAGAACTGGACGTACGCCAAGACGCAGGGCGTATACAACATGATCAAGGACTTCAAGGCCCGGGGCGTCCCGGTCGACTGCGTCGGTCTGCAGACCCACTTCACCGGGGGCAGCTCGCTGCCGGGCAACTTCCAGCAGACGCTGTCCAGCTTCGCCGCCCTCGGGGTGGACGTGGCGTTGACCGAGGCCGACGTCACCAACGCCTCGACCACCCAGTACGCCGGGCTGACCCAGGCCTGCATGAACGTCCCGCGCTGCGTCGGCATCACCACCTGGGGCATCCGGGACAGCGACTCCTGGCGGGGCAGCGAGAACCCGCTGCTGTTCGACCGCAACAGCAACCCCAAGCCGGCGTACACCTCCGTCCTCAACGCCCTCAACGCGGCCTCCACCACGGTCCCGGGGACGACCACCCCGCCGCCCACCACCCCACCGACCAGCGCTCCGCCGACCACCCCGCCCACCACGCCACCGACCACCCCGCCGACCAGCGAGCCGCCGACCACGCCGCCGCCCACCGGGCAGCCGGGTGGCTGCACCGCGACGTACCGCACGGTCAGCAGTTGGAACGGTGGCTTCCAGGCCGAGATCATCGTGACCAACGGCTCCGCCGCCATCAGCGGCTGGACGGTGCAGCTGACGATGGCCAGCGGACAGACCATCCAGAACGTCTGGAACGGCACCAACACCGGCAACAGCGGCGCGGTGAGCATCCGCAACGCCTCCTACAACGGCGCCCTCGGCCCGAACGCCTCGACCACCCTCGGTTTCCTGGCCAACGGCAGCAGCAGCACCGCGCCCGGCAACATCTCCTGCGCCACCGCCTGATCTCCCGCACCACCGCCTGACGGCGGGCACACCACCCACGCCGACCGGGGCCGCAGCCACCAGCTCCGGACCCGGTCGGCGTCCGGGCCGGCCGGCGGCGACCGGGCGTCGTGGTCGACCAGGGTGTGGGCGACGCCACCGTCGTGGCCGATTCTTGCCGATGCTTCTGCATGTTCCCGGGGCGGCGGAGTCACTTGACTCTTAGTCATGACGCAAACCTGGAAAGCGACCCCCCGCTCGGTGGTCGCCGGTGTGCTGCTCGGCACCACGGTGCTGGTCGGTCCACTGACGGCGGCCTCGCAGGCCGCGCCCAGCCAGCCGTTCGGCACGTCGGCGACGACGCCGACGTCCGAGAACGGCCGCTCCCTGCTCGACCTGATCCCGGCGCAGACCCGGGACCGGATGATCGCCCAGACCCCGCTCGTCGACGCCGCCAACGTCATCCGCACCGCCGTCGACGCCGGCACCCCGCGCGGCTACGCCGGCATCGGGCTGGTGGACGACCATGTCACGCTCTGGTGGAAGGGCACCCTGCCCAAGGACGTCGCGACGGCCGTGACGACCGCTCGCCGCACCGCCCCGGTCGAGGTGGTCGGGGCCACGTACTCCCGTACCGAGTTGAAGAAGGCGGCGGCGAAGCTCACCGCCGTGGTGGACGCCGACCCGAAGGACGCCGCGCACGCCGTCCGGCTGCGTACCGACGGTTCCGGCATCGAGGTCGCCGTCGACCCGAAGGCCGGCGCGAAGCAGCCGAAGCTGCCGGCGACCGGGGTCAGCACCCGGACGGTCGTCCGGGAGCGGATGGTCGAGCGGTCCCGTTACAACGACTCCGCGCCGTACGACGGCGGCATCGGCATCGGCCTGACCACCTACGGCTGCACCGCCGGCTTCGGTGTCCGCAACTACACGACCAACGTGGGCTACCTGCTCACCGCGGAACACTGCGGCCCCATCGGTCAGCCCTGGCACGTCGGCTGGAACACCAACACCAACACCGGCACGTTGATCGGCTACTCGGTCGCCAGCAACGACGACCACGACACCATGCTGGTGTCGACCTCGTCGCCGGGCAGCCACATCTATGTCGGTGGGCAGAACGACGAGGTACGCGCCCAGGTGACCGGCTGGACCCAGGTCTTCCCCGGCCAGCTGCTCTGCCAGTCGGGTTACACCTCGGCCGGTGAGATCGGCGGCCCGGTCTGCAACCTGCGGGTCGACTTCCACTACGACGACATCGAGGACCTGGTCGAGGCCACCCAGCTCGACGGCGACGAGTCGGCCCGGGGCGGCGACAGCGGTGGGCCGGTCTACTCGGTCAACGCCAACGGCACCGTCCTCGCAGCCGGCACCACCACCCGGTCGGCCGGTCCCGGCTTCGGCTTCCAGGACTTCGCCACCGCCCGGGACGACTACGGCGACATCCGGCCGGCCACCACCCTCGCGAGCACCTGCCGGGTGTCGTACGTGGTGACCAACTCCTGGAACGCCGGCTTCAACGTCAGCGTCACCGTCTACAACGACGGCCCGGCCGTCAACGGGTGGTCGCTCGGCTGGACCTTCCCCGGCAGCCAGCTGGTCCAGGGCTACTGGAACGGCGTCTTCCAGCAGACCGGCGCTGCGGTCACGGTGGGCAACGCGAACCACAACGCCAGCATCCCGACCAACGGGGCGGTCAGCTTCGGCTTCACCGCCAGCGGGTCCCCCACTGTGCCGGCACCCTTCAAGCTCAACGGCACCACCTGCAACTGACCCCCTCCCGGCCGCCCCTGGGGACCTCACGGGAAGCGGCGCAGCAGTCTGGTCGTCCGCCACGATCCGGGTGACCACGAAGAGGGCCCCGCCGGTCATCCCGGCGGGGCCCGTCGTGCTCGTCCGCGCCGGTGGGCCCGCCGACGGCACCGGCGGTCCCGGGCTGGCGGGCGATAGGCTGCCGACGGTGTCCGAGTGATCTGAGGGGTACGCGTGAGTGGCGCAACGGTTCGCGGGCTGGTCGTGGTCTGCGGGCAGCCGACGTGAACGACGGGCTGCGTCCCGGCGACCCGGCCCGACTCGGGGGGTACGAGCTGCTCGACCGCCTCGGCGAGGGGGGCATGGGCAGTGTCTTCCTGGCCCGGTCGCCGCAGGGCCGCCGGGTGGCGGTGAAGGTCGTCCGTCCGGAGCTGTCCCACGACGACGAGTTCCGGGGCCGGTTCCGCAGTGAGGTGAACCGGGCCCGCCAGGTCCCGCCGTTCTGCACCGCCGAGGTGCTGGACGCCGACCCGGACCACGACCCGCCCTACCTCGTGGTGGAGTACGTCGAGGGCCCCAGCCTGGCCCAGGTGATCCGCGACGGTGGGCCGCTGGGCTCGGCGCAACTGCACGGCATCGCGGTCGGGGTGGCCACCGCGCTCACCGCGATCCACGGTGCCGGGGTGATCCACCGGGACCTGAAGCCGGCGAACGTGCTGGTGGCACCCGGCGGGATCAAGGTCATCGACTTCGGGATCGCGCGGGCGTTCGAGGCGACCAGCCAGCACACCCGGACCCACCAGATGGTCGGGACCGTCTCGTACATGGCGCCGGAGCGGTTCGACACCGCGTCCGGTCGGGCGGTGGGCCCGGCCGCGGACATCTTCGCCTGGGGTGCCGTGGTCGCCTACGCCGCGACGGGCCGGAATCCGTTCGGGGGTGACTCCGCGACCGCGACCGCGATGCGGATCCTCACCCAACCGCCGGACCTGACCGGTCTGCGGGGGCCGTTGCGGGAGCTGGTCTCCCGGGCGCTGGAGAAGGACCCCGACGTGCGGCCCACCGCGCGGGAGCTGCTCGACGGGCTGTTGACGGTCACCGCCCCGGCGGGTGTTCCGGCCCCGGCAAGCGTTCCGGCCCTGCCCGCCCCGCCGTCCTCCGCCGGTGCCGACCGGCCGTCGGCCGGGTCGCCTGCACCGGTCGCGGCGACCGGCGTCCCCGGCGACGGCCCGGGTGATCCGGCGTCGGCATCGGGTGGCCCGGGCGAACCGTCGGCGGCGGGGGTGGTCGTGGCCGGCCGACGGGTCTCGTCCCGGCGTCGCCTGTTCGTCGGGGTGGGAGCGGCCGTCGCGGTGGTCGCGGTGCTGGTGTCGGGCGCGGTGTTCGGCCCGCGACTGGTCGGCGACCGGTCGACCCCGGATCCGACCGGCGCGGCAGCCGGCGGGCCGACGGCGGGTGGCCCGACGACCACCGCATCCGGATCGGGTACGCCACCCGCGTCGCCGTCCGCCGCGGACCGTACCCGGGCCATCCTGGCCGGGCAGCGGCAGATCCTGCTGCACGTGGTGGAGATCGACCGTGACCTCTCGTTGCCGTTCGACGGTGTGGTGGGGGTCGGCGACGGGACCACGCCGGACGCCCGTTTCGTGCTCGACCCGGTCGGCGTCGACTTCATGATCAAGTCGCTGAATCCGCAGATCGCCCACCGGCCCTGCCTCGGCGTCAAGCTCGACGCGCAGGGGTACGCCTCCCTGGTGGGCACCGACTGCGAGCCGACCGCGGCGACGCTCTTCGGGATCTCCCGGGAGGGCAAGGACGACAAGGGGCGACTCGCCTACGCCATCGTCAGCGAGCAGTACGGCGTGGTGCAGTGGAGCCCGTCCCAGAGGAAGATCTACGTGGAGGTTCTCGGCGACGCCCCGGTGGGCACCACGTTCAGCCTGGTCGACCGGGGCGCGGTCGGCTAGCTGGGGAGCCGTGCGCCGCGACCCGGTCGGGTGGCGACCGGGCTCCGCGCGCCGGGATCGACCGGCTCGCCCGGGCCCACCGGGCGTGCTGATGTCTGTCGATGTTGCCTGATCGGATCCGGTCGTGCTGGAATGGCTCAGATCGCCGCAGCACGGGGGCAACCGCGCTGGCAACGGTGAGCACGGGAGCAGCGCAGTGCCGGCACCGCGCCAGTTCGGCAGCCGCGGGTGCCGCATCGCCGGGCCAGCACCAACGGCGACGGGCAGGTGTCCCGTCGTCGGTGTCCCCGCCTCGTCTTCCCGCACCCGCCGAGACCGCCCCACCTCTGACCGCCGCAGGCGTCCGACGCGCCCGGGACGAGGTCGGTGGTGCTCGGGTCGGCCGGGATTTCCCGCTGAGCCCTGCCCGCGTGGTGGGGGTCGGCCGTCATGGAGGAAAGACCATGCGCAGTCTCCTCGCGGTGTTCACCGCCGCCCTGATCCTCGGCACCGCAGCCGGCAGTGTCCCGGCCGGCCCGTCGACGGCCGCCGAGCGGTCGTGCCCCCGTGGCCTGCTGTTCTGTGAGGACTTCGACCGGCTGCCCCTCGGGGGTCCCCGCACGGTGAACTGGGGCGTCGACACCCGCCACGGCACGCTCACCGTCGAGCGCGCCCGGCGCGGCAACCAGGTGCTGCACCTGCACACGGTCGACAACGGACGCGCCTTCCTGCGGGTCGACGACTTCGCCGCGCCCGGCAACCGCTTCTACGGGCGGATGCGGCTGCGGGTCGACGCCTTCCCCACCGCCCCGGACTGGGCGCACTTCACACTGGTCGAGGCGACCGGCACCGGCAGCACGGAGGTCGTCCGCCCGGTCGGCGGCCAGTACGCGCCGACCGTCCCCGGCACCTTCTGGGGGGTGGGCGCCGACGGTGGCCCGACGGGCGACTGGACCAACTGGCGGGAGTCCGCCCCGGTCGTCGAGGACACCTGGCAGTGCTTCGAGTGGCAGCTCGACCCGGCGGACAACCGGGTCGCCGTGTGGATCGACGGCGTGGCGAACCCGGACCTGACCGCCTCCACCACCGCACACGGCGGCAACGACGTGCCCTTCGTGTTGCCCACGGTCGACACCGTGAAGATCGGTTGGCAGCTCTACCAGGGTGGTACGACCCCGGGCGCGTTCGACCTGTGGATCGACGACATCGCCCTGTCCACCAAGCGGCTCGGCTGCTGACACCTGCCGGTTGCGCCCTCCGGGCGGGACGACGATCCGTCGTCGTCCCGCCCGGACGGGTGTAGGGCGGGACAGGTCGACCCGGGACGGTTGCCCGGGGGGTGGGTTTCCCGACCGGGCTGTCCGGGGTAGAGAGCATCCCGCCCGTTCGTCAACCTCCTGAGGGGACAGTCATGTCGGCACAGGCGTTTCTCTATGTCATCGCGGTCATCCTGCTCGTGCTCGCCGCCCTGCCGATCCCCACCCGGGGGTTCTCGCTGGCGCTGCTCGGGGCGGCGTGCGCGCTGCTGGCCTACGCCTGGCCGGTGATCACCGGCTAGCCGCCGGGCGGCCCGGATGCGGCGGGTGTGGGCCGAGGTGGCTGCGCTCGCCCTCGTGGTCGAGGATGCAGAGGATCTCGGCCGGGCCGTCGTGCGCGCCGAACGCGTGCGGGACCAGGGTGGAGAACTCGGCGGCCTCGTTCGTGCCGACGAGGATCGTCCGGTCCCCGAGGCGCAGCTCGATGGTGCCGGAGAGCACGGTGAACCAGTCCCGGCCCGGGTGTACCCGCAGGTCGGTCGGGACGTCCCGGGTGATCCGCAGCTTGGCGACGGTCTGGTTGCTGTCCCGGGAGAGCAGCCAGGTGGTGACGCCCCGGTCCTCGTCGCAGTGCGGACGGATCACGACGTCGTCGTCGGCGTCGGACTCGACCAGCCGGTCGAGGGTGATGCCCAGCACCCGGGCGATCGTGGCGATCTGGTCCAGGGCGACCCGCCGGTGTCCGGTCTCGATCCGGCTGAGCGTGGACGGGCTGATCAGGCAGCGGTGGGCCAGCTCGTCCAGCGACCAGCCCCGGGCCACCCGCAGGCTGCGGATGCGCTGCCGGACCAGGGTCTCCAGATCCTTGTCTTGCCTCATGGGCAAGATGCTATGCCATTCAGGCATGGTCGGGCTACCGTTTCCCCATGGCACACGACCACCTCATCGAGCTGCTCGACCTGGACGCGGAGGTGCTCCACGAGTACTTCCGCGACGTGATCGGCTGGGTCGGCCGCGAGGCCACCGCGCAACCCCATGTCGTCGACCTCGGTGCCGGCACCGGCACCGGTTCCCTCGCCCTCGCGCGGGAGCTGCCCGGCTCCACCGTCACCGCGGTCGACCTCTCCCCGGAGATGCTGTCCCACCTGCGTGACCGGGCCGACGCGGCCGGGCTGGGCGACCGGATCCGCACCGTCGAAGCCGATCTCGACCAGCCCTGGCCCGACCTGCGGCCGGTCGAGGTGATCTGGGCCGCCGCGTCGATGCACCACATGAAGGATCCGGCGACCGCGCTCGCGTCCGCGTACGGCATGTTGCGACCGGGCGGTCTACTGGTGATCGCCGAACTGGAATCGTTCCCGCACTTCCTCACCGGCACCCCGGACGAGGAGGTGGAGCGGCGCTGGCACGCCGAGGCGGCGAAGCGGCGGCAGGAGGCGGGCCTGCACATGCACGAGAACTGGGGCGAGCGGATGAGGCAGGCCGGATTCACCTCGGTCACCGAGCGGCACTTCGACATCGACCTGCGACCACCGGTACCGGCCGCCACCACCCGCTACGCGCAGGCCACGCTGAGCCGGATGCGCCACGGGCTGGAAGGGCGGCTCTCCGCCCTGGACCTCGCCGCCCTGGAGCAGACCGTGGCAGGTCTGGCGACCCGTGCCGCCCTCAGCGTCCGTACCGGGCGGACGGTCTGGCTGGCCCGCCGCTGACCGCACCGGTTCCGTACCGCCCGGCCGTGGCCCCGCCCGACCCGCACCCGGTCAGCTCCGGGTGCGGGTCCTGGTCCGGGTCGGTCGCCGGCGGTCGTCGTCGCCACCGGCGAGCCGCGTGTAGGTGAGCATGTTCGCCACGGCGACACCGACCACCCCGAAGCCGACCTGGAGCGCGAGCACGATCCAGTCCCAGCGCAGCACCCAGACCTGCACCGGAGCATCGTCGGCGATGCCCAACGCCCGGGCGACCACGGTGCCGAGCACGGCCGCACCGACACCGATGACGAAGGTGGCGAAGACACCGATCCGTTGCCGGCCGGGCAGCACCAGCCGACCGAGCAGGCCGACGAGGGCACCGATGAGCACCGCACCGAGATAACCGGTCACCAGCATCGAGTCACTCCCTCCCGAGGGTGGGGGAGTACATGCCCGCCCGGCGTACCACCGGAAACCTCCGCACCGCCGCGGACGGTCATCCGGTCCCCGCCGATTCGGTGCGGGTCGGGATCGCGTCGCCGGTGTCCGAAGTGGGGTCCGTGTCATCATGGCGTCGAGACCGACCCTTCAGGAGATGGTGTGAATTCCGCCGTACCCCAGACCGAAGATGCCGGTGCCGCTGCCTCAGCCCGGCCGACCGACGTGCTCGGGACATCCGCCGCGCAGGCCCGCAGCGCCGTGCTGGAGGAGCTGATCCGTAAGGATCCGGGGCAGTTCCGGGTGCTCACCGGTGACCGTCCCACCGGCCGCCTGCACCTCGGTCACTTCTTCGGCACGCTGCACAACCGGGTCCGGCTCCAGGAACTCGGGGTGGAGCTGTTCGTGGTCATCGCGGACTACCAGGTCCTCACCGACCGCGACGTGGCGGACAATCTGCTCCAGCACGTCGAGGAACTGGTCCTGGACTACCTGGCCATCGGGGTGGACCCGGCCCGCAGCACGATCTTCACGCACGGGGCGGTGCCGGCGCTCAACCAGTTGATGCTGCCGTTTCTCAGCCTCGTCTCGGTGTCGGAACTCAACCGCAATCCCACCGTCAAGGACGAGATCTCGCATTCGCGGCAGTCCGCCGTCAGCGGCCTGATGTTCACCTATCCCGTCCACCAGGCTGCCGACATCCTGTTCTGCAAGGCGAATCTGGTGCCGGTCGGCCAGGACCAGCTCCCGCACCTCGAACTCACCCGGACGATCGCCCGTCGTTTCAACGACCGGTACGGCTGCGGCAAGGCGGTGTTCCCCCAGCCCGACGCGCTGTTGTCGAGTGCTCCGCTGCTGCTCGGCACGGACGGCACCAAGATGAGCAAGAGCCGGAACAACGCCATCACCCTGGCCGCCACCGCCGACGAGACCGCCCGCCTGGTCAAGGGGGCCAAGACCGACTCGGAGCGGCACATCAGCTACGACCCGGCCACCCGACCGGAGGTGTCGTCGCTGCTGCTGCTGGCGGGCCTGTGTCAGGGGCGTACCCCGGAGCAGGTGGCCGCCGACATCGGGTCGGCGGGGGCGGCGGCGCTCAAGAAGGTCGTCACCGAGTCGGTCAACGAGTACCTGGCCCCGATCCGGGCCCGTCGGGCCGAGTACGGGCAGGACCGCGCCCACCTGCGGGCCATCCTGGGTGAGGGCAACGAGCGGGCGCGCGCGGTCGCCGACGCCACCCTCGCCGAGGTGCGGGCGGCGATGAACACCTGCTACTGACGCCGGCCGTGGCCGGTGGCGTGCTCGGGGAGCCTGCCGCCGGCCACGGGTGGGGCCGGCGGCAGGTCACCGACGGCAGCGCCCGACGTTCAGACCTTGCGGGCCACCCCACCGACGATGGTGTGGTAGGTGGCGGTCTGCCTGGTGTCCTCTTCGCCGTCCGGGTGCCACTCGGCCAGCGGGACCAGCCCGGGCGGGATCAGCTCCAGGTCGCCGAAGAAGCCGAGGATCTCGTCGCGGGTACGCCAACGGCCGGTGCCCAGCGTCTCGTTGAAGACCTTCTCCACCGCCCGCGCCTTCGCGGAGACCTCGGGCTGGGTCTCGCCCGGGTCGTAGAAGTGCGAGATGGCCAGGTAGCTGCCGGTGGGCAGGGCGTCGATCAGCCGGCGGGCCACCCCGGCGGGATCGTCGTCGTCGTGCAGGTGGTGCAGGATCGCCAGGAGCAGCAGTCCGACCGGCTGGTCGAAGTCGATCAGCTTGCGGTCGCGCATCTCCGCCAGCAGCTCGTCCGGCTGCCGGACGTCGGCACCGACCACGGTGGTGGTCCGGGCGTCGGCGAGCAGGGCCCGGCCGTGGGCGAGGGCCATCGGGTCGTTGTCCACGTAGACCACCCGGGCGTCCGGGTCGACCTGGTGGGCGATCTCGTGCACGTTGCCCCGGGTGGGCAGGCCGGAGCCGAGGTCGAGGAACTGGCGGATGCCGGCTTCGGCGGCCAGGTAGCGGACCGACCGGCGCAGGAAGGCCCGGCAGGCCCGCCCGGCCTCCGGACCGTCCGGGGTGACCTGCATCGCCATCTGGGCGGCCTCCCGGTCGACCGCGAAGTTGTCCTTGCCGCCGAGGTAGTAGTCGTACACCCGGGCGATGCTGGGCCGGGTGGTGTCGACGCCCGGCGGCGCCACCTTGTCGCTCGTCAACGCTTCGATCCCTCCGAACAGGGCCATGGTCGGTGAATACTGGCGGGGAGACCACGACACCCATGGCTGCCGAACCGGTGCCGGCCCACGACGTGGGTCGGATCTGCCCTGAGGGTAGATGAGCGCGCTCCCATCGTCGATTCCGCCTCTGTCGGTAACGCGGCAGGAGAGTGCGAATCAGGACTGTCGGTGCGTCTGCCCGGCCCGATCGGCGTCCACAGTCGACCGGTCCACGATGGTCGACGACGGAACGTCTCCGCCGTTGCGGCGACAGGCCGCGCCGCAGCGGCCGGACGGACGCGGGGAAATCCATCGACCAGACCCGATCACCATGTGGACCGGCCCGGTGGCCGGCGTCCGGAAGTTCCCGGTAGTCCATCGACATTGACCAGCATCTTAGTAAGAAATCCGGATCATTGCCGGGATCGGTGGATCGCCACCCATGCGGTGGGGTGGTTCCTAATTTATGCTGCCCGTGACACATCGATACCGGTGTATCAATGCCGGTGCCACCCCGCGACCGCCAACGACGGCCGCTCCGTTCGCCGATCGGAGTTCCCGATGGTCCTGCAACCGGCCGCCACCGTGCTGGCCAGCCTCCTGCTCGCCCTGCCCGCCGCCGTCCCGGCGGGCCCCGACACCGCGCCCGCACCGCCGGCAGGTCAGCCCGCCGCCCTCGCCGGCCCGCCCGGCGCACCGCCCGGTGTCTGCCCGACCGGCACCGGATACGGCCCGCCGCTGCCGTCGACCTCGGTCACGGCCACGAAGATCCGTGGCGGCTTCGCCTTCCTGGAGGGCCCCGTCTGGATCGCCGACCGGGGCTACCTGCTCTTCTCCGACATGGCTGCGGCGACCGGGTCGGAGTGGGTCCAGCCGTCGACGATCAGGCGGTTCACCCCGCCGGCCACCTTCGACACCTTCCTCGGCAACGCCGGCAGCAACGGGCTCGCGCTCACCCCCGACGGGCAGCAGCTCGTGGCCGCCACGCACGACCAGCGCAGCGTCTCGACGTACCGGCTCGACAACCTGGCCCGGGGGGTCGTCGCCGGCAACTACCAGGGCCGGGCGTTCAACTCGCCGAACGACGTGGCGGTCCGCTCCGACGGCGTCGTCTACTTCACCGACCCCAACTTCCAGCGCGGCAACCGCCCCGACCAGATGGGCGGGCGGACCAGCGTCTTCCGTGTCTCGAACGGCCAGGTGTCGCTGGTCGACGACGCGCTGCGCCAGCCCAACGGCATCGCGCTCTCCCCGGACGGCGGCACCCTCTACGTCGGCGCCTACGGCGAGAACAAGATCTACAAGTACGCCGTCCAGCCCGACGGCAGCACCGGCCCCCGCAGCGTGTTCGTCAACTACGTCGGGGGTCCGGACGGCGGCACGATCGACTGCGCCGGCAACGTCTACTGGACGTCCGGCGGCGACGGGCTGGTGCACGTCTACTCGCCCACGGGCAGCCAGCTCGGCACGATCCGGTCCGGCCCCAGCGGCACCACCAACGTGGCGTTCGGCGGGTCCGACCGGCGCACCCTCTTCGTCACCTCGGGCCGTACCAACGACTCCGGTTTGTACAGCGTGCGGCTCAACGTGCCCGGCTACCCGTACTGACCACGACCAGGCTCTGAGAAAGGGACGTATCGCGTGCGAATCAGTCCTCGGCATGCCACCCTGGCCCTGTTGACCAGCGCCTGCACCATCCTGGCCGGCGCACCCGTCTCCGCCGGCCCGCCAACCGCGCCGGGCGGGACGACCCTCGCCCGGGCCGCCGCCGACACCCGGCCGCCCACCGCGCCGGGCTACCTGCGCAGCAGCAGGCTGACCTGTCAGTCCGTCACGCTCACCTGGTCCGCGTCCCGGGACGACGTCGGGGTCGCGTACTACGACATCTACCACGACGGCCAACTGGTCACCTCGGTCGCCGGCAACACGCTCACCGCCACCCTCACCGTCGCGCAGGGCGTCACCTGGGGGTGGTACGTCAACGCCCGGGACGCCGCCGGCAACGTGTCGCAGGCCAGTGCCACGCTCTCCGTGACACCGCCGTTCTGCCAGTCGGACACCCAGCGGCCCACCACCCCGACAAACCTCGCCGGCACCGCCAACGGCACCGACGTGACCCTGACCTGGACGGCGTCCACCGACAACGTGGCGGTCACCCGGTACGACATCCTGCGCGGCGGGGTGACGGTCGGCTCGGTCACCGGCACGGCCGCCAACCCGCCGGCGACCTCGTTCACCGACACCGGGCTGGCCGCCGCCACCGAGTACCAGTACACGGTCGTCGCCCGGGACGCGCAGGGCAACACCTCCACGGCGAGCAGCGCGGTGACCGTGCGCACCGGGTCGGCCTGCACCAGCGCGGTCTGCGGCACGACGGTGGTCACCACCGAGCGGGACCTGCCGTGGGGGCTGGTGCAACTGCCCGACGGCACGGTGCTCTACGGCCGGCGTGACCTGTTCGACGTCGTCGCGATGAACCCGGACGGCAGCAACAAGCGCAGCATCGGCACGGTGCCCAACGTGGCCGGCACCAACGGCGAGGGCGGGGTGCTCGGCCTGGCCGTGTCGTCGAGCTTCACCACCGACCGGTGGCTGTACATCTACCACACCACCACGACCGACAACCGGATCGTCCGCATCCGCTACGACGGCACGTTGCAGACGGGCACGGTGCAGGTGCTGGTCACCGGCATCCCGCGCAACAAGTACCACAACGGGGGGCGGCTGCGCTTCGGCCCCGACGGGATGCTCTACGCCGCCACCGGCGACGGGCAGAGCCCGGACCGCGCCCAGGACGTCAACGACCTGGGCGGCAAGGTGCTGCGGGTACGCCCCGACGGCACCGTGCCGTCGGACAACCCGTTCGGCAACGCGGTGTGGAGCTACGGGCACCGCAACCCGCAGGGGCTGGCGTTCGACTCCCGGGGCCGGCTCTTCGAGCAGGAGTTCGGCAACAACGTCATGGACGAGACCAACATCATCGTCCGGGGCGGCAACTACGGGTGGCCGGCCTGCGAGGGAACCACGGGCAGCTGCACCAACCCGAACTTCATCGCCCCGGTACGCACCTACCCGGTGGCCGAGGCGTCGTGCAGCGGCCTGGCCATCGTCCGGGACGTGCTGTATCTCGGCTGCCTGCGGGGCAACCGGATGTACCGGGCGGTGATCAGTGGGAACACCCTCACCGACGTGCAGCAGTACTTCGTCGGCACGTACACCCGGCTGCGGACCGTCGAGCCGACCCTCGACGGGAACCTGTGGTTGACCACGAGTACCGGCGGTGACAAGGACAGCATCCCCAACAACAGCAACGAGCGGATCCTCAAGGTGACCCTGGGCAGGTAGCCGGGTCCGCTGCGCGTCCGGTCGCCGCGACGGCGTACCACCGGACCACCACCTGCGGTGCGGTCGCCGACCCTCCCGGTCGGCGACCGCACCGGCCCGGGCCCGCACCTGACCCCGGCGGAGCGGGACCGGACCTCCGGTGGAGCGGGATCCGCCGGTGGGCCGTGTCCACAATGCTGGGACGTGTCGGCGTAGCCTGAATCGGACGTGGTTTCCGTCCACCGTGATGAGATCGCCGCGTGCCGTCAATCCGAGGTGAAAGAGGCGAACCCGGCTGTGTCGACCCAGCAGACCTCGCAGGACAATCCGCTCGCGGATTTCGGTCCCAACGAGTGGATCGTCGACGAGATGTACCAGCGCTATCTGGCCGATCCGACGAGCGTCGACCATGCCTGGCACGACTTCTTCGCCGACTACCGACCGCCACCGGCCACCCCCACCCCGCCGCCGGCCTCGACCGCCCTGCCACCGGGCTCGACCGCCCTGCCACCGGGCTCGACCGCCCTGCCACCGGGCTCGACCGCCCTGCCACCGGCCTCGCCCGCCCTGCCTCGGGACTCGGCCGCGCGAGAGGGCGCGGCTGCGCCGGATGTGGTGGGGCCCGTGGACGCCCACGCCGGGGCGGCGACCGGGGCGGGCGCACCGACCCCGCCGACCGCCCGGGTCGGGCGGGCTCCCGCGTCCGGCGAGCGGGCCGGGTCGCCCGGTGGGCGGTCCGGCGGAACCCGGGCGACCGGTGGGAAGACGTCCGGCGGTGGCGCGGCGGGTGACCCGGCCACCGCCGCGAGCACGGTCCCGCTGCGCGGGGTCGCGGCCCGCATCGTGCAGAACATGAGCAGCTCGCTGCACGTGCCGACCGCCACCAGTGTCCGCGCCGTGCCGGCCAAACTGCTGGTGGACAACCGCATCGTGATCAACAATCACCTCGCCCGGGGCCGGGGTGGCAAGGTCAGCTTCACCCACCTGATCGGTTGGGCGCTGGTGCGCGCGGTCGTCGCGCATCCGGAGATGAACAACTCCTACGCCGAGGTGGACGGCAAGCCCGCGCTGGTGCAGCCGGAGCACGTCAATCTCGGTATCGCCATCGACCTGGCCCGGCCGGACGGCACCCGCACCCTGGTCGTACCGTCGATCAAGAAGTGCGAAAGCATGGACTTCCGGCAGTTCTGGCAGGCCTACGAGGATCTGATCCGGCGGGCCCGGCGCGGCGAGCTGACCACGGAGGACCACTCGGGCACGACGATCTCGCTGACCAACCCGGGCGGCATCGGCACCGTGCACTCGGTGCCCCGGCTGATGCCCGGCCAGAGCGCGATCATCGGGGTCGGTGCGATGGAGTACCCGGCACCGTACTCGGGCATGTCCGACGAGACCCTTGCCGACCACGGCATCAGCAAGGTCACCACGTTGACCAGCACGTACGACCACCGGGTGATCCAGGGCGCGCAGTCCGGCGAGTTCCTCAAGACGGTCCACGAGCTGCTGCTCGGTGAGCACGGCCTCTACGACGACATCTTCACCTCGCTGCGCATCCCGTACGAGCCGGTGCGCTGGATGCGGGACGTGGCCCGGACCTCCGAGGGGCAGATCGACAAGGCCGCCCGGGTGATCGAGCTGATCCACGCCTACCGGGTGCGCGGGCACCTGATGGCCGACACCGATCCGCTCGAGTTCACGATCCGCCGGCACCCCGACCTGGACGTCCTGCAACATGGTCTGACCCTGTGGGACCTCGACCGGACCTTCCCGGTCGGTGGCTTCGCCGGCCGGCAGAAGATGCGGCTGCGTGACGTGCTCGGCGTCCTGCGGGACACCTACTGCCGCCGGGTCGGCGTCGAGTACATGCACATCCAGGAGCCGGAGGAGCGTCGCTGGATCCAGGAGCGCATCGAGATCAGGTACACCAAGCCGGACCCGGACGAACAGCAGCACCTGCTCAACCGGCTCAACGCCGCCGAGGCGTTCGAGACCTTCCTGCAGACCAAGTACGTCGGTCAGCGTCGCTTCTCGCTGGAGGGTGGCGAGTCGCTGATCCCGCTGCTCGACGAGGTGCTCCAGGCCTGTGCCGAGGGCGGCTTCCACGAACTGGTCATCGGCATGGCCCACCGGGGCCGGCTCAACGTGCTCGCCAACATCGTCGGCAAGCCGTACGAGAAGATCTTCAACGAGTTCGAGGGCCAGATGGACCCGGACTCGGCGCACGGCTCCGGCGACGTGAAATACCACCTCGGGCAGACCGGCAGGTACACCACGCCCGACGGCCAGCACTGCACCACCGTCAGCGTGGTGGCCAACCCGTCGCACCTGGAGGCCGTCGATCCGGTGCTGGAGGGCATCGTCCGGGCCAAGCAGGACCGGCTCGACCTGGGCCTGGAGGGCTACACGGTGCTGCCGGTGCTGGTGCACGGTGACGCCGCGTTCGCCGGGCAGGGGGTCGTCGCCGAGACGCTCAACCTGTCGCAGCTGCGTGGCTACCGCACCGGCGGGACCGTGCACGTGGTGGTCAACAACCAGGTCGGCTTCACCACCGCCCCGGAGTACAGCCGTTCGTCGCTCTACTGCACCGACGTGGCCCGGATGATCCAGGCGCCGATCTTCCACGTCAACGGCGACGACCCGGAGGCGGTGATCAGGGTCGCCCGGCTGGCCTTCGAGTACCGCCAGGCGTTCAACAAGGACGTCGTGATCGACCTGGTCTGCTACCGCCGCCGTGGGCACAACGAGGGCGACGACCCGTCGATGACCAACCCCCGGATGTACGAGATCATCGATGCCAAGCGCAGCGTCCGGAAGATCTACACCGAGGAGTTGATCGGCCGGGGCGACATCACCGTCGAGACCGCGCAGCAGCAGCTCCGCGAGTACCAGGCTGAGCTGGAGCGGGTCTTCAAGGCCAGCCGGGACGTGGCCGTCGCGCCGTCGCGGGCCCGCCCGTCCTGGTCCGCGGTGCCCGAACCGCAGGTCGACACCGCCGTCGACGCGGCGGCCGTCCGTGCGGTCGGCGAGGCGCACCTGCACCTGCCGGAGGGGTTCACCGCGCACAAGCGGGTCCAGCAGGTGTTGCAGCGGCGGGCGCGGATGGCGGTCGAGGGCGGTATCGACTGGGGCTTCGGTGAGCTGGTCGCCTTCGGCTCGCTGCTGGGCCAGGGCGTCACCGTCCGGTTGGCCGGCCAGGATTCGCGACGCGGCACGTTCACCTCACGGCACGCCGCGGTCGTCGACGCGGCCACCGGTGAGTCGTACCTGCCGCTGTCCCGCCTGGCCGCCGGCGACGCCCGGTTCTTCGTGCACGACTCGCTGCTGAGCGAGTACGCCGCCATGGGCTTCGAGTACGGCTACTCGGTGGAGAACCCCGATGCGCTGGTGCTCTGGGAGGCGCAGTTCGGTGACTTCGCCGACGGCGCGCAGTCCATCATCGACGAGTTCCTCTCCTCCGGCGAGCTGAAGTGGGGGCAGCGGTCGTCGCTGGTGCTGCTGCTGCCGCACGGGCAGGAGGGACAGGGGCCGGACCACTCGTCCGGGCGGCCGGAGCGCTTCCTGCAACTGTGCGCGCAGGACAACATGCGGGTCGCCATCCCCAGCACCCCGGCCAACTACTTCCATCTGCTGCGCCGGCAGGCCCTGTCGGCCAAGCGCAAGCCGCTGGTGGTCTTCTCGCCGAAGTCGCTGCTGCGGCACCGGCTCTGCGTCTCGGACGTGGCGGCCTTCACCACCGGCGGTTTCCAGCCGGTGCTGGACGACGGCGGGCCGGGTGTCGAGGCGCCGTCCGCCGGGACGGTCAGGCGGGTGCTGCTCTGCTCCGGCAAGGTCTACTACGACCTGGTGCAGGCCCGCGCCGACCGCGGCATCGGCGACACCGCCATCGTCCGGTTGGAGCAGCTCTACCCGCTGCCGGTCGGGGAACTCCGGGCGGTGCTCGACCGGTACCCCCACGCGGAGGACGTCGCCTGGGTGCAGGAGGAGCCGGCCAACCAGGGTGCCTGGTCGTTCGTGGCGCTCAACCTGGTGGAGCACCTGGACGGGGTGCGGCTGCGCCGCGTCTCCCGTCCGGCCGCCGCCGCCCCGGCGGTCGGCTCCGCCAAGCAGCACGAGGTCGAGCAGGCCGCGATCGTCGACGCGGCGCTGCCGCAGCCCTGAGGTACGGGTGACGAACGGACGGGGCGGCCCGCCGGTGTGGTGAGCCGCCCCGTCCGTCGGGGTTCGGGTGGTGGGGTCAGCCGGTGACCTCGGTCGGGGCGTACGTCTCCCGGAGCGGACGGGTGTCGCGGCGTCGGCCCGTCCGGGGTGCCCGATCGCCTTGCGCCCGGGGTGGCTGGTGGGCCGAACTGGACCAGGTCAGCGACAAGTATTTACAATGGTCTTTGTTAACGCTCACACCCGTCCCGGTGCCGAGACCACCTCGTCCTGTCGAGGTGGCGATCGGCGTGTGCCCGGCGGGACCGGCGGCCGGTGGGCTGTCCGGTCCGGCCGCCCCGCGTCACCGACGTGCCGCCCCTCACCACGGTGGCCGTCCGACCGGCCCACGCCCTCGGCCAGCTCCACCGATCCAGGGGAGAAATCCATGCGAACGAGGGCACGATGGCTCGCGGCGCTCGCCGTACTCGGCGTCATGACCGCCGGGGTGGTGACACCGACCGGCCCCGCCCACGCCGAATCCAACGGCGGGGTACGGGTGATGCCGCTCGGCGACTCCATCACCGAAGGCACCCAGGTGCCGGGCGGCTACCGGATCGGGCTCTGGCAGCGCCTGGCCGCCGGCCGCTACACGACCGACTTCACCGGATCGCAGTTCAACGGGCCGGGCAGCCTCGGTGACCACGACCACGAGGGGCACCCCGGCTGGCGCATCGACCAGATCGACGCCAACATCGTCGGCTGGCTGAACAACCAACGGCCGCAGACCGTGCTGCTGCACATCGGCACCAACGACATCCTCCAGAACTACAACGTGGGCACCGCGCCGAACCGGCTCTCCACCCTGATCGACAAGATCACCACCACCGCACCCACCGCCGAGGTGTTCGTCGCGCAGATCATCACGCTCTCCAACGGCAACCAGGCGGCGGCCGCGCGTACCTTCAACGCGGCGATCCCGGGCATCGTGCAGAGCAAGGTGAACGCCGGCAAGCGGGTGCACCTGGTCGACATGCAGAGCGCCCTGTCCACCGCCGACCTGATCGACGGCATCCACCCCACCTCCGGCGGCTACGACAAGATGGCCGCCCGTTGGTACAGCGCCCTGCAGTCGGTGCCCGGCAGCATCGGCAACCCGGGCAACAGCGGCGGACAGACCACCACGATCGTCGGCACCCCCTCGGGCCGGTGCGTCGACGTGCCCGGTTCCGCCACCACCAACGGGCTCCAGCTGCAGCTCTGGGACTGCCACGGCGGCACCAACCAGCAGTGGACGTACACCTCCGGCCGGGCGTTGACCGTGCTCGGCACCAAGTGCCTGGACGCCGCCGGCTACGGCACCACCCCGGGCACCCTGGTCACCACGTACGACTGCCACGGCGGCACCAACCAGCAGTGGAACCTCAACGCCAACGGCACCATCACCGGCGTGCAGTCCGGCCTCTGCCTCGACGCCAACGGCGGGGCCACCGCCAACGGCACGAAGCTCGTCCTGTGGACCTGCAACGGCCAGGCCAACCAGCAGTGGAGCCGGCGGTAGTCCGCAGCCCCGTCAACCGAAGGAGAGGCCTGAAGTGACGCTACCGACAGATCGACCCCCGACCCCACCCCCGGCCGGCCGCCGGACCTCCGTACCCCGGTTCGTGAGCTGGCTCTCGGCCGGCCTCGTGGTGCTCCTCGGCCTCGTGGCGACCGCGAGCATGCCGCACGCCGCGGTGGCGGCGGCGGACAACCCCTACCAGCGTGGCCCGGACCCGACCCCGGCCAGTGTGGCCGCCACCCGGGGGCCGTTCGCCACCACGCAGGCGACCGTGCCGGCGGGCAACGGCTTCAACGGCGGGTTCGTCTACTACCCGACCGACACCAGCCTGGGCACCTGGGGCGCGGTGGCGATCGTGCCCGGGTACTCCGCCCTGTTCGCCAACGAGGAAGCCTGGATGGGCCCCTGGCTGGCGTCCTTCGGTTTCGTGGTGCTCGGGATCGAGACCAACAGCCGTACCGACGGTGCTGACGCCCGGGCCACCCAGCTGCTCGCGGGGCTGGACTACCTCACCCGGACCAGCCCGGTGCGCAGCCGGGTGGACCCCAACCGGCTCAGCGTGATGGGCCACTCCGCGGGCGGGGCCGGCACCCTGCTGGCGGCGCTGCGGCGGCCGTCGCTGCGGACCGCGGTCGGCCTCGCCCCGGGTACGCCCGGCAACAACCTGAACATGTCGACCACCCAGGTCCCCACCCTGCTCCTGTCGGGGCAGAACGACGGCACCGTCACCCCGTCCTACGTGCAGGGCATCTACAACACGCTGCCTGCCGGGGTGGAGCACGCCTGGGCGGAGCTGGCCGGCAACGACCACCTGTCGTTCACCCGGTCGAACCCGACCGAGATGCGGCTGCTGATCCCCTGGCTCAAGATCTTCCTGGACTACGACACCCGCTACACGCAGTTCCTCTGCCCGCTGGCGAACAGCACCGGCGTCTCCCGGTACAGCTCCACCTGCCCCCTGGTGCCGCCGGGCGGGCCGACGATCCCGCCCACCCCGCCGACGACCCCGCCGCCCACCACGCCTCCGCCCACCACCCCACCGCCGACCACCCCACCGCCCACCACGCCTCCGCCGACCACCCCGCCGCCGACGACCCCGCCGCCCGGCACCGCCTGCACCGCGACGTACCGCACGATCGGCTCGTGGTCGGGCGGCTTCCAGGCTGAGGTCACGGTGACCGCCGGCAGCGCCGCCGTCGACGGCTGGACCGCCCGTTGGCAGTTGGGCAGTGGACAGGGCATCAGCCAGGTCTGGAACGGCACGCTGAGCACCAGCGGCTCGACCGCGACCGTCCGCAACGTCTCCTACAACGGCGCGCTGGCCCCCGGCACCTCGACGACCTTCGGCTTCCTCGGCACCGGCACGCCGACCAGCCCGTCGCCGACCTGCACCAGCCCCTGAGGGCGTCGGCCGCCCACCCGTCGGCACGACGGGTGGGCGGCCCCGGTGCGCCACGGGTGGTACGACCGGCAGGTTGCCCACAGCTGATCCACAGCCGACTGCGAGGCCACTCCCCACCATGTCCCGTACGAACAGTGGGTGATCTCCCCGATGCCCAGGGTGCTCGTCGTGGACGACGACCCCCATCTCCGGACGCTGCTCTCGGCGACACTGGGAAGGCACGACTTCGAGGTCCGGGTGGCCTCCGGCGGCCGGGAGGCGCTGGTCGTGGCGGCGGACTTCGAACCGCACCTGGTGGTGCTCGACGTGGTGCTGCCGGATCTCGACGGTCTCCAGGTCGCACGGAGCCTGCGTGCGGGTCCCGGTCCGGGAGTGCCGGTGCTGTTCCTCACCGCCCGTGACGAGGTGGCCGACCGCATCGCCGGGCTCACCGCCGGGGCCGACGACTACGTCACCAAGCCGTTCAGCCTGGAGGAGCTGGTGCTGCGGGTGCGGGCGGTGCTGCGCCGCTACCGGGCGGATCAGGGCACCCAGGACGGCGGGTTGCTGCGGTACGCCGACCTGGAGCTGGACGAGCAGGCCCACGAGGTACGCCGGGGCGGGCACCCGGTGCCGCTGTCGCCCACCGAGTTCAACCTGCTGCGGTTCCTGCTCGCCAACGCGGGCCGGGTGGTCAGCAAGGCGCAGATCCTCGACGGGGTGTGGAACTACCGTTTCGGTGGCGACGGCCGGATCGTCGAGTCGTACGTCTACTGCCTGCGGCGGAAGATCGACCGCTGGGACCCGCCCCTGATCCATACCGTCCGGGGTGTCGGTTACGCGTTACGGCTGCCCCCGCAGGCGCAGGAGGGGGCGGGGTCTGTCGCGGGGCCGCCCCGGTGAGACGTCTCCTGTCGCGCACCCGGATCCCCGTGGAGGGTGGGGTGGAAGTGCCGACGTAGGGTGCGCCGCCAACGCCCGGCGGGCAGGTCGGGGTCGAGGGCGGCCAGCCCGGTCGCGTACTTGGAGATGGCCACCGGGCGGTGACCCTGCCGCCAGAGCAGCCGATCGACGTGGGAGGCGGTGGAGCCGGTCTTCGTCTCGATGATGGCCAGTTCGGGTAGCGCCAACCGACGGCCCCGGTGGTCCGCCCAGCGCAACGCGACGTCGATGGTCGCCCGGCTCGCGGTCGCCGGTAGATAGAGCGTGCTGCGCAGGTAGCTGGTGGTGAGGGTCGGCGCGAAGGTCAGGGTGGGGCCGGTGCGCAGCGCCGCGAGCACCCCGTCGACGAACGACCGCCCGGGGGTGAGGGTGCCGCTGTCGTCGGGACGGTAGGGCAGCCGTTCCTTGACCGTGCCGCCCCGGGTGCCCTCCGTCTTCACCTCCAGCCAGCAGAGGCCGGAGTCGAGGTACGTCCTCGTCCTGATCTTGAAGCGGCGGCGGCGTCGGCGGGCGGTGAGCCGGAAGCTGACCAGGTCGGCGGTGTCGAAGTAGATCGACTCGTAGCGGAACGCGCGCCTGCCGTCGATCTCCAGCACCTGGTCGGTGTGGTCGAGCCCGGCGAGCAGGTGCGGCAGCTCGGCGAGCGGGAGGAGGTACTTGCGGTCGAACCGGGTCTGTAGCGCGGCGCGTTCGGTCAGTTCCGCGAGCCCGATCGGCGTGAGCGGGGCCAGCGCACCGGTGAGCGGGGTCAGCGCCGCGGTGGGCGGGATCAGGGCCGCGGTGGGCGGGTCGGGGGCGGTCACCGGGCGGCGCCCGCGTCGACCGGCCGCCGCCCGCCGGTGGCGGTGACCCTGGGCCGCGAGTAGCGGACGTCCACGACGGTGGTGTCGTTGACCAGGTCGACGCGCTCGACGTTGACGTTGTGCACCCGGGCGCCGAGCAGCTGCTCCAGGTGTGCGGTGAGGGCGACCGAGTCGGTGACCGCGCTGTCCAGCACGATGACGTGCCGCCGGTACCGGCGCAGCAGTCGGGGGTGGTCCCCGACGAACATCACGGCGAGGATCAGCGCCGTCAACGCGCCGACCGTCAGGACCGAGGTGCCGGAGAGCGGGCCGAGGATGCCGAGCGCGAGCGCCGAGAAGTAGTACGCCACCTCGTGCTGGTCGAGTTCCGTGGAGCGGAGCCGGATGATCGACAGGACGCCGAAGAGCCCCAGCCCGAGCCCGGCGCCGACGGTGCTGCTGCTCAGTGAGCTGGCCACGGCGAACACGCCGACGTTGACGCCGAGGTAGGCGACCACCAGGTCCCGTCGTCGGTGGCGCGGGAAGTACAGCGCGAAGACGAGCAGGACCACGGCGACCAGGTCCACTCCGGCCAGGACCAAGCGCGACATATTTGCTCCTTGGGGTGTCCGCCGGCCGTTTGCCGTGTGCGGCGTCCGGCGGTGGGGCATCGGATCTGGCGGTGGTGCACCGGCGGGCCGGTGGCGCGGTTCGGGCCCGGGCGGACCGGTTGCGCGGTTCGGGCCCGGGCGGGCCCGAACCGCAGGGCCCGGACTCAGAACCGCCCGTACCGGCCGGCGGTGACGCCGGTCAGCACCCGGGTGGCGCCGGTGATGCTGCCGCCGGTGTAGAGACCGCCGACGTTGGTGCCGGTCACGCTGCCGCCGGTGTAGATGTCGTACCGCTGGCCGTTGGTGATCCGGTTGGACGAGAAGACGACCTCCCGGACGGTGGCCGAGGTCCGGTACGAACCCAGCACCGTGCTGCCGGACACCACGTGCACGATGGTGTTGGCGGCCAGGTTGGCGTTGAACCGGGGGGCCACCCAGCCCTGGCCGGTGTTCGGCACCGCCTGGAACACGGCCAGCGAGGTCAGCGCCGCGCCCACCACCGTGCCGCCGGTGAAGGCGATCGGGCCGTCGGCGTCGATCGCGCCCTCGCCGCCGCCCCGGGTGCTGGAGCCCCGGGCCACCACGGTGCCACCGGCGAAGGTGAGCGACCCGTTGGAGTCGAAGCCGTCCGTGCCGCCGGTGGCCACCACCGTGCCGCCGGTGACCTTGATGAACGCGATCGCGGACGGCTCCATGTGGCCGAGGCCCTCCTCGGCGGCGTTGACCGCGTCGTCGCTGGCCACGACGGTGATGTTGCCGCCGCTGATGGTGGTCCGGAGCCCTTCCAACGCTTCGTAGGACCGGGTGACGTTGATGGTGCCGCCGGAGATGTTCAGGACGTTCTCGCCCTTGATGGCGTCGTCGGCGACCGAGGCGGTGATGGTGCCGTTGGTGATGGTGAGCACGCCCTTGCCGGCCTCGGTGTCGTTGGACTTGAGCCCGTCGCCGCCGGACGAGGTGACGGCGATCGTGCCGCCGTTGACGGTGAGGGAGTCCTTGCCCCGGATCGCGTCGTCCACCGCGTTGACGGTGATGGTGCCGGACTGGATGACCAGGTCGTCCTTGCTGACGATGCCGTCGGCGTGGTTGGCGCGCACGGTCAGCGCGCCGGTACCGCCGATGGTCAGGTCGGCGGCGCTGAACAGGGCGGCGTCCGGCTCCCCGGTGTTGGTGTACGTGGCCGCGTCGGTGAGGTTGTTGCTGGTGCCCGCGGCCAGGGTGACGGTGACCGCGCTGGCGTTGGTCACGTACAGCGGTGAGGAGGTGGAGTTGGTGATGGAGGCCCCGGCGAGGACGAGTTCCACGGTGCCGGTGACGGCGGTGTCGACCGCGATGTGGCCGTTGTTCAGCGTGCCCCTGATCTCGTAGGTGCCCGGCGCGGTGATGGTGACGGCGCTGCCGGCGACGGTGACGTTGCTGCCGGTGACGTTCGCGCTGGAGCCGTTGAGGGTGATCGTGGCGGTCGCGGCGGCGACGGCGGCGACGGCGAGCGGGCCGGCCAGCAGGGTGGCGGTGAGTCCGGCCAGGACGGCGGTACGACGTGCGGTGGCTGTCATGGGGGTCCTGTTCCTCGGGGCGGGCGGGGTGGGGTGCGTCGGTCCCGGGCGCGGTGCGGACGCCTCGAAGGCCGGCCGTCGGTAGGGTGAACGGCGGATGAACGAGGCATTGCATCGACGATGGTAAATGAGATTCGTCGCTCGCTGACAGTGCTGGAGCAGGAAATCGAAGCGCTTTCACCATTGCCAGCTGACTGACAGGTGATATTGACGCAACTCTGAGCCGGGCACGCTTGACCGGGGAATCGGGAGCCTGCCCGGCCGTGGAGTCGGCGTCGTCGCGGATGTCGGGGCCGGCGGATTGCGGGCCGGTCAGATGGTGATGACCACCTTCGCCCTGGCGTGTTCGCCTTCGAGATAGCCGATGGCGTGGGGCACCTCGGGCAACGGATAGGTCCGGTCGATGACCGGTGTGAGGTGACCGGCCTCGGCGTGGGCGCGGAGCGTGTCGAGGTGCTCCCGGCCGGGGGTCGCCGTCAGGACGACGACGCGCTGCCGGACGAGGGGGGCCAGCAGCCGCCCCCGCGCGATGAGCCGGACCGGCCCGAGGAGGCTGCCGCCCCGGTACACACCGCCGCCGGAGAGCACCAGCGTCCCGGTCGGGGTCAGTGCCCGCCGCAGCGCGGTGAGGCTGCGGTTGCCGACCAGGTCGAACACCACGTCGTGGCGGTCCCCGTGGGTGAAGTCCTCGCGGGTGTAGTCGACGACGTGGTCGACGCCGAGCGAGTGGACCAGGTCGACGTTGCGGGTGCTGCACACCCCGGTCACCGTCGCGCCGAGCACCCTGGCGAGCTGCACGGCCAGGGTGCCGACACCACCGGAGGCGCCGTTGACGAGCACGCGCTGGCCGGGCGCGACCCGGGCCGCGTCACGCAGCCCCTGGAGCGCGGTCACCCCGGCCAGTGGCAGGGCTGCCGCCTGCGGCGCGGTCAGGTTGGCCGGCTTCGGTGCGACCAGGGCGGCGGGGGCGCACACGTACTCGGCGAACGCGCCGTTGGCGTCCCCGAGGTCGCCGAACACGCTGTCGCCGGGGCGCAGGTGACGCACGTCGACGCCGACGGCCTCGACCCGACCGGCGAAGTCGCGACCCCGGATGCGGGCCCGGGGCCGCGTCAGGCCCAGCGCCAACCGCGCCATCCGGGGATCGCCGCGCATCACGTGCCAGTCGTACGCGTTGAGCGCGGCGGCCTCGACCCGCACGAGCACCTCGTCGGCGGTGGGCACCGGCACGTCGACGTCCGCGAGGGTCAACGTCTCGGGTGGCCCGTACCGGTCCTGCACGATCGCTTTCATCTCGTCCTCCTCGGAGTGTACGCCGTACACCAGATGGCGACCACGGTAGGTGTACGGCGTACACCTGTCAATGCCGGTTAAGGTTTCCCTCGCCGACCGAGGACAGGGACCGAGATGGCCGAGCAGGCTGAGACGCTGCGCCGGACGCCGCTGAGCAGGGACCGCATCCTGCGCGCCGCCGTCGCGCTGGCCGACGGGGCCGGAATCGAGTCGCTCAGCATGCGCAACCTCGCGCAGGAACTGGGCGTCGTGCCGATGGCCCTCTACAAGCACGTGGCCAACAAGGACGAACTCCTCGACGGCATGATCGACGTGGTGGTCGGCGAGATCGAGCCGCTGACGACGGGTGTCGGCTGGCAGCCCGCCATCCGCCGACGTGTCCTGTCGGCCCGGCAGGTGCTGCGCCGGCACCCCTGGGCGTCGCTCGCCATCGAGTCGCGCACCATGGCGACGCCGGCCGTCCTCGGCTACCTCGACTCGATGATCGGGGCGCTACGCGCCGGTGGCCTCTCCACCGACCTCACCCACCACGTCATGCACGCCATGGGCAGCCGCATCCTGGGCTTCAGCCAGGAGTTGTTCGACGCGTCCCGGCAGGCCGGCCGGACCGGACCGGCCGCCCCGACGCCCCCCGCGTCCCTGCCGCCGGAGGTCGCGGCGCGGTTCCCGCACGTCGCCGAGATCGCCGAGGCGGCCTCGCACGACGACGGGTCCGTCGTGGGGCAGGGCTGCGACGACCAGTTCGAGTTCGAGTTCGCGCTGGACCTGCTGCTGGACGGCATCGAACGGCTGCGCGCACAAGGCTGGACGTCGGCGCGCTGATCAGCTGAGGTCGGCCCGCCGCTCACCGGCGTGTCACGCCGCACCGCACCCCGGACCGCCCCGACGCCGATCGGCCACCGTCCCGGCCCCGACGCCCCGACACCGGTCGGCGACCGTCCCGACCGCCCCGACACCGGTCGGCGACCGTCCCCGACCGGGGCCCTGACGCCGACCGTCCCGGCCCCGATATCGACAGGCGGCCTGGTGAAAGCGTTTTCGCCGGGCGCGTTCGCCATTTCGACGCGCGCACCATTTCTTGCTCTCCCAACATATAGCGGACGGGGGGACTTGCCGCAAGACCCGGGTCACCCCGCAGAATCGTCAGCCGTGGTCGCCACCTGCGGAAATGCATCACGACGGTGCGCCGGCGACCTGTCACCAGCGGAAGGCGAAACGATGTCCACGTACCCGATGACATATTCGAGGCCGCTGAACCACCCGGCCGCCGTCATGCGGCGACGCTCGACCGTCCCGGAGTTCGCCCGATGACCGGTCGGTACGTCCGGGGGCTGCGTGAGGTCGACCCGACGCAGCGGAACCTGGTCGGCGGCAAGGGCGCCCACCTCGGTGGACTGACCCGGCTCGACGGGGTCCGGGTGCCGGCGGGCTTCTGCGTGACGACGGACGCCTTCCGGCGGGTCACCGCGCTGGCGTCGGGACTCGACGGGCAACTCGATCGACTGGCCCGGCTGGCACCCACCGAACGGGCGGCGATCGGCACCCTCAGCGCGCAGATCCGCCGCACCATCGAGAACGTCACCGTCCCCGACGACGTCGCGACGGAGATCACCCGTGCCCTCGATGCGCTCGGTGGGCACGGCGGGTACGCCGTCCGGTCCAGCGCGACGGCGGAGGACCTGCCGACCGCCTCCTTCGCGGGGCAGCAGGACAGCTTCCTCAACGTGGTCGGCCCGACGGCGGTCCTGCGGCAGATCAGCCGGTGCTGGGGCTCGCTGTTCACCGCGCGGGCCGTCACCTACCGCCAGCGCAACGGCATCGACCACCACCGGGTCGCGATGGCGGTGGTCGTCCAGCGGATGGTCCCCGCCGGGGCGGCGGGCGTCCTGTTCACCGCCGATCCCGTCACCGGCAACCGGCGGGTCTCCTTCGTGGAGGCCGGGTTCGGCCTCGGCGAGGCCCTGGTCTCCGGGCTGGTCGACGCGGACGTCTTCCGGGTCCGCGACGACCGTGTCGTCGCCCGGACGATCGCCGCCAAACGCCACGCCGTGCGGACCACGCCGACCGGCGGGACCCGGGTGGTGGCGGTCGACCCGCAGCGGCAGGACCAGCCGGCGCTGACCGACCCGCAGGTCGTCCGGCTGGTGCGGCTGGGCCGGCGGATCGAGGCGCACTTCGGTCAGCCGCAGGACATCGAGTGGTGCCTGGTCGACGACGACTTCCAGATCGTCCAGACCCGACCGGTCACCACGCTGTTCCCGGTCCCGGTGGCCGACGACACCGACAACCACGTCTACGTGTCCGTGGGCCACCAGCAGATGATGACCGACCCGATGAAGCCCCTCGGGTTCTCGATGTACCAGCTGATCGCCGCCCGGCCCATGTACGAGGCCGCCGGCCGGTTGTTCGCCGACGTGACGCCCGAGCTGGCGTCGCCGACCGGCCGCACCGGCCTGCTGGCGGCCCTGGGCAGGTCCGACCCGCTGATCGGGGACGCGTTGCGCACCGTCGTGGAGCGCGGTGACTTCGTCCGGGAGGTGCCGGACGAGAAGCCCGCCGGGCCGCCACCCGGGCCGGCGGCACCGCCCGTCGAGACCGATCCCGCACTGGTCACCGAGCTGATCACCCGGATCGACGACGCCAACGCCGCCCTGCTCCGCGAGATCCGGACGA
This sequence comes from Micromonospora sp. NPDC049081, assembly GCF_040648835.1. NCBI lineage: Bacteria > Bacillati > Actinomycetota > Actinomycetes > Micromonosporales > Micromonosporaceae > Micromonospora > Micromonospora sp. NPDC049081. The sequence continues at coordinate 14,287 of NZ_JBEZEK010000023.1, read as the reverse complement.
AGTCCGGGCCGGCGCTGCTCGACTTCATCCGGACCGACTTCCCCCGGCTGACCCGGATGATGATCGATCCGAGGAGCATCCCGGTCATCATGGCCGGGATGGAGGCGGTCTGGTGGCTCAACGAGCACCTCCAGGAGTGGCTCGGTGAGCGCAACGCCGCCGACCCGCTCACCCAGTCCGTCCCGCACAACGTCACCTCCGAGATGGGGCTGGCCCTGCTGGACGTCGCCGACGCGATCCGGCCGTACCCGGAGGTCGTGGCCTTCCTGAGCCGGGTGGCGGACGACGGCGGGCCCGGCCGGGAGTGCGACGCCCCCGGCGGGCCGGACGACCTGCTGGCCGGGCTGGACCAGCTCGCCGGTGGCCGGGAGGCCCGGGTGGCCATCGGGTCCTGGCTCGACCGGTACGGCATGCGCGGGGTCGGCGAGATCGACATCACCCGGCCCCGCTGGCGGGAACGTCCCGCCATGCTGGTGCCGCTGATCCTGGGCAACATCAGGAACTTCGCACCGGGGGCCGGCGGGCGGCACTTCGAGCAGGGCCTGCGCACGGCGCGGGACAAGGAGCGGGAGGTGCTGGAGCGGCTGCGGGCCCTGCCCGACGGCGGCGCGGACAAGGCCGAGCGGACCAAACGGATGATCGACCGGGCCCGGACGTTCGTCGGCTACCGGGAGTACCCGAAGTACGGCATGGTCACCCGCACCTTCGCGTACAAGCAGGCGTTGCTGGCCGAGGCCGACCGCCTGGTGGCCGAGGATGTGCTGCGGGACCGGGAGGACATCTGGTACCTCACGTTCCCCGAACTCGACGAGGTCGTCCGTACCCGCCGGGTCGACGACGGGCTCATCCGCCGACGGGCGGCGGAGCACCTGTCGTACCGGGCGCTCACCCCGCCCCGGGTGCTCACCTCGGAGGGCGAGATCGTCGCCGGGACGTACCAGCGGGACGACGTGCCGGTCGGCGCGCTGGTCGGCCTGGCGGTCTCCGCCGGGACCGTCGAGGGTCGGGCGCGCGTGGTGCGGGACGTGGCACGGGCCGATCTCGAACCGGGGGACATCCTCGTCACGCCGTACACCGATCCCAGTTGGACGCCGCTGTTCGTCACCGTCGCCGGGCTGGTCACCGAGGTCGGTGGCCTGATGACCCACGGCGCGGTGATCGCCCGGGAGTACGGCCTGCCGGCCGTCGTCGGGGTGGTGGACGCCACCCGGCTGATCCCGGACGGGCAGCGGATCCGCGTGCACGGCACCGACGGGTACGTCGAACTTCTCCCGTGAGCGGCCGCCGGTCGGGTGCCCGGGTCACGGGGCCGGGCACCCGACCAGCGCGGCGCGGATGGGGATGACGGACGCTCACCGGTGCCGTCAGCCGACCCGGATCGCACCCGCCGGGCAGAGGTCGACGGCCCGTTGGACGCGGTCGCGCGACGCGGCCCCCGGGGCGGGGTCGCGTAGCAGTACCAGGCCGTCGGTGTCGTCCTGGTCGAAGACCTCCGGGGCGGTCAGGACGCAGTTGCCCGCCCCGCAGCACCGCTCCCGGTCGACGACCACCCGGGGTGTCGCCTCCCGCCCAGCTGTCGTGGTGCGGGCGTCACCAGGTCACCGGGAGAGCGTCCAGGCCGAACACGACCGAGTTGTCCCGGGTGGTCAACTCCTGTGGGTCCGCCGCCACCCTCAGGTCGGGGAAGCGGCGGGCCAACTCCACCAGCGCGACGCGCAGTTCGGCTCGGGCGAGGGGCTGACCGATGCACTGGTGCATCCCGAACCCGAAGGCCAGGTGCTGGTGGGCCTGCCGGTACGGGTCGAACCCGTCGGGGTCGTCGAAGACCTCCGGGTCCCGGTTGGCCAGGGAGAGCAGGGCGATGACGCCCTCGCCGGCCCGGATCAGCCGGTCGCCGATCTCGACGTCCTCGGTGGCCACCCGGAACAGCCCGGTCCGGACGATGCTGAGGTAGCGCAGCAGCTCGTCCACCATGCCCGGGGCGAGGTCGGGGCGGTCGCGCAGGAGCGCGTACCGCCCGGGGTGGCGGGTCAGCAGCAGGACGCTCAGGCCGAGCATGTTGGCGGTGGTCTCGTGGCCGGCGATGAGCAGCAGCAGGGCCATCCCGCCGAGTTCGTCGACGCCGAGTTCACCCGGCTCGACGCGTTCCCGGATCAGCCGGCTGAGCAGGTCGTCGGCGTCGTCGGGCCGGGCCCGCTTGGCGTCGATCAGCGACCGGAGGTATTCCCGCAGCTCCTGGGCGGCGTGCTGGAGCTGGTCCATCGGCACCTGGCGGTTGAGCAGCAGCCGGCTGCGGGACTGGAAGAAGTCGTGGTCGGCGTAGGGGACGCCGAGCAGGTGACAGATCACCTTGGACGGCAGCGGCAGGGCGAACGTCGACACGAAGTCGGCCGGTGGGCCGGCGGCGGCCAGGTCGGCCAGGGCCTCGGAGACGGTCTGGTGGATCAGCGGTTCGATCCGGCGGACATTCCTGATCATGAACTCTGCGGTGAGCATCCGGCGCAGCCGCAGGTGCGCCTCGCCGTCCATCCGGATGAAGGCCCCCTGGGAATCCGCCGTCACCTCGGGAGGCAACGGGCGGAGCAGGGGAAAGCCGGGGCGTTGCAGATCGGAGCTGAACGCCGGGTGGCGCAGCAGCTGCCGCACCTCGGGATGCCGGGTGACCAGCCAGGCGGTGGCTCCGGTGGGCAGCTGCACCCGGGTCACCGCCTGATCGGCGAGGCGCAGCCTTTCGGCGTCGTCGAGCAGGGCGAACGGGCTGCGGGCCGGGTTGACCGGCGGCCAGTGGGGCAGGTCGGTCTGCGTGGTCTGTGTCATGTGGAACACTCCTGCCATGACGTTGAGTAGTCGCACCGATTCGTGACGTTACTCATCGGCGAAGGTCGACACAACCCTGCGCCGCGACCCCCGCCCGTTCCTCACCCCGCCCGTTTCCCGCGCCCGACGGCACGAGGAACCGGGGGGACCCCGGCCCCGACGGCGGGCGGCCCCACGGTCCGCGCCGGAGAATCGGCGCGGGACCGCAGGGCCGCAGGGGTGGCCGTCGAGTCGACGACCGGTGACTCAGGTCGCGCAGACGGCGTACGCGCGCACCTTCCAGTTGCCGCTGAAACCGTTCTCGTCCTCGGCGGCGCGTACCGTGGCGGTGGTCGACGAGGTGGGCCGCATCTCGGTCAGCCGCACCTGGCCCTCGCCACCGACGATCTCGCCGCCGACCCCGTGCAGGCGCGTGCCGGCCGGGCAGGTGGCGGTGACCGCACGGCTGGCCGTGGAGTTGTCGGCGCTGTCCACGATCACCCGCTGCTCACCGGGGAGCGGGTTGACGCAGATCACCGACGCGTCCACCGACCAGTTGCCCGCGAAGGCGTTGCCGGCCTCGACCCCCGCCACCGTCACGCTGCTCTGGTTGATCCGCAGATCCTCCAGGAGCACGTCACTCGCCCCCGAGCCGAGGGCCAGGGCCGCACCACCGCCGCCGATGGCCCGCTTGCCCACCGGGCAGAACAACTCCAGGAACTTCGGGTTGACCGAGTTGGACGCGGAGTGGCCGGTCACCACCTCCAGCCCCGACGGCGCCGGGGCGCAGATCGCACTCGCGGTGACCGACCAGTTCCCGGCGACACCGTTCGGGTCCTCCCGGCCGGTCACCGAGTAGAGCCCGGAATTGGCCAACGGCTGCATGATGTCCATGCCCACCTGGCCGAGACCCGACCCGGTGATCGCGCCACCCCCACCGATGACCGTGGTGCCGGTCGGGCATACCGCGCTCTGCGACTTGGCGACGCTGTTGCTCGGCCCGACCGTCGTGCGGATCAGCAGGCCGGGCACCGCCGCCACCGGCCCGCTGAGCGCGACCTGACCGAGCACCACCGCGCTCAGCAGGGCACCACCCAGGGCGACCGTCCGTCGCGTCCACTCTTGGCTGCGCATGATGTTCTCTCCTCGTGTCGTGCGGTCCCGGAACCGGTCGGCCCCGGGCGGAGTTCGGATGGGGAAACGGACCGTCAGGGGGTGACCCGCCGGATCCGGACCGGCACGGAGTCCGTGCCGACCAGACCCGACGCGTCGAAGACCTCCAGCCACACCGACCAGGTGGTGGTGTCCGTCCCGCTGGTCAGCTGGGCCAGCGCCGCCGTGAAGGAAGCACAGTTCTTCGGCGTGCCCTTGTCGTCGACCGGTTCGCCGGTGGGCACCCCGCCGCCCTGGCACAGCACCTGCTTGACGCCGCCGTCGCCGTACGCCGTCCACCGGAACCGGGTCCCGGCGACCACGCCGTCCTCGACGTCGAACCCGGTCCCGACGAACGCGACCGACTTCGGCCCGGACTCGATCGTGGTCAGCTCCAGGGCCGGCGTCGGCAGGGTGATCGTGGCGACCGGCCGGGACTGCCCGGCCGGTGCCGAGGTGACCGCGAAGGCCCGCTGCACGCTCGCCCCACCCGCCGCGAACGTCACGGTGTACGCCCCCGGCGTGACCGCGTTCGCCGGCAGCAGGGCCTGGTGACCGGCCTTCTCCAGGACCACCGTGTTGCCGCGCCGGACCGTCCAGGACACCTCCGCGTCGGGGAGCTGCCCGAAGAGGTCCGGATCGTTCGAGGTGCCGAGCAGTCCGACCGACTGCCCCGCCGTGAGGGTCAGCCCCGCCGGCGGCGAGATGATCCCCACCGTCGTCGGGCTGTCCACCACCGTGACGGTCACCGACGCCGAGCCGGTACGCCCCAGACTGTCGGTGGCGCTGGCGGTGATGACGTGGCTGCCGGCCGAGAGCGACGGCACGAACGTCTGCGACCCGGTGGCCAGCTCACCGTCGAGGCTGCTGGTCCAGGTGAGCGGGATCTCCTTGCCCAGGAAGTCGGTGGCGGTGCCCCACAGGTCCACCGACTGGTTCACCCCGACCTTCTGCTTGGTCTTCGGGGTGCTGATGGTCACCGTGGGCTTGCCGACGGTCACGCCCAGCGCCTCGGCGACGGCGGCCAGCGCGTCGACCCGGCGCTGGCTGCCGGTCACCTTGTCGCCCAGCCCGCCGACGTGGGCGGTGTCGTTGAGGATCTCGCGGACCTGCTCGGAGGTGAGCGTCGGGTCGGCGGCCATCACCAGGGCGGCGACCCCGCCCACGAACGGCGAGGCGACACTGGTGCCGCAGGTGCTCTTCGTGGTGTTGACCGCGGGCGTACCCGGATCGGTCAGGCCCGTCACACACATCGGACCGTAGATCTCCACCGACGTGGTGAGGTCCTTGGTGCCCCAGTTCGACCCGCCGGACACCGTCGCGTTCGTGTTCATCCCGCCCACGCACATGACGTGCGTGCTCTCGCAGGGCACCCAGAGGGTGTCGCCGTCGACGTTCGTGCCGTTGTTGCCGGCGGCGGCGACGATCAGCGCCCCGGTGTCCCGGACGTGCTTCATCCGCCGGTCGGTCCAGGTGCGCGCGTGGCTGACGCCGAGGTTCACGTCCCGGGTGAAGCTGAGGTTGACCACGTCCGGGTGGGTCGACTCGGCGGCCTTCTCCAGCCGGCGCAGGACCGTCCAGTAGTCGATGCCGTTGCGGACGGCGACCAGTTCCTGCACCACCGGCCCGGCCGGACCGGCGGTGCCGTAGTCGTTGTCGACCCGGCCCATCCCGGCGAGGACCACGCTGGAGGCGTGCCACGGGCAGGGCGTGCCGCCGGTGCAGTCGTTGGTGTTGCTCTCGCCCCATTCCGCCTTGTGCAGCGAGACCTTGCTGGGGAAGTCGGAGTTGAACTGGAAGCCGCCGTCCTGCACCAGGTACTTCACCTGCTTGGTCAGCCGACCCTTGCTCTCCAGCAGCTGCCAGGCCGGCGCCACCCCGATGTCCATCGCGCCACCGGCCCGCATGAACGGCCAGTCGAAGACGTTCTTGCCGATGTCCGGGGCCTCGAACACCTGGCCGTCGGTGATGCCGGACGGCTCCACCAGCCAGTCGAGGACCAGCTCGGTGCCCGTACGCCACTCGGCGGCGGCCAGCGCGAGCAGCCGCAACGCGCGCTCGTCGCCGACCCGGTACCCGCCGGACTGGCGTGGCTCGGCGGCGAGCAGGTCGGCGACCAGCCCCGCCGGGTCGGCCCGGTTGGCGTCCACCCGGACCAGGTGGTCCTGCCCCTGCTCGTCGGGGGCGAACGAGTCGAGCACCTGACCACCCCAGCGGGCCAGGAAGGCGTCCAGTTCGGACTGGCCGGCGACCCGCACCATCACCTCGTCGAGCACCAGGCCGGCGGGCTTCCCGTCCGGCCCGGCCACCACACCGACCTCCCGGTCGGTGCCGACCCGACCGACGGTGTCGAGTGACAGCCGGGGCGCGGTCAGGCCCGGGTCGACCCGGAAGGCCAGCGGTTCGACACCGGCGGCCCCGGGCACCCCGGTCGGGCCACCCGGGACGGTGGCGGCGGTGGCGTCCACCGAGGTGGCCGCGACGAGTCCGGCGGCGAGCGTCGCGACCACTACGGTGGCCAGGTACCGGCGTCGGCCGGTGCCCGGTCGGCGGGTCGAGGAACGTGTCGTTGTCATGGGGTGTCTCCCGGTGTCGGCGCTGCGATGACACCCGTGGGAGTGCCGGGGGGTCGGCATGCCAACAGAAAGTTCCCGGGAAATTTTTTCTTCGCTCTACTGGACCGGTGGACGAGTGGTGGGGGCACGGATGGATGTGACGGCGCTGGACGACCGGGCGCTGGTCGACGCGCTGCGACGGGGTGACCGGGTCGGCCTGGAGGGCATCTACCGGCGGTACGCCGACCGGCTCTACACGTACGCCCGGGTGATGCTGCGCGAGCCGGAGGCCGCCGCGGACGCCGTCCACGACGCGTTCCTCCTCGCCGGTCAGCGCATCGACCAGCTGCGTGACCCGGACCGGCTGCGGTCCTGGCTGTACGCGATCGTGCGGACGGAGTGCCTGCGGCAGTTGCGGGAGCGGTCCCGCTCCGCGCCGCTGGCGGAGGCGACCGAGCCGGTCGCCGACACCGCCGATCCGGCCGCCGCCGTCAACGCCGACCAGGTACGCGACCTGGTGCACCTGGCGGTCGCCGCGCTCAACCCCGGTGACCGTGAGGTGGTGCACCTGGCGATCCGTCACGACCTGTCCTCCGCCGACATCGGCGCGGCGCTCGGGGTGCCCGCCAACCATGCGCACGCCCGGTTGTCCCGGGCCCGGTCCCAGCTCGAACGGGCACTGGGTGCGCTGCTCGTCGCCCGGGGCGGGGCGCGGGACTGCCCGGCCCTGGCCGACGTGCTCGACGACTGGCAGGGCCGGCTCACCCCGACCCTGCGCAAGCGGGTCGCCCGGCACATCGACGACTGCGCCCGGTGCGGGCTGCTCCGGCGCGAGCAGTGCAATCCGGCGGCGCTGCTGACCGCGTACACGGCACCGGGTTTTCTGGTGGTCGCCGACTCGGTCTGGCCGCGACTCGCCGACGTGGATCCCGCCACCGGCCAGGTCGCCGGCCCCGGCCCCGGCCCCGCCGGCGACGACCCTGCCGACGGGGGCTCCGCCGATGCGGGTCCGACCGACGGGGGCTCCGCCGATGCGGGTCCGACCGACGGGGGCTCCGCCGACGGGGGTCCGACCGATGGGGGTGCCGTCGACGCCGCCGCCCCGGGAGAGGTCCCCGACCCGGCCGGTCCGGTCGGGGCGTCCGACGGCCGGCCCGAGACGCCTCCGTCGTCCGAGACCGCTGCGTCGCCGGGGGACTCCGTCGTCGTGGGGGACGCCCCGGATGCCGCCGCTGGCGGACGGGTCGTCCACGCGGTGCCGGTCGCCGCGCCCGTGGCGGTGGTGACCTCGGATGACGCGGCGGCTGCGGGCACCACCGCCGGCCCGCAGCGGCCGGTCGCGGTCACCACCGGCCCGCCGGCCCGCCGGCGCAACCGGCGGCGGCTCGCCGGTCTGCTGCTGTTGTTGCTGCTCCTCGGGGCCGGGACCTGGGCGTTGTCACCCGGCGGGCCGGCCGCCGAGCAGGCGGCGGTGACCTCCGGCGAGCTGTCCGGTGGCACGTCGTCGACCGCCCCGACGGGCGGCGGTTCCCCGCAGCGGGGTGCGTCGCCGTCGGGTCCGGTCGGTGCCGGTGTGCCGGCCACGGCGGTCCCGCCGCCGGTCGTCGCTTCGCCGTCGGCCGGAGCCGGGCAGCCGACCGCCGTCGTGCCGCCTGCGGGTACGCCGCCGGTCCCCGCCCCGACCGGAAAACCGGCCGTGCCCCACCCGCCGGCCGCGCTGCCGCTGGCCGTGCCCTTCACGGTGACGGCGAACGCGCACGTGCGCTGCGGCGCGGCCACCTGGAGCCTGGTCGTCCGGGCCACCGGCAGTGCCACGCTCGGGACGGCCCGGGTGCGGTGGACACCTGCGGGCGGCCGGGCGGCGAGCCGGGCGATGACCGTGGACGGGTCGTCCGCCCAGGTGACGGTGAGTGTGCTCGGTGCCTCGGCGGTGACCTGGTCGGTGCGGGTGACCGGCACCGACGGCCGTACGGCGGACAGCCCGTCGACCACGACCGCCGACCCGTGCGTCCGGCCCGGTTAGTCGGCCTGCCGTGACCCCTCGCCGGGGTCGGGTGCGCGGACCCCGGCGAGCAGCACGGTCAGGTACAGCTCGTCGCGGTGCCGGGGCGTGCCGGCGATCCGGGCGGCGAACGCGGTACCGCAGACCAGGTGTTGCAGATCGTCCAGCGTGAGGCCGGGGCGTAGCCGGCCGGCCCGGGTCGCCTGCTCCAGCACGGTCGCGGCCAGGTCGCCCAACTCCGCGCGACCGGCTGTGGTCTGCGTGGTGGCGTCCTGTTCAGCGGGGGTCGCGAGCACCTCGGCGAGGGCCGGATCGTCAAGTTGACTGCGCAGGAAGGCCCGTAGCAGCAGCTCCACGCCGGCCCACGGGTCGTCCTCGCGGGTTGCCGCCCGTGCCTGGTCGAGCAGCGCGGCGAAGGCGTCGGCGGCGAGCGCCTCCAGCAGCGCCCGTCGGGTCGGGAAGTGCCGGTAGACCGTGCCGACGCCGACTGCGGCCCGCCGGGCGATCTCGTTGAGCGGCAACGACAGGTCACCTTCCGCCACCACGGCACGGGCGGTGGTGAGCACCCGTTCCCGGTTGCGGGCGGCGTCCGCACGCAGTGTCGTCGTCACCGCGCCAGCCTAACCCGACGGATGGACCATCCGATCGGATTGACAATCCGTTTACCTCCGGGTTCAATCGGATAGGTAATCCACTTCATTCCTCCACCGGAAGGCACCCCATGGACAGCGCACCCGGTTGGACCGTCGCCGATCTCACCGACCAGTCCGGCCGGACGTTCGTGGTCACCGGCGCCAGCAGCGGGCTCGGCGTGGCGATCACCCGCCACCTGGCCGCCCGCGGGGGCCGGGTGGTGATGGCCGTCCGGGACACCGCCAAGGGTGCCCGGGTCCGGGCCGGGATCCTGCGCGACCACCCCCGGGCCGATCTCGTCGTGCGTCGACTGGACCTGCTCGACCTGGACTCGGTCCGCGCCTTCACCGAGGACCTCGGGAGTGCGGTCGACGTGGTGGACGCGCTGGTCAACAACGCCGGCATCGGCACCGTTCCCCGACGGCTGAGCCCACAGGGGGTGGAGAGCCAGTTCGCCACCAACCACCTCGGCCACTTCGCCCTCACCGGGCGGCTGCTGCCCGTGTTGACCGCCGGCCGGACGCCGGTCGTGGTCACCGTCTCCTCGGGTCTCTACCGGCTCGGTCGACTCGACCTGACCGACCTGGCCGCCGAGCGCCGCTACTCCCCCGGCGGGGCGTACGCCACATCGAAGCTGGCCAACGTGCTGTTCGGGCTGGAACTCGACCGACGGCTGCGGACCGCCGGCTCACCGGTGCGCAGTCTGCTCACCCACCCCGGGATGACCAGGACCGACCTCTCCCGGGACCTGCCCTCCCTCGCCCGGCGGGTGGAGACCGTCGTCATGGGGCCGCTGCGCCGCCCTCTCGACGAGGCTGCGGCACCGATGCTCTTCGCGGCCACCGTGCCGACCGCGCCCACCGGCCGGCACATCGGCCCCGGCCGGCTGTTGCGCCGCGCGGAGCCCACCTTCGCGCCGCTGCGCGGTACCGCCACCGACCGGCAGCTCGCGGCCGACCTCTGGGCCCGCTCCGAAGAGCTCACCGGGGTACGCCCACTGCCGGCCCCGCTGCGCTGACGGGGGCACCCCGGGAAACCCGTAACCGATGGGTTACGCTTTCCGGGTGGACGAGGTGGCGGCGGCGATATCCGATCCGATCCGCCGCAGCATCCTTGAGCTGCTGCGCGACGGTGACCTCCCGGCCGGGGAGATCGCCGACCGGTTCCCGGTGAGCAGACCGGCCGTTAGCCGCCACCTGCGGGTGCTGCGGGACAGCGGCCTGGTCCACAGCGAGCTGGTGGGTCGGCAGCGGCGCTACCGGCTCGACACCGACCGGCTCACCGAGCTGGTCGACTGGCTCGCCCGGTTGCGTCGTCCGCGCGGTTGGGCGCAGCACCTCGATGCGCTGGAGACAGAGGTCCACCGCACCCGCCGTGAGCGGCGCACCCGCGACACGGCACCCCGAGCAGTAGGAGAGACCGCATGACCGGCATCCCCACCGGGCAGTTGTTCCGCACCCTCACCGGCACCGACCTGGTGCTGGTGCGCACCTTCCGCGCCCCGATCGAGGACGTCTGGGCGAGCGTCACCGAACCCGACCGCACCGCCCGCTGGTTCGGGCGGTGGGAGGGCGACGCCGGCCCCGGCCGCACGATCCGGTTGCAGATGGCCTTCGAGGACGGCACCCCCTGGACGGCGCTGCGGATCGAGGCGTGCGAGGCGCCCCGGCACCTGGCCGTGTCGTCGGCCGACGAGTCGGGCGGCTGGCGGATCGAGCTGGCGCTCACCGAGACGGCCGGCACCACCCAACTGCGGTTCACCCACCACCTCGACAGCGAGGAGCACGTCGGCGAGATCGGCCCCGGCTGGGAGTTCTACCTCGATCTCCTGGTGGCCGCAGGCCCGGACGCCCCGGCGGACGCCCCGAAGACCGACTTCGGTGACTACTACCCGGCGATGAAGCCCTACTTCGAGCAACTGCGCACCGGGGCCAGCTGACGACCCGGGCCGCGCCACCCGGCCCGGCCCGGGTCGACCACGGGCCGATCGGCTCACATCCGCTCGACGGTACGGATGCCGAGCAGGTAGAGCCCCTGCCGCAGGGTGCGGCCGGTCAGGTCGGTCAGCAGCAACCGGCTGGCCCGCAGGTCCCCGTCTGCCCGCAGCACCGGGCAGCGCTCGTAGAACGCGCTGAACCGGGTCGCCAACCGGTGCAGGTAGCCGGCGAGCTGGTGGAACTCCATCGTCCGGGCCACCTCGTGGACGACAGTGGCGAACCCGAGCAGCTCGAACGCCAGCGCCCGCTCGGCCGGCGCGGTGAGCACGACCCGGGCGTCCGGGTCGACAGCGGTGCCGGCCCGCCGCGACACCGACCTGGTCCGGGCGTACGCGTACTGCAGGTAGGGGGCGGTGTTGCCGTCGAGTGCCAGCATCCGCTCCCAGTCCAGCACGTAGTCGCGGGTGCGGTCGGTGACCAGGTCGGCGTACTTGACCGCGCCGATACCGACGGCCCGGCCGATCTCGGCCGCGTGCGCCTCGTCCAGCGCGGGGTTCTTGGTCCGGGCCAGCGCGGTCGCCCGGGTCACCGCCTCCGTCAGCAGGTCGACCAGCTTCACCGACTCCCCGGTCCGACTGCGCAGCATCCGCCCGTCCGGACCGAGGACCGAGCCGAAGCCGAGGTGCTCGGCGCGGGTTGGCGGGCGCAACCAGCCGGCCTGCCCGGCCACCGCGAACACCATCGCGAAGTGCTGCCGCTGCGGCAGGCCGACCACGTAGAGCAGCCGGGTCGCGCCCAGCTCGCCGGTACGCAGCCGCAGCGCGGCCAGGTCGGTCGCCGGATAGCCGTACCCACCGTCGCCCTTGCGCACGATCAACGGCAGCGGTGCGCCGTCCCGCCCGGTGAACCCCGGTGGGAAGGCGCAGGTCGCCCCGGCGCTGTCGGTGAGCAGCCCGAGCCGGTCGAGGTCGCCCACCACCGCACCGAGCCGGTCGTCGTACGCGCTCTCGCCCCGGAAGTCGCCTTCGGTCAGGGTGACGTCGAGCAGTTGGTACACGGTCAGGAAGTACCGCTGGGACTGCTCGACCAGCAGCCGCCACAGCCGCCGCGTCTCCGGATCGCCACCCTGCAACGCGACCACCCGCTGCCGCGCCCGGTCCCGGAAGGCCGGGTCGGCGTCGAACTTCGACCGGGCCGCCCGGTAGAACCCGTCGAGGTCGCCGATGGACAGCTCCTGTGCCGCCTCCGCCTCACCGAGGTCCACCAGATGCGCGATCAGCATCCCGAACGGGGTGCCCCAGTCGCCGATGTGATTGACCCGCACGACCCGGTGCCCGAGCCAGCCCAGTAGCCGGACCGCCGCGTCGCCGATGACCGTGGAGCGCAGGTGCCCGACGTGCATCTCCTTCGCCACGTTGGGCCCCGAGTAGTCGACCACGACGGTCTCCGGTGCGGCCGTCACCGGCACCCCGAGCCGGTCATCGGCGGCCAGCGCGGCGACCATGCCGGCCAGCGCGCCGTCGTCGATCGTCAGGTTGACGAAGCCCGGACCGGAGACCTCCGCCGTCGCGCAGACGTCGTCGAGGACCGCACGGTCCAGCACCGCCTGGGCGATCTCGCGCGGCGGCCGGCCGAGCCGTCGGGCCAGCGCCAACGCCGCGTCGGACTGGAAGTCCGCGCGCGGCGAGCGCCGTACCACGGGGTCGACCGGGCCGTCGGCCACGGCGGTGAACGCCGGCGTCAGCCGGTCGGTGAGCAGCCTTTCAAGATCCATGGGTATGCCGTTCTGCTCGGATCCGTCAACGCGGATCTCCGGGACGGGAGAGTCTGCGGACGGACCGAGGACAGCGGCGGTGACCGGCGGCTCGATCCGCCGGTCGCAGGGAATGGGTCAGCGCGGGCGGGCGACGGATCGCCGGCGTCGCTCCGCACCGACCTGGACGTCGTACGACGTTCCGGGGTGCCGGGCGGGCGCGCTGGTCATGCCGCAACGGTAGCGGGCTGCCCGGCGGCGGGTACACCCGGTTCTCGACTGCCCGCCGGCGGCGACGCCGGCCCGCTCGACCCGTTCGGCCTGGCCGGCCTCAGCAGGCGTGGCTGGCCTGGTCGGCGCTGGCTGGGCTCGGCGGGCGTGGCTGGCCTGGTAGACGTGGCTGGCTTGGTTGGCCCGGCGGGCGTGGTTGGCCTGGCCCGCCCCGGTCGGCGCTGGCTGGGCTCGGCGGGCTTGACTGGCCTGGTAGACGTGGCTGGCTCGGTCTGGCTCGGCCGATGGGAATGGCGGAAACGAAGCGACTGTCCGCGTCGGTGCCGACGGCGTACCTGCCGGGCACGCGGCCGTCGGGGGTGCGCATCCGTGCTCGCCCCGGGTGGGGACCGGGAGCACTGGAATACTCGGTGACCATGGTGTTGTCGCGGGGTTGGTCGCTGTTCCTGATCGGGGTCGGGGTGTGGACCTGGGCGATCTGGCCGAGGTTCGGGCTGGCCATCTGGAACGACGCGCGGGCCTGGGCCGGTGGGACGGTCGGCGGCGGCGCACCGACCGGCTTCTTCTGGATCCACCTGCTCCTGATCGCCGCCGCACTGGTCATCGGGACCACGGTGGGGGTGCTCGGCATCCGGGGTTGGCGGGCAGCGCGCCGGGCTTCACGGCGATGACCTGCGGATTTGACGATCAAACCCGAAACCGCGTAACTTTCTCTCTGCCAGCGCGGAACGGGCAAACGGGACGAAAGCCCCAGGAGTCAGGTTCCAGGTTTGGCACCGGGTCGTCGAGGGCATCAGCCCACTACGACACGGACCGGGTGGGGCTCACCGAAACGCCGCAGGGCGGATTTGGACGGGCGGAACCGACCGGGTAGTGTTGTCGATCGGCAGAGCACCGGGCGAGCCTACGGGAGACCGTAGCGGCCGGTTCTGCCAAATCCGATGATCAAGCACAGCGCTGGTCGCTGTGTGCACTCAGCGGAGCAAGGCCGTACAAAGCGTGACACACCGGAATACACCGGTTGACACGGGGCAGACGGTGAGGTAACGTAGTAAAAGTGCCCAGCGCGGAAGCGCCGGTCACGGTGAACGAGATACCCCAGGTCGGGGGTCCTGTTGGTCGGGGCTTTCGGGTGGTGTGTGGTTGTTCTTTGAGAACTCAACAGGGTGCTTGATAAGCCAGTGCCAATTATGATTTATACCCCGCACTGGGCAGACTTTCGGGTTTG